>NZ_CAXTNP010000195.1:0-15306 GCF_964245575.1 uncultured Nostoc sp. | reverse complement strand
GTTAAATATAATTTAGCTGTTTAGATGTGAATAAACCAACAAGATAATAATATTAATAGTATTTTTTACTTGAAAAAGGATAGCTTTTCTACGTAAAAATAATAAAAAACTAAAATCGGTAAAATCAACATTATCAGCGAAACATATTAATTGTTAAAACATATACATCCACTATTTCAGTCTGATCAGACTAAATTGATTAAAACAAACATAACTCAAATATAAATAAATACTTAAACATGTCAAATTTGAATCCCAAAAACTCAACTAAAAACTTATATAATCGCACAGCATCAGAGTGGATTAGAGGAGAACCTACTTCCCTATCAGACTTTACAGCTCGCCCTTTTGTACTAGAGCTTTGTGAGCCTATTGTTGGGTTGCGAGTACAAGATAATAGGTTGTGGTGAAGGTTATTGCAGTCGAGAATTAAGCCGACGTGGCGCTGCATGGGTACATGGAATAGACCTTTCCCAAGGCATGATTGCAGCGCTGTAGTGAGTCTATCAAGCTTAAATTGATGGGTAAAGAAGTTCGTAGTAAGGACTAAAGTCTTTACTACGAACTCTCAAAACTAGCTGGGTAAAAGGAACAAGTGAAAATACGGTTGTAATAATGAGTATTTGTAGTATTAGAATGCGAACAGTTTTCCCCATTTTTTTCGATTTTTAAAACTGTAATAAAACATTTTAAGATTTGATTACAGAAAAGTTTCTTATTGAAATAAGTAAGTCGGCACGATAAAATCAAGGTATGTTTAGTTTTGTAAAAATCCTATAACTATTCATTTATAAGCTTTTTACTAAGTTTACACTTTGTTACATAGGTTGATTTTTTAACGCCGACCTACTTAAGCTTTTTCAGAAATTAGTTGTAGAGTCTTGGGCAAATTCACAAAGCAAAATTAGGTGCAGCAAGAGGAGGCTTCCATGTATGGATTAGTAAATAAGGCGATTCAAGACATGGTGTGCAGTCGCTTTGGCGAAGATACTTGGAAAAAAATCAAGCACAAAGCAGAGGTGGATGTAGATGTATTCCTCAGTATGGAGGGCTATCCCGATGACATCACCCACAAGCTGGTAAAAGCTGCTAATGTCATTCTCGGTTTATCTTCCTCAGAGATTATGCAAGCCTTTGGGGAATTCTGGGTTCAGTACACAGCCGAAGAAGGCTATGGCGAAATGATGGATATGAGTGGAGATGGACTCCTTGAGTTTTTAGAAAACCTTGATAATCTTCATGCTCGTGTGGGAGTTAGCTTTCCCAAACTCCAACCCCCATCATTTGAGTGTACTGATATGGAGGAAAATTCTCTGAGCTTACATTATCGCTCTGATAGAGAAGGGCTAACGCCAATGATTCTTGGACTAGTCAAGGGATTGGGAACCAGGTTTGATACAGAAGTTCATATTACCCAAGCCCAAAGTCGAGATCAGGGTGCTGAACATGATGAATTTTTAGTGATTTATAAACCAAATTGAGCGCAGTAGCATGGCTCCTCCTCACCTTACACTTTCGCCAGAGTTGCTGGCGAAAGCTTTTCCTTTCCACTTTGCCTTTAACTGTAATCGGGAAATTGTACAAGCTGGTGATATCTACAGGCGCATTTGTCCTGAACCATTGGTTGGTAAATTGATTGAGCAGCATTTCCAAATCAATCGTCCAAAAATTTTGGTCGATTTTGATGCTATCAGTAAACAGTCTCGGGCCCTGTTTATATTAGAGTTTCTCCACAATGGAATGCATCTCAAGGGGCAGATGATGTATCAACCAGAGCAGGAGGTGATATTTTTTTTAGGTTCTCCCTGGATTACAGATACAACTAGCCTGGCTCCTCTAGGTATTAAACTCAAAGACTTTGCAATTCACGATCCGATTGTTGATTTCTTGTTTCTACTACAAGCTCAGAATACTGCTTTAGCTGATGCCAAAAAGTTAACAAGTGAACTGAAACAGCAAAGGGTCCAACTACGGAGTGCGCTACAAATCAAGGAGAATTTAGCGGAAATTGCTGAGGCTCAGTCTAAAAAATTGGAAAAATCCCTTCGGGAGCTACAGCAAACTCAAGCCCAATTAGTCCAGGCTGAGAAAATGTCCAGTCTAGGCCAGTTAGTTGCGGGAGTCGCTCACGAAATTAACAATCCTGTTAACTTTATTTATGGAAATTTGAAATATGCAAAGGATTATACGCACTGTTTGCTGAACCTTGTGCTTCTTTACCAGAAATTGTATGCCAATCCTGTGTTAGAAATTCAAGAATACATTAAAGAAATTGAGTTTGATTTTTTACTAGATGATTTGCCAAAAATATTAAATTCGATGCAAGTAGGAGCTGAACGGATCTCTGAAATTGTCTTGTCCCTCCGGAACTTCTCTCGTCTTGATGAAGCGGAGAAGAAAAGTGTTGATATTCACCAGGGACTGGATAGTACTTTGCTGATTTTACAGAATCGCTTCAAAAATAGTGTTGATCATCCTGGGATCAAAGTAGTTAAAAATTATGGAGATTTGCCTTTAGTAAATTGCTACGCTGGCCAACTCAATCAAGTATTCATGAATATTATCAGTAATGCAATCGATGCGCTCGATAACTATGATAGTGAACGCGCGATCGCAAAAATCCATGCGAATCCTAATACAATTACAATTACTACGGAAGTTATTGAAACGAACTGTGTGATCCGAATTGCCGATAATGGTTCAGGAATAACAGAAGCAGTTAAGGAAAAACTGTTTGATCCATTTTTCACAACTAAGCCTGTAGGTAAGGGTACAGGATTAGGTTTATCAATTAGCTATCAGATTGTAGTTGAAAAACATGGGGGAACACTGAAATGTTTATCAGAACCTGGACAAGGAACTGAGTTCTGGATTGAAATTCCCCTATCTATGGATAAACAAGCAGTTAATTGCGTGAAATCATTAAGTTTAATTAAATAAATATCTTCAGAATCCAGCTTAGTTTAAGAATACTTTAAGTCAATTTTTGAGCGATCGCTCTTAACTATAGCAATCCTGAATTAAGTCATTTACAATTCTTTATAATAAGTATAAAATGCTACTTCTACTTTGCAAAGTAGCAATGCCTGCTCTACAAGACGCTACTCGTAGCTTGCTTGCTCGTAGAGGTACGGCGGCATAGCGATCTTTGTCAGAAACATAGCTCGAGCAGTGTATTGAAGTTGACAGCTCTAAGATTTATGGTTGTAAAGCCTACTTATAAGTTATAAGTTATGATTTATGAGTTTTATTTCTAACTCCTAATTCCTAACTTTTTACCTGTACTGCTCGTGAATCTACGCCGCCTGATTCCAATTTTTGATAGTTCAGTCTCCAACTGGGCATTAGAAGCGCGGCTGTTGCGCTGGTTAACGTTGATTTGGCTGTTTGTCGGCTTGATCATGCTATTTTCAGCATCCTATCCTGTCGCTGATGGCAATCATCATGATGGGTTGTACTACTTTAAGCGTCAACTGCTTTGGGTCTTAGTTTCCTTAATCGGATTCAATATTATTGTTAATTCGCCATTGCAGAAAATTTTGGGGCTATCCCATTGGTTTTTATTACTGTTTTTGACGTTAATTTTTATTACACTGATCCCAGGATTGGGAAAAAAGGCTTTTGACGCAGCCCGTTGGATTGCGATCGGGCCCATTCCGATTCAACCCTCAGAGTTAATTAAACCCTTTTTGGTGCTGCAAAGTGCGCGGCTTTTTGGTCAGTGGGAACGAATCAGTTGGCGGGTTCGCTTGGCTTGGTTGGGTATTTTCGGTCTGGTACTTTTAGGAATTCTTGCTCAACCTAACTTGAGTACAACAGCACTTTGCGGTATGACTATTTGGCTAATTGCTTTAGCAGCTGGCTTACCTTACAAGTACCTGGGAGGGACAGCAATTGGTGGAGTGATGTTGGCAGTACTCAGTATTAGTATTAAAGAGTATCAGCGTAAACGAGTGATGTCATTCCTCAATCCTTGGGCAGATGCTACAGGAGATGGCTACCAGTTGGTGCAAAGTCTATTAGCTGTGGGTTCTGGTAAAACTTGGGGAGCGGGATTTGGGCTTTCTCAACAAAAGCTGTTTTATTTACCAATTCAGGATACTGATTTTATTTTTGCGGTGTTCGCCGAAGAGTTTGGCTTTGTCGGCAGTATGGTATTACTGGCACTTTTAGCTACATTTGCCACCCTTGGATTAATCGTGGCACTGAAGGCTAAAAATATAGTACATCGATTGGTAGCGATCGGTGTGACGATTTTGATGGTAGGACAATCATTGCTTCATATTGGTGTTGCTACAGGTTCTCTACCAACTACTGGCTTACCTTTGCCCATGTTTAGTTATGGTGGTAATTCCATGATTGCTAGTTTAATAGCTGCTGGGTTGCTGATTCGAGTAGCACGCGAGAGTAGCGAAGCTGAGGTTGTACCGTTGCGAAAACCCTTGTTGGAAAATGGGCGCAGACGCCGAGGTTTTCATAAAAATAGATATTGAGCTAACAAAAGCGGCGTTGTAGGAATTAAATAGATTATGGAAGACCTAAAACAAACAATAATCAGCTACTCCAGCAGAGACCTTGAACAGCGAAAAAATTGGTATTCTCCGGCAGCACAAGCTTACAATAAGGCAAGACCCTGCTATCCTCAGGATTTGATTCAGCAAATTGTGGAAGTTGCTCAACTCTCCACTGACTCAAAAATTCTGGAAGTGGGATGTGGCCCTGGTACTGCAACGGTAGGTATCGCTCAATTGGGTTGCTCTATAATCTGCTTAGAACCCAATCCAGATTTTTTCCAGTTAGCTCAACACAATTGTCAACCGTATTCTAATGTAGAGATTCAGAACACATCTTTTGAAGAGTGGGAACTTAAGCCATTTCAATTTGATGCCGTTTTAGCAGCTAGTTCTTTTCATTGGATATCACCAGAAATCGGATATCCAAAAGCAGCAAATGCTCTAAAGGAGAATGGCTACTTGATTTTATTGTGGAACAAGGAACTTCAACCCAGCTATGAAGTGTATCAAAGTTTATCGCAAATCTATCAACTACACACTCCATCTCTTGACCGATATGAAGACCAAAAAACACAAGAATATATCTTGAGACAATTAGGAAATATGGCTATTGATTCGGGCCAATTCAAAGACTTGATATCTGGACAAGTTATATCAGAAGTAAGTTACACTGCCGATGAATATTTAACACTCTTAAACACTTACTCACCATACATAAAATTAAATCCAGAAAATAAAGACTCTTTATTTTTGGGATTGAGACATCGTATAGAAAATGATTTTGGAGGCAGTATGCAACTTTCATATATCTCTGCTTTTCACATTGCTCAAAAAGTTAACTCAGAGAAAAAGGAGTCTTAAATAAGCTATTACTAGCTGGTAGAGGAAGTGGAATTAAGTTAAATATTGTGTAATAAATTTGTCGGTTATTCATTACATATTATGTTGATCTTGCTTTATAAAATTCTGAAAGCCTTGCTATACAATAAATCTAAATATTTTATACTAAAGTTTTATGGTTTTGGCAATGAATTGGGCTTTTGACCTTTATTTTTAAACCAATTTTTGATGTTTAACTAAGAGGATGTTTGAAAAGGGTCGGCTTGAGCCTCAAGTGCGACTCAGAGGTACGATCTCAAATCCCAGAACTCCGATTCTCTCGTAGCAGTTTCTCGGTAGCCAGGGTAGTGAAACACACGCTTGAGGACTTTTCAAACATCCTCTAAAATAGCATAATTCAGAATACAGAATACAGGAGTAAAACACGCTTTATACGTGGAGGAATAGACTTAGTACAGCTTTGCGCAAAATCGTAGCGTTTTTATTTAATGCAAGGGGACGCATTGGCATTGTCAGCCGATGCGTTGGCATTGTCAGTCGATGCATTGGCATTGTCAGTCGATGCATTGGCATTGTCAGTCGATGCATTGGCATTGTCAGTCGATGCATTGGCATTGTCAACCGATGCATTGGTATTGTCAACCGATGCATTGGTATTGCAGGGTATTGCCAAATTTAATTCACTACGAATTAATGAAATGCTGTACTTAGCATGTGTATCTCACCAACTTTAAATCTGCTGGAATTTCGCATAACAAATACTGAAGATCCAAATATTTTAAAAAATCCGAAAAGCAGCAACTTCAGTTTGAAGCTTAAGTATATACCTACCAAAATGAGATGCACTAGTTTGAGTTTTCCTGATTATCTTAGCTCGAAGTAAAGAAATGGCAACACTATATACCTCACACTTCCAAGTAAATCCTGCAACTTCCACCTCCTATGCCCATAGTTTAGTCTTCATCGACATGGCGGTTGAAGACTATAACGATTTAGTAAATGGCGTGCTTGATAATGCCGAAGTGTTCGTGCTTGACTCGACACAGGATGGTGTTGAACAAATTACAGAAATTCTAGCGAGTTGCAATCGTCCGAATTTGACTAATATTCATATTGTGTGCCACGGTATCCCAGGTTACTTACAATTGGGCAACACCCATTTAGGACTGGATACCCTTGACGAATACAGCCAGCAACTGCAACTATGGCAAAAGGTATTTTCAACCTCTGCCAAAAGCGATAACCTTTGGAACTTACTCATCTATGGTTGCAATGTGGCTTTGGGTGATGCGGGGACAGAATTTGTAGACAAACTGCACCAACTCACTAAAGCAAATATTGCTGCTTCTGGTCAGCGAATTGGTAATGCAGCATTAGGTGGTAACTGGGAGTTAGAAGTCCGCACCACTGATATGGAAGTGAGTTTAGCATTTGCAGAAAGGACGCGGCAAACTTACGCAGGGGTACTGGCGACGTTCACGGTGAATGATACTGGAGATACAGATGATGGCGATCGCAATAACGGCATCACAACACTCCGAGAGGCAATTAACTTAGCCAATGCTAATGCTGGGGATGATACGATCGCTTTTGGGGGAATATTCAAAGATACCACCCCAGATACCATCACGCTCACCTCTGGGCAACTGACGATTACCGATGATGTAACCATCTTGGGGACTGGGACATCTAAGCTTACTGTGAGTGGAAAGAATGTCTCTACAGTATTCGAGATATCGGGATTAGGGACAGATGTCAATATTAATGGACTGGCGATCGCTAGCGGCAATATTAAGGTTAATAGAACTTCCATCCTCAACCTAGCAAAAAGCAGTGTGTCTGGTAATACAGCAGGAAGTGGCATCTCTAATAGCGGCATCCTCAGTCTTGCTAACACCAGCGTCTTTGGCAATAAGCAAGGCGGTATCTATAACGCTGGTACTCTCAGCCTAACTAACAGCAGTGTTTATGGCAATACCGGGGGAAGCAAGATTTATAATGGCAATACTGCCGGAGGCGGCATTTTTAATGACGCTTCCTCTGGTAAAACTGGTACTTTCAACCTAGTTAACAGCAGTGTCTCTGGCAATACGGCAAACTCCGGTGGTGGCATCTATAATCAAGGCGGTACTTTTAGGCTGACCAATAGCACCGTCTTTGGGAATACTGCAACCTCCGGCGGTGGCATTTTTAACGGAGATGATGATGCTTATTCTGGCGGATTAGTTACTTTAACTAACAGCACCGTCTCTGGCAATACAGCCTTAGAAGATGGTGGTGGCATATATAATGGCTACAGCTATGTAGCAGACACCAGGCTCACCCTAATCAACTCCACAATTACCAATAACACAGCTGATTCAGATGGTGATGGTACTGGCAATGGTGGAGGAGTTTTTAATACCTCTGATGCCTCTAGTCCCGTCAAAATTAGTAACACCATCATTGCAAGCAACTTTGACAAGTCCACCTCCGGTGATATACATCCCGACGTGGATGGTAGCGTGATTGACTCCGGCAATAACCTGATTGGCAATAATACTGGTAGCACTGGCTTTACCACCAGCACCCTCGTCGGCACAAGTGCTAGCCCCATTGACCCCAAGCTGGGGCTGCTGCAAAATAACGGTGGTGCAACCTTTACCCAGGCGTTACTTGTGAATAGCCCCGCTATTGATGCTGGCAAGAATTCCCTAGTTAGTACTGGTGTCACCACTGACCAACGCGGCACTCGATTTAACCGGATATTCAACGGTGTTGTTGATATTGGTGCTTACGAAGTCCAGCCTCCCATCACACCGCCGCCTGTTAATAACAACACATTTGTGGTGACTAATACCAACGATTCTGGATCGGGGTCATTGCGGCAGGCTATCCTCAATGCCAATGCGACCGTTGGGGCAGATACGATTACCTTTGCGGGCGTGTTCACCGATGCCACCCCAGATATCATCACCCTGACCTCTGGCAAATTAACCATTACCAATGATATTACCATTTTGGGGACTGGGGCATCTAACCTCATTGTGAGTGGGAATAATTCATCAAGCGTGTTTGAGATATCAGGTTCTGGGACAGATGCCAGCATTGATGGCTTGAAGATTGCTAATGCTAATGACCCCTTAGGCAGTATTTTGCTCAATAGCAATACCAGCCTCAATCTGACTAACAGCACTGTCTCTGACAATACAGGGGAGGTAGGCGGCATATTTAACAGAGGCAACCTCAGTCTCCTTAACAGCACTGTCTCTGGTAATAGGGGGTCATCATTAGGCGGGGGCATCTTTAACAAAGGCACCCTCAGTCTCACTACCAGCACTGTCTCTAATAATTACGCATACGTCGGTTACAACACAGCTTACGGCGGCGGCATATTCAACACAGGCAAACTTAGTATAAATAACAGCACTGTCTCTAATAATAGGGCGGATGCTAGCGGTCTTAATCGGGGGGGCCCTGACCCTTACCCGTCTTACGGCGGCGGCATTTATAACTTAGGCACTGTAGATATCACTAACAGCAGTGTGTCTAATAATAGTGCGGCAGACGGCGGTGGCATCTCTAACTCAGGTACTTTTAGCCTGACTAACAGCACTGTCTCTGATAATAGTGTATATTACACTGGCGGCGGCATCTTGAACAGTGGCACTCTCACCCTCACCAATGACACCATTACCAATAACACAGCAGAGGGCTTTTACGGTGTTCCTGGCAACGGTGGGGGTGTTGTCAGTAACGGCGGCACTGTTATCGTTGGCGATACCATCATTGCAGGCAATTTCTATACAGGCAATCCTGATGATGCGCCCAATTCCGGTTATTCCCGCGACGTTTCTGGCAACTTCACCGACGCTGGAAATAACCTAATTGGCGATCGCACAGGTAGCACAGGCTTTACTACCAGCACCCTTGTCGGCACCGGAACCAACCCCATTGATCCAAGACTCAGCCCCCTGCAAAATAATGGTGGTGCAACCTTTACTAATGCCTTACTTGGCGATAGTCCCGCCATTAACGCTGGCAATAATGCTCTGATTCCAGCAGGTATCACCACCGACCAACGGGGTGGTCAATTTAACAGAATATCTAAGGGTACAGTTGATATTGGTGCATTAGAGTTTAACGGGCTGAATGGAACCAAAGGCGCTGATAATTTAGTAGGCAAGAACTACAGTGACATAATTAACGCTCAAACCGGGAACGATACCATAACTGGTAATCAAGGCAACGACATCCTAACTGGTGGCGGCGGCAAAGACAAATTTGTTTACAATTTAGGTGACGGTGTTGATACCATTACCGATTTCGGTGGGTTAGGTAAAGGCTCAAATCCATCAGCAGCAATCATTGCCGAATTGGATACCCTCAAATTTCAAGGTGCTGGATTGACAGCCCGAAATCTGCAACTCACCCAGAATGGTGACAATCTGGAAGTTACTTTTGAAGGGGTGGCTGATAATAAAGTTATCCTGCAAAACCTTCCTCTGGAAAACCTAGAGAACGTATCGGCAGTGGGCAATATCCTGTTTAATGGGCAAACCAGCATTAGTGAAAGCTTTGATGTCTTCGATGCCAACTCTACCCAAAACGCTATCCTCAACAAGAACACAGTCACCTTTCTCAATGACCTGAATAACAATATTAATGGCTTTGACAACTCAGCAGATGTTATTAATGGTCAAGGGGGCGATGACCGCATCGACGGCAAGAGTGGTAACGACCTGCTGCGCGGTGGTGCTGGTAATGATACTCTGACTGGTGGTGATGGAAATGATACCTTGCTTGGTGGTACAAATAATAATAGCCTCATCGGAGGTGCTGGTAATGACATCCTCATTGGCGGTGATTTTAGTGATACGCTGACTGGCGGTAGCGGTAATGACCAGTTCATCTACCAAACCCTTAGCAATGGTGATACAATCACTGACTTTAATAAAAGCGAGGATAAATTAATCCTTACTGACTTGTTCAAGAGCCAAGGCTACAGTGGCAGCAATGCCATCTCAGATGGTTATCTACAGTTTGTGCAATCGGGTACTTCTACACAAGTTCAGTTTGCCTACGATGGTAACAGTTTTTACACCTTTGCAACTTTGAATAATTTCACGGCGACAAATCTGGTAGTTGGTACTAACGTCATCGTCTAGCGCTCAATTCTAGTCTGTAGCCACTGTCTTAAAAGTCAAGGGATCATTTAATAAATATTAGACATTTGGTGAAAAAGAATTGTTTTGACGTAGCACTGCTACGTCTCTACAAGGGTTCTGGATAACGCATAATTAATTTGTGCAGATGTCATTGCTTAATTTTGGATTTTAGATTTCACAGACATCTAAAATCCAAAATCTATAACTCTTACAGTTGGCGCACTAATGGCTGACCATCTTTGACTTCACCAATCAAAACTAAATCGACACAGTTAACGAAAATACCATTTTCTAGGACGCCGGGAATGTTATTCAATATCTTTTCTAGGTTAACTGGATCTTCAATAGAGTCAAATCTGACATCTAAAACAAAATTGCCTTGATCAGTGATCACTGGGCCAGCTTTTTTTACACCCATGCGGAGTTCTGGTTTGCCACCAAGTTTTTTGATGGCATTAGTTACAGGAGTAATTGCCATTGGAATCACTTCCACAGGCACAGCGAAACTAGAACCCAAGCGGTCTACTAACTTACCACTATCTACCACAACGATGAACTGTTCTGCCAGGTAGTCAACAACTTTTTCGCGGGTATGTGCTGCACCACCGCCTTTAATCAAATTCTTCTGCGGATCGACTTCATCTGCACCATCAATGGCAATATCAATGTGGTCAATAGCATCCAAGGTGGCAAGAGGTACACCGTATTGCTTCGCCAGTACTTCTGACTGAAACGAGGTAGGTATACCAATAATATCTTGAAGTTCACCAGACTTGAGGCGATCGCCCAAAAACTGAATCGTATATGCTGTAGTTGACCCCGTACCCAACCCCACAATAGAACCCGACTTTACTAAGGCGGCGGCGGCTTTGCCAACTTCTTGCTTCATCAACTTTACGGGATCTGCTGCTGCGGTCATTGCCAAAACTCCTGAAAAACTGACTATAGTCCATAGTAGTGGGCAGATAACCTCAAAAGATGAAAGGTAAAAAACAAGTTTTTGCTAGTTTCTACTTCCTTGATTAGGGACTTGCAAAAAATAAAACATCCTAGTGTCCGGAAAAAAGGAGATGACTCATGTAACAATAGTGTATATTAGTATACGAATATAATGAAAAACCCCCAGTACACTGATCCTACTTTTAAGCAACTTTTCGCTGAGATTGACCCGGAAATAGCAAATACCTTCACGGTAGAGCAATTAGAAGCGATAAAAAAGGGTTTATCCTCTCGTGCTAGGATCCGTCATTCTTTAGACATAAGAATTTCAGTACCAATTCCCGGATTAAGGTTTTATTTGGTGTTCCTAGCAGGTTCAGAACGTCGCTCTAAAGTCCGTTTACGCTCTGAAAAAGGTTTATATCCTTTTTGGACTCCTGGCAATATCTTGTTCCTCATAGGATTTCTAATCATTCTATCGATTTGTAGCTACACTATATTTTCTTCTGCATTGTCTTCACTTACTCCCACATCTAGCTCCTATTACCCTACTTCAATTCCTTGGATTGACGATAAATCAGAATGTGAAAACACTGGTAGAGTCTGGAATCATGGGAAGTGCTGGGATTTTGAACAAAGTCCTAATTTTTAAAATTTATAGCCACACCCTACGTAGCTAAAGCAACATTGCCCAGCCTAAATTCGTCACTAGCTGAGTTACAGGTTATTAAAAACACCAAATTTTGCGTTAACCTCAGTAACGTAGTTTTTTAAATCCACGTTAGCAGCTAAAAGTGATTATCATGATGCGTCAGCTTTCAATTACTCTATCTTTAGTGGCACTACTACAAAACTTACCAGCAATTGCTCAGACTCAAGTGCCAGAAACTACTTCTGAAGTCCCATCTGATTCCATTCAACAGGTAACTGCTGTCAAATGGATGACAAACTTTTCTGATGGCAAGTTTTATCCAGAAAAGTTACTCAGTAGGGCCGAATTAGCGTCAATTATGGTAAAAGCATTTGGGCTAAATAAAAGACAGGGTGTTAGCAAAGAAAATTTAGCTATTCCAGATGTTCCTCGTTCTCATTGGGCATTTAATGATATACAGACAGTCTTAAAAACTGACATCATGAAAGGTTATCGGGGCAATGAATTCTTCCCTAACCAAAAGGTGACAAGGGCTGAAGCTCTTGCTATTTTCGCCCAGGCTTATGGTGTATTTCAGTTTCCCGATGAGGCTGTGAATGATATTCTGGCTTCATATCCAGATGAAAAGTCTATCCCAACTTGGGCTAGAAAAGCGATCGCTACAGTAGCTACTGAAGGATTTCTCAATACAAATGCTCAAGGCAATATTTCCCCATTAAAACCTGTAACCCGTGGAGATATGGCTTATGTATTGAATAAATATTTGCAACGACAACAGCAACAACCCGAAACACCAGAAGTTCCGATTATTCCAAATAGCCCACAAACACCTTAGCTAGACTTTATCCAGCTAAGATGCTTAAAATCACCTTTGATCTAAACCTCTATACCTGTCTCGAATCTGGCGAAGATATAAGGAATTAGACTGTGTTGGTTGCTGCAACACATAATTAGATTGTGGTGGTTGCGTCGGTTGCTGCAACCCATAATTTCCATAAGTAGATTGTGGTGGTTGCGTCGGTTGCTGTAACCCATAATTCCCATATCCCACAGGGTTTGTAGGGGTGACAACGCCTTGATTTGGAATCTGGTTAGAGTAAGGTGCAATATTACTTGGTGCAGCATAAGTACCTGGGGGCGTTAATGGTGCTACATTAGGCACGACCTGACCGTTATTTAAATTATTGTAGGGACTTTGCGGTAAGTTCGTACCCGTTGATGTATAACCTGTAGGAGTATTTAACCCATTACTAGGCAATATCTGACCGTTATTTAAGTTATTTACATTATTGTAAGGATTTTGCTGCAAGTTCGTACCCGTTGAGGTGTAGCCTGTCCCAGTAGTTAACCCAGCACTTGGTAGAGAATTCTGACTGGGTAAGCTTTTAATGGGTGGCATCAACGTTGTTCCTGGCTCAGAGGCTTGGCTTAAAGTATTTGTCTGAGTTGCAGTTTCATTAAAGCTAGAATATTGTTGGTTTGTCGATTGGTTGAGTGCTGGTTGCAGAGGGCTGGTGGAGACAGAATTTTGATTCTTGTTGGTTTGATTCGTGAATCCAATACCCAGGCTAGAAGATGTTTCCCCCTCTGTTGGTTCAGATGCCGTAGTTAAGGGCTTAATACCTAAAAACTGGCTATTATTATCAACCGTCCCAGTCCGCAATAAATTTTCTGTTTGTACAACAAAGGGATTTTTCACACCTGGGGAGGTATCGGCATTAACGCCTAGACCAGGATTTAATTTGGTATCATTAACAGAATTTTGTTTTTTAATTACATCCTCTAAGGAGTTTTTACTATTTTTTGCCTCAGTATTTTCCTTGGAGTTATTCGGCGTTACTGAAGGAGTTGCTTGGTCAAAGTCATTAAATAAAACTGGTAGGTTATCAATATCTGCTGCAATGGCTCTGTTTTCTTCTGAAAGTGAAGAATCAGCAGGCTGTTGTGAAGCAACTTGGCTTTTTTGCTTATAAACGAAAATATCTGGGTTTGACCAGTATTCCCAAGTTACCAGTCCGACTACAGATAAAAAAATTGCAGTGCCCCAAAAACCAGGTCGCCCTAGATTCCATAACCTGGCTTTGAGATAGCGTAAGTAGGCGGGAGGATAATGACGATTTGGCATGTGTATTAATAATTGAAATTTACTCGAAATCGGTAAAACTTTATGGAAGCTGAAGCCGTTGCTGTTTAATTCTTTTACTTTCCTTAACAGGAAATATCTCAACTGAAGTTGGATAGTAATTTTATCCTAACTTCTCCATCAGTTATTAGTCAGTACCAATAGACATGTAGTAGTCAAAAATTTATTTTTTAACGGCTGAAGTCCTTTGGCGAGATTTTCTATAAAGTTATGGCAATTTATGCTTATTTTTGGATATCGGTCACATTGGATAACATCAGGAGTTGACAACTGGTCTAATTTATTGTTGTAGCTGGACAAAAGTTCAACTTTTTTATTTTCTAGTTAGAAAACTAAACTGTGTGCTGCAATGCTCCGATATGCCTCTGAAGGCACTGTGCTGCACCGTATTATTAACCAGGAGACTACAGCAATGATGAAAGCTGAAGATATCATGACCAAAGATGTAGTTACCATTCGCGGTTCGGCGACTGTTGCTGAAGCAGTGGGGCTGATGAAGGAAAAAAAATTGCGGGCGCTGGTTGTGGATCATCGCCATGAAAATGATGCTTATGGCATTGTCACAGAAACGGATATTGTTTATAAGGTAACAGCCTACGGTAAAGACCCAAAGCAAGTGCGGGTTTACGAAATTATGAGCAAGCCCTGCATTGTGGTGAATCCTGATTTGGGTGTGGAATATGTAGCGCGGTTATTTGCTAACACTGGTATTCATCGAGCGCCTGTGATTCAAGGCAAGCTGTTGGGCATCATCTCGATTACTGACATTTTGACCAAAAGCGACTTTGTGGAAGCGCCAAAAGCCTTATTGCTGGAGGAGAGAATTCAAAAAGCTATTGAGCAGTCTCGGGCTATTTGCACCGAACAAGGTGCTTATTCTAAAGCCTGTGCAGCCGCCTGGGATGAAGTAGAAGAACTTCAAGCAGAAGCCGCTCATCAGAAAGCTGAGGGTATGGTATCAGCCAAAGTCTCTTTTGAAGAATACTGTAAAGAAAACCCAAATGCACCAGAATGTCGAAATTATCATCCGTGATTGAAGTGTGGAGATGAAGAGGAAGGGGGATTGGGGAT
>NZ_CAXTNP010000194.1:0-15317 GCF_964245575.1 uncultured Nostoc sp. | reverse complement strand
CAATGCAAGTTGACGCATTCACAATGCAAGTTGACGCATTCACAATGCAAGTTGATGCATTCAAAATGCTTACCCTTTGTTTAAGCTTGCCCGATTTAAAACTTTATCAATAAAGGTAGGAGTTAAAGGGCAGGAGGAAAACAGCCTCTAAGCAACTTGCAAGTAAAAAATAAGTAAACCTCGTCTAAGTTGAAACCCGTAGTTTTTTTTCATTAGCTGAAGAGCTTTGTCGAATAACTCTTTGAGTGTTCCCTTGAAACTCAGCACGCTTTTTCGGGTTTGTTTTATTTAGTAGCTTACGAGCTTTCTTCCAAGAGAATCCCAATCTTTTGAGGTCTTGCAAACAGTATAGCGACAGCAATCGATATTGAATTGGTCTTTGATCCACCAGACCAAATAAAATGAAGTTGGTACTCAAAAGCTGATAAATAGCTTATGCAAGACTCTAAACAAGAAATAAATGCCAGAGCTTCTATAGATTTAGAACAGCGAAGGAATTGGTATTCTCCCGTTGCTGATGTTTATTACAACGCCAGACCACAATATCCAAAGCAACTGATCGAGCAGTCTGTCGTTTTAGCCCAACTTGACTCAGATGCATCGATTCTTGAGGTCGGTTGTGGTCCAGGAAATGCGACGGTAGCTTTTGCTCAATTTGGTTTTTCAATGACGTGTATTGAGCCAAACCAGGATTTTTGTCGTTTGGCACAACGCAACTGTGCAACCTATCCAAACGTTGCAATCCACAACACCTCATTTGAGGAGTGGGAACTGGAAGCAAAACAGTTCAATGCCGTTCTATCTGCTAATGCCTTTCACTGGATACCATCAGAGATTCGGTATGCCAAGGCAGCGACGGCATTACGCGACAACGGGTTTCTCATCCTGCTATGGAATCTGAGAGCTGAACCGAAATACGAAGTTTACCAAGCGATCGAGGAAGTGTATCAAGCCTATGCTCCCTCATTTGTTCGGTATGAAGGTGCCAAAACTCAAGCGGAAATTTTGAGAGGGTTTGAACAAGATATTCTAGACTCTGGTTATTTTAAGGAGTTGGTGACTGAGCAAATCGCGTGTGAGGTGACGTACAGCATCGATGACTACCTTAAGCTATTAAGTACAATGGGGAGACTGGAGCCAAAAACGAAGGAGTTGCTATTTGCAGGATTGCGGGAAAAGCTGAGGAATGGAGACAGTGTAGACCTCTCGTTTCTTTCTGCTGTTCATGTTGCCCGAAAAGATGTATAAGCTGGTAATGACGCAGCAGAACAAGTCATTGGAACGGACGTGCAAAGTCTTCGCGTCTAGCGTTATAGTTAGTCGATCGCCGCTCAATTTGGTCGTTAAACTCATTTTTAAGAATTTGAGAGTTACATTATAATCGCCATAAGCTTGCTGCCACAGCAAAAAGGCTGCCGATCGCAATTGTAGAAATTACAGTTCAAGTCCGCGACTCTGTTGATGCGCTTGCTCCAGATCATGGTGCATTGACTGTTGCGCCTGATGAGACAATCCGTGTCCGTCCAAATATGCCGTTCGTTGCCGTCGCCGCATTGATTAATCCGTTCTGCACTATTCGGCGTTGCAGTTGATCAGAGATGCGAACTGCCGCCTTCGGCAGCGCTTTTGCAGAGCAGACGCTTCGCGAACGCTATCGCACCTTCGGTAGGTGTTGTTTGAAGCTGCTTTTTGATCAAATTCCATGCCCGTTCATGTACTTGACACTACTTTACGGGGCGCTAAAAAGCCAAGGACAATTGCTACCAAAAACAATGCTGGAACATCACCAAACAGGTGTCCATGTTCAACAGGGTCAATTACTGCATGTACCGCCATGATTAGCCCGTGGACTACACTTGATGTAACGGTGAACCAAATTAAACTGAGGTAAGCTTCTGGTTGCCTTGAAGCCAACAGCAAAAATACACCAAGCGTCGCATAAACACCAATAATCATCTGTTCGTATTCGTGCTGACCTGGTTGCCATAACCAGCCTGATGCCCAGACCTGACTTAGCGGATAGATAAGTAGAAAAGCTATTCCAATAAGAACCAGAGCGATTCGTAAGTAGCGATCGCGCCCATCCATTACTTTAACCTCCGCGATTTTCCAGTGCAGTCTCTACAAACAAAACTGTATAATTTTGTGATTGTATTTCCATTAGTGACACTTCAGCTTTGGAGTGTTAGAAATTTTAATGCTTCTGGTGGTTTAAAACTGATTCAACTGTGAGTGCAAGCCGATGCATTCACAATGCAAGCCGATACATTCACAATACAAGCCAATGCATTCATAATACAAGCCAATGCATTCATAATACAAGCCGATACATTCACAATGCAAGCCGATGCATTCATAATACAAGCTGATGCATTGCCAAAGCTTACCCTTTGTTTAAGCTTACCGATTTAAAACTTTATCTTACTGATAGATTTTTGGTTGTAATGGGTACATTAAATGTACACTATACCACTGTATACATCTATGAGTATCCAAGATACAACACGCCGTTTGCGTCCTCAAACCATTAGTCAAGATATTAGTTCATTTCACGGTTTGCAAACCGTCAGCACCTACAACACAACTCGTGCTGATGCCTCAACTACAAACTTACAGGAAGTTTATCAGGCGATGTTGATTTCTCAACAAACTGAAACCGAGAAACTAGCTTTATACCGTGCTGCTTCTGATGCTGCTCGATTAGCAGAATGGGAATTTCATAATGCTGTATTAGCGATGAAAGAAGTTGTGCGCGGGCAATATGGCTCAGATAGCGATCAAGCTCAAGCGGTGGGACTGAAGAAAAAATCAGACCGCAAGCGTCCCACGCGCAAAAAGCCGATTGCGATCGCCAGTTAATCAACTTAATTGAGTTTGGAAATTAGCGATCGCATTTGCAGTATTTGGCGTTGCAGTTTATAAGAGATGCGATCACGCCTTCGGTAGGTGTTGTTTGAAGCTGGTTATTGAGCAAAATTTAAGTCGTAAGCTGGTTAACCGATTGAAAGACTCTATGAAGGTATGCCTTTCCTATTTGGATTAGTAAACCATTTTTTTATTTCACCACAAAAACTCCATACATCATCATCTGAGGGTTTGAGATAATCTTGTGATTCTGGATCTTCTCCCATTTTTTCAAAGATTTTAATCAACCAATTGGGCCCGTGTCCAGGCACAGCAAGTTGAAGAAGCCAAGACTCCAACTCTCCCTTCCGCACGACAAACAGACCATAATCTGCAAGTTTGTCAAATAAGTTATTTGCTGCTTCTCTGTCACTGTCAGAGAGAATATCTACACCACCATCCCGTTTCATATTCTTTCCTGTGGCATCAAATTTTTGTTTGACAGCATTTCGTAAACTAGCAAGTGATTGATACTCAAGTTCCGGGATAAAGCCGCTTTTAAGAAAGTTCGTCCAATCCTGACCAGCATCTTTCAGAATATCAACGTCAACAATGCCAACTGCGGGTATGCCCAGTTCTCTTAAAGGCTTGATAATTATTTGGACAGTTTGCTTGTTTTGAGCATTGAGAAACAAACAGTTAGGAATTCCCAAATCTGGCTTATAACGTAGCAGTCGCTCATTAATCTCCTGGTAAAATGCTCGATCTGCATCAGATTCTGTGACAATAACAAATTCATAAAATAGCGCTCCAAGCACACCGATTGAGCGCAACAACGGATTTCGCATTAATCGAAGAATATCTGTGTTAGATAAAACTCTTGCAGTAGCTACCTCACTGCGATAAGTCAGTCTTACAATATTGACTGGTGCACCTGATTGTATACAACCCATTACAAAGTTTGAACTATGTGTTGATACAAACAATCTTTTTTGAGAGCCTAAGCTAGAAATAGCAATTTCTTTTCCTAGTTTGAAAGCTAAAGGTGGATACAAAAAAGCTTCAGGTTCATCAATTAGAATAATGGCAGGATCACCAGCTATGATCTCTGTAATTATTCCAGTGAATGCTTTTACACCGTCACTGGCTTGCTCAACAGGGGATGCTTTTGAGTGAAATTCTACAGCTTCATTGTGAATCCCACGCTCTTCGATATCTGTGTGAGGAGGACGAGATGATAAGCGTAGTCGAAGTTGACCGAGAGAAGTAGGATCTATAACAAAGTACATCCCAAAAGCATCATAAATAATCCGTCTAACCTCATATCTTTTGGCATCGTCACGAAACAATACTTGAAAACTTGTGTGAGGGGGTTGCTGGAGATCACCAGCGCTTTGTTGCCCAATCAAACTAATACGACTTTTACCGTCTAGTAGGAGAGTATTAAATGAGAGATACGACTGGCAGAATAAGTTTACCTGACGGTTAGGATTTTGTAAGGCATTCAAAAGATTCTGTCTATGAACTTGATATCTCATTCCCTTTTTCCCAACAATTATATGATCGGGTAAAAGCGCTTCATTTATATGTGGTTGAATAGTAGACTTTTTAATCTTTTCTTCAGCTGCTTCAACTGTGAATGTGTCAAATTCAATCTTTTCTAGGATTACATCTGTTACGTTCTGTTGGCCGGTTGTGCAGTAATAGTGAATTTCAGAGAGAATCTTGCTTTTCCCAGAGTTGTTGGGGCCTACAAATACAGTTATGGGCGTTGTGACTACTTCCTCTGAAGGTAATCCTGAACCACTTCCAAATTGTAGTTTGATCGTCTTTAGCATTTTTCAAAAACTTCAAAAAATATGATAAATTCCGTTATTTTTGTTACAGAATTTTAAGTATAACAATTTACTTTGGTGATCGCGCTTTGCATTTCTCTACTAAGTTGTCTTACACTAAGAATTACAGAAAATCAATCCGTCCGCGCCTAGCAATTGGCGCTAAAAAGCCAATTAATATCCCTGAACTGGGCAATATGGTTCAGATAGCGATCAGGCTCAAGCTGTGGGACTGAAGAAAAAATCAGAGCGCAAGCGTCCCACGCGCAAAAAGCCAGATGCGATCACCAGTTAATCAACTTTGGTTGAGTTTGAAAATTAGCGATCGCTAATCGGATGATTGAGCTTTCATCGTTTGGGCGATCGCGCGATTCCTTAAAGCTCAACGGCAGCAATTAATCTCTTATGTAATATCTTGCATTTGCTGAGTGCTCGGACGCTCCAACTCCATATCTTCCCAAGAAACTGGATCTTCTACAGGTTCCAGGTGAGTTGTAACGTGGGTTGAAGGCAGCACCCGAAGAATAGCAAGCTCAATTGTCTCGCACAAATCATGCCCTTGTTGCACTGTCCAAGATCCAGGCACAAGAACATGAAAGGAAACAAAGCGGCGGGTTCCAGCAGTGCGGGTTCGCAAGGCATGAAACTGGATGTCCTGATGTTTGTACTTGTTAAGGATACTCTTGATTGCGTCAATTTCTTTTTTAGGCAAAGTTGCATCCAGTAAGGCGCTACTGGTTTCCCGCAGCAAACGAAATCCTGTCCAAGTAATATTTGCTGCTACTATCAGTGCGACAATTGGATCGAGTACGAGAGCGCCTGTTACCTTAACGAGGAAGATTCCAACTACCACACCACCCGAAGTCACCACATCGGTAAACAGGTGGTGAGCATCAGCCCTTAGTGTAATGGAACGCAACCGTCGCCCTGCGCGTAGCAAGATAAAGGCAACAACGCCGTTGATTGCAGTTGCAAATAGGGAGAGTGCTAACCCCCATCCCAGCTGTGTTAACGGTTCTGGATGCAACAAACGTCCCCAAGCTTCAACAGCAATGCTAATCGCTGCCACTACAATCAACGCACCTTCAGCACCACTGGAGAAGTATTCGGCTTTAGAATGCCCAAAGGCGTGTTCGGCATCGGCTGGTTTATCAGCATAGGTCAATGCCCATAGAGCGACCAATGCTGCTACGAGATTTACAATTGATTCAATAGCATCTGAAAGCAAACCTACTGACCCGGTTAGCAGGTAAGCGCCAAACTTTAGGGCAATAGTGACGATTGCTGCTGCAATCGACAAGAAAGCGTAGGAGCGGGCTGATCGACTACTCATCTCGGTCACAAACGTAACTACAGTGATTCCGAGCTAACAGTACCAAATTCTACATTTAGTGGTCATCAACCCTGAGACTTCTACTGATTGGCAAAAGAAACTAGAGGATGTTATTGCTGCGTATGAACTTCTTGCTCGTACTGGTAATGTAGCGATCGCCAATCGTGTGATTCAGCTTTCATCGTTGCTGTATCCTATCTTGAAAACCATTCGATATTTCAGCACAAATATCGAAGATTGTGGAGCGCATCCATGTATTGGCTGGATGCTGGCTTAAACGTCCGTGCCAAAGCAGCGAAAGCGCAATTGGTTCAATTGCAAGTGGTACTGGTTGCACAACTAAATCTTTGGCATAGGGAGACAGTGTAATTACTTGACAAACTACAGTGACTATAAGATTACTCTGTCTAAGAATTGCAGGCACGACACTAAATTGATTCACCGTCATTGCAATCCGCCTGCGTAACCCCTGACTCTCTAAAAGCACATCGACAAATCCTGTTGATTTCCCAGATAAGCTTACTAAAAGATGCTTTGCACTTAAATAGCTATGTAGCTCAAGAGGCTTTCCTGCTAGAGGATGCTTGCGTCGCATAGCGCAGACAAACTCATATTTGATCAGAGCAGTTACTTGTAATCGCTCTGGTGGATTGGGAAAAAACCCAATCGCAAAATCAATTTCTCCAGAATCTAATAACTCGGGTGCGTTGATATTGATATTGGGTTTGACCCGAATATCGATGTTAGGTGCTACCTTTTCTAAACGTTCTGCAAGGGTAGGAAGAATGAGCGAGGCAGCATCATCTGTCATGGCAAACGTAAAGGTTCGTGATGCATTCGCGGGAATAAATTCAACGGGTTGGAGTGCTTCACTCAACTGAGTCAAGGCTTGACGAATCGGGGCAGCAAGTTCTAAAGCACAAGGAGTTGGGCGCATTCCGTCAGCCCCGCGAATAAACAATTCATCTTTAAGTGCATAACGGAGTCGATTCAGAGCGCTGCTGACCGCAGGCTGTGACATGGCTAACCTATAGCCTGCCTTGGTAGTGCTGCGCTCAGTCATCACAGCATCGAAGACTAAGAGTGCCTTGAGGTCAAACTCCGCTAAATTCATAAATCGAATTTTGCTTATTTGATATTCAGTTTACCGAATAGTATGACCAGCATTAGGGTGAGAACAGAACGATTTGAAGCGACAGATAATAGTATCCAAATCTGACAATTTATTATTATCTGCTCGGACAAGAAAGTTAGGGGACTATCATGAAGATTACAGGAAACACAATTCTGATCACTGGCGGCGGCTCGGGTATTGGTCGCGGCATCGCTGAGGCCTTCCACAAGAAAGGAAACCAGGTTGTCATTGCCGGTCGGCGACAACAGGTTTTGGATGAGGTGACGGCTGCCAATCCCGGTATGAAATCGATTCTGCTTGATATAAATGACCGAGACGGCATACATTCGTTTGGTAAGCAAGTGGCTCAAGACTACCCAGGGCTGAATGTTCTGATCAATAATGCCGGGATCATGAAAGCGGAAAATCTCAAATCACCGCCTGATTACCTGGATGATGCCGAGGAGATCGTGACGACCAACCTCCTTGGCCCCATTCGCCTCACAGCGGCCCTCCTGCCACTGCTGCAAAGTCAGCCGCACGCGGCCGTCTTGACAGTTTCGTCCGGGCTAGCCTTCGTACCGCTTGCAAACACGCCAACCTACTGCGCGACCAAGGCCGCAATCCATTCCTACTCGGTATCGCTGCGTCAGCAGCTCAAAGGCACAACAACGGAGGTGATCGAGATCATTCCGCCCTACGTTCAGACCCATCTCATGGGCGAGCAGCAAGCGAATGATCCCGATGCCATGTCCCTCGGCGAGTTCATCACCGAGGTGATGGCCATACTCTCTAATCAGCCAACAATAGAAGAAGTTGTAGTGGAGCGCTGCAAGCCTCTACGCTTCGCCGCCGAGAATGGGAACGCTGACACAATGTTCCAAGAAAGGAACGCTGGTGTTTAAAAACAGGCGATCGCAATATTTACAGCAGCTTGTCTAATGTAATTGGCAAATCGCGGACGCGCTTACCTGTGGCATGATAGACAGCGTTAGCGATCGCCGCCGCCGTGCCGGTAATCCCAATTTCGCCAATTCCTTTCACACCAAGCGGGTTGATATGTGGATCGTGTTCATCAACAAACAACACCTGAATATCAGGAACATCTGCATTCACTGGTACGTGATATTCAGCTAAATCATGGTTGACAACGCGTCCTAGATTCGGGTCTGTTACCGTATGTTCCATTAACGCCATACCTATACCATAGATAATCCCACCGATCAGTTGACTGTTGGCTGTTTTAGCATTGAGGATGCGTCCCACGCCAAAAGTTCCCACCCAGCGCGTTACTCGCACTTCACCCAAATCAGGCTCAACGCGGACTTCGGCAAATTGCGATCCAAATGCGTGCATTGAAAACTTCTTTTGTTCCTCTCCGAGCTTGGCATCTGCACGCGCTTCGATCATTTTCATTCCATGCCGTGCCAAGATTGCCTGATATGTTTCGGTTGCAGAGGATTTATTTTTTAAGAAAAAGCTGCCATTTTCGGCAATCACATCCTCAGCGTTTGAACTATAAAGCGGCGATTTTTGATCGGCAAGTGCTAGTTGCAAAAGCTGACTACGAGCTTGATTTCCGGCTAAATGCACGGACGAGCTGACACTGGCGGCTGTTTGCGAACCACCGGAAACGGGGGTTTCTGGCATCTTAGTATCGCCTAGTTCAAAGCGAACTTTGTCAACTGGTAGACCGAGTGCCTCAGCCGCGACTTGAGTCATAACAGTATAAGTTCCCGTGCCAATATCTTGCGAACCGCTCTGGACAACGGCTGTACCGTCTGCCATAATTCGGGCGATCGCTGATGCTGGGGAACGGTTGGTAGGATAAGTTGCTGTCGCCATACCCCAACCAATCAAATAATTGCCGTCTCGCATCGAACGGGGTTTAGGATTGCGCTTTTGCCAACCAAACTTTTCTGCTCCTAGCTTGTAGCACTGGATGAGTGATTTGCTCGACCAAGGCAGTCCTTTACTAGGATCGACATCAGCATGGTTACGCAGACGCAGCTCGATGGGGTCGATATTGAGCGCATAAGCTAGTTCGTCCATTGCCGATTCTAAGGCAAACGAGCCAGAAGCTTCGCCTGGTGCGCGCATAAAGGTTGGTGTACCCTCATCGAGCTGCACTAGGTGATGGCTGGTTTCGATGTTTGGGCAAGCGTAAATCATCCGGGCGCTTTTACCAACTGGTTCGATAAATTCATCGAAAGTTGAAGTCTGGGAAATGCCACCGTGTCGCAGAGCGGTCAATTTTCCGTCGCGGGTTGCACCTAGAGCAACCTGTTGAATTGTCTCTGGTCGGAAGCCGACAGGCCCATACATCTGTATCCGTCCCAGTACCAGTTTCACTGGGCGATTAACTCGCCGTGCTGCCATCGCCGCTAGAGGCACATGCGACCAAGCCGACCCTTTGCAACCGAAGCCACCGCCAACAAAGTAAGACATCACCCGGACTTTCTCTGGCTCAATTCCTAATACTCCCGCTACTTTTTGTTGAGCCTGAAAGATTCCCTGAGTTGCATCATAAAGCAGCAGTTGATCGCCTTGCCAAACTGCTGTTGTGGCATGAGGCTCCATCGGATTGTGATTTTCGATCGGTGTAGTATAGGTTTGCTCGACGCGCACAGCAGCAGCCGCTAGTCCCTGGTTAACATTGCCATGAGCTGAATCGGGCGGCTCTTCTCTGGGGATTTTACCTTTAGGCAAGTATGCTTTAGCGAGATTGTCCCGCATATTAATCGTCGGTTTTTCTTCGTCATAGCGAACTTGCACCAGCGAGGCAGCATACATAGCTCGTTCAAAGGTATCGGCAACTACGACACCAATGTGCTGACCGCTATACAGCACAACGTTATCTTGTAACACTTGTAGCTTGCGACCGCCGCCCTTTTCTCCAGAAGCCTTGGGCGCGTTGAGGTGGGTAATTACTGCTAATACACCTGGTGCTTGCTCCGCCGCTTTTGTATCGATTTTGGCAATCTTACCTTTGGCGATCGTGCTTTGAATTGTCACACCATAAGTCATTTTTGCTACCGGAAACTCAGCCGCATAGCGTGCGCCACCCGTCACCTTCAGGTGTCCATCGACTCGATTGAGCGGTTTGCCAAGAACTGTATTTTTATCCCCTGTATTCATGCCATTCCTCCCACCGTGAAGAGCGCCTTAACAATTGTGCGTTTAGCCAGTTCAACCTTAAACCCGTTATATTTTTGAGGTTTAGCTCCGGCGATCGCTGCGGATGCTGCTGCTTGAAATGTTGCCTGGTTTGCGGGCTTATTCAAAAGTACTTTTTCAGCTTCAAAGGCACGCCAGGGCTTTGTTCCTACGCCACCCAAGGCAATGCGGGCAGCGCGAATGATGCCATTTTGAACATCTAATGCAGCCGCAACCGAGGTCATCGCAAAGGCATAGGAGGCGCGATCGCGGACTTTTAAATAGTGCGATCGCCTTGCAAGGTTTGAAGCAGGTAAATCTACGGCAACAATTAACTCTCCGTGTTCTAGAACTGTCTCTTTTTCTGGTGTATCACCTGGTACGAGATGAAAATCTACAAGCGGAATACTGCGCTCTCCTCTCGGCCCGCGTGTTTGCACAACTGCATCGAGTGCCACCATTGCCACCGCCATATCAGAGGGATGGGTGGCAATACAGCGATCGCTACCGCCAAGAATTGCATGGATACGGTTGTAACCCTCGATTGCCGGACAACCTGAACCTGGAACTCGCTTATTACAGGGCATCGAAGTGTCGCGGAAGTAGTAACAACGCGTACGTTGCAGCAAATTTCCGCCCACACTTGCCATGTTTCGCAGTTGCGGCGATGCCCCAGACAGCAACGCCTCCGACAGCACAGGGTAACGCTCCTGAATCATCGCATTATAAGCAACTTCACTATTGCGTGCCATTGCGCCAATCCGCACGCCGTTGCCCTGCATTTCTATCTTGGTTAGCAGTAATGGGTTAATATCAACCAACTCTGTTGGTGTCTGGACATTCAGCTTCATCAAATCTATCAAGCTAGTACCACCAGCAAGATACGACGCTTCGGCATCTGGAGCCACCAACGCCACAGCATTTTCCGCTTGTCCTGCTTTTTTATAGTTAAACGGCTGCATCTTTTTTTCCCCCTAAGACATCGCGGACAGCAGCCACGATATTTGGATAAGCACCGCAACGGCAGATATTGCCGCTCATCAGTTCACGAATGTCGGCATCGGACTTAGCGTGTCCTTCGTTCACCAGACCCACTGCCGAACAAATCTGTCCCGGTGTGCAGTAGCCGCACTGAAATGCATCATGGGCAACAAAGGCGGCTTGCATCGGGTGCAGATTGTTTCCTTGCTCCAGCCCTTCAATAGTTGTGATTTTTGCGTCGGTGTGCATAATCGCAAATGTCAAGCACGAGTTAACACGCCGCCCATCAACCAGCACCGTGCAAGCACCGCACTGACCGTGATCGCAACCTTTTTTAGTACCAATTAGTCCTATATATTCCCGAAGTGCATCAAGTAAGGTAACACGCGGTTCAATCTGCAAACTATGCGCTGTTCCATTTACTTGCAGCGTCACCTTCATAGTTTCAGGTGTCGAAGTTGCCAACATTGGAGTAGTTTTTTTGACTTGAGTTTGTGCTACAGTTTTCTCTACAAAATTACTGATCGTAGCCGTTACTGTGCTGATAATCATCAATTGACCCAACCTGCGGCGTCTTAGAACAAACCTCATCTGTTTACTCCATTCTGTTTTTGTTGGTAATAATATTGAGTAATTCTCTTGACTTCAATTCTTTATAAAAACCACTCTTTCTTACAAGCACTTTCCTAAATATGACATTGTTAACAGAATACAATTTCATCTTGTTATCCTGTCTCTATCAGAAGATTTATGCCATAAGTCTCATCTATAGTTGTCATCATGTTTTATAATAAAAACATTTTCTTCGATAGGACAGTTAAAATTTATAGTAATTATTCAATTAACTATAGCAATCCGATATGATTCCTGAATTACTCGTAGAGACTGGGGACTCTTTACTTGCGACTCAATACTAGGAAGAAGGAATAAAGGTGTACTGAGTTTTTTTCACGCAATCAAATATGAGTCCTATATCTCTACTAATTATTAGAAATTACTGTTAGGATAATCCAAGGCGGTCGTATATATAATTACTCTTGATCGCAACCAAGGTTAAGAAGCAACGAAAAAATCAGCACTTCTGGTTTGATTTTCCAAGATGACCCTCTGGCTGGAAACCATCAATCATCCAAATAAAACCGCCATGTTCAATGGCTGTAACTGCTAACTTATCTTGAGTATGAGCAATTGTTTCACTCAATAGAGCTACAGGGTAAGCGCAATCTAATTTTATAGTTAAAATTAGAGATTATTTTGCACGATTGTATGTTTGCAGAGATGATTTCAGTATTAAAGATGTTAAGTAGTACTCTAATTTATAAGGTAACTTTATCATTCCTCTGAGGCAATCAGTTTTTGGACTTTTTCCCAAAAATGGGATCATAGACTAATTTTTTTGGCGATCGCTACGCCCGCCGTACCCCTACGGGGATCTTGCTACGCAAAGCGTCTCCAAGAGTTGGGATCACAGAACTTTTCGGTCTACTGAATGTCAAATCAATTCAAGACGCAAAGGAGAAAAAATGGTACAAGTCGCAAAGATAGGTCATGCTGGATTTAAAACGCCAGACGTAGAAGCTATGCTGGCATACTATACAGAAATTCTGGGGTTTACTGTGAGCGACCGAGGCTCTGATGGAGCTGTCTATTTAAGCTGTGCAGTAGATCATCATACAATCATTCTCTATCCGTCGACAGAAAGCGGTCATAATCACTTTGCTTTTCAAATTGATGGCAGTCAGACATTGAAAGAGGCAGCGAAACAACTGCGTGACGCAGGCATCCAGGTAGAGCAAAAAACAGATGCCCAACCAGGAATACCGGAACTGCTTCAGTTTTGTGATCCTGAAGGACATACTCTCCAGCTATATTCGACTATTCAACAAGTCAGTCATGGGTTTCGAGAAACAGGCATCGTCCCTGAAAAATTAGGGCACGTCGCCATGTATGTGCATGATGTCCATAAATGTGTTGATTTTTATCAGAACATGTTAGGCTTTCGCGTCTCTGACTGGCTCGAAGATAGCTTTGTCTTCATGCGATGCAATCCAGATCACCATACTATGAATTTTTTGCAGTCTAAACAGCAAAAAATGTTCCACATTGCCTTTCAATTACGAGACTGGGCACATGTACAAACCGCTTGTGATTTTTTGGCCAAGCACAACATTACGTCTATTTGGGGGCCAGTACGTCACGGGATAGGACATAACATCGCGACGTATCATCAAGATCCCGACAAAAACATAGTCGAAGTATTTACCGAAATAGATATCATGCTCAACGAAGACTTAGGATATTTTGAACCCCGACCCTGGCACGAAGATTTTCCTCAAAAACCGAAGGTATGGAAGAATACTCCGCAAGCTGTGGCTCACTGGGGCGGATTGCCACCTAAGGAATTAATGGAGTAAGTAGGTGGGCAAAAAATACTCAAATATGTGAAGATTCAAGCCCTTCTACGCTGAAGAAACTCACACTCCTTGAGTGAGGGTTGAATCTCTACTAAATGTAGATGCTCATGCACAGGAAAGCCAGGCATTGAAACTCCCCGCCTCTTTAGAGACGGGGAGTTTAACTTAGCTGACATTCCACAATTATTCGTTTAGCATCAGGAAGATGCCTTTGTGGACGGTGGCAAGGCTTTTTTCTATCACGGAGGAATGGCTGTTGATAAATGTTTTTTCAGCTTCCTTGCAAACAACTACTCATTAGATACTCAGGCAATAAACCCATATTTTTGCAGTACAGTCTTGGCTTGACCGCCAGATAAAAACTGGACAAATTCTTTGGCAGCAGAAATATTTTTACTACTCTTGAGCACAGCCATTGGATAGACAATCGGGGAGTGAAATTTATCGTCAGCAGCGACTACGACTTTTACCTTGTTGGAGATTTTTGCATCAGTAGCATAAACTAAACCCGCTTCGGCATTGCCACTTTCTACTGCTGCCAAAACTTGACGCACATTGTTAGCAAAGACCAATTTTGACTTGACCCGATCATAAAGTTTCAATTTCTTTAAAACTTCCTCTCCATATTGCCCTGCGGGTACACTTCTGGGTTCACCAATTGCGATTTTCTTAATCTTGCTATCTGTTAAGTTGTAGAAGCTACTGATGCCAACAACATCCTGAGCCACAATCAAGACTAGACGATTATTTGCCAGGTTGATACGGCTACCTGCTAGCAATAATCCTTTTTGTTCCAAGGCATCCACTTGCTTTTTGCCAGCAGAAATAAAGATATCTGCTGGCGCACCTTGCTCAATCTGTTGCTGCAAAGCACCAGAAGCCCCAAAGTTATAACTAATGTTGATATTTGATTTACTTTGTTGGTACAAGGGCTTAATTTCTTCCAACGCATCTTTTAAGCTGGCAGCTGCGGACACGATTATGCTGGTGCTTGATTGTGCGATTACAGGAGAAGGAGTAACTAATGGTAAACCAATTGCCAGGAGCAAGCCTGCAACTGCTATACCCAGAAAGCCAAGAATTTGTCTTCTTTTCATAGAAAAGCTGCAATATAGGTTTTTTCCGAAAATTGATGCTAGCTAAAATCGTAGCAATAATACCAACATTTAACCAACTTTACCGATAAAATGCCTAAAAAAGAACAACGGTTGTTGCATCAGTTTTTTGGAAGTACCTTAATTTAGCGATCGCTTCGCTATAGCAATCTGATTTGATTCAGTGAATTACTCGTAGAGACTGGGGACTCAATACTTGGGACTAAGGACTCTTAAGAAGGAATAAAGGTATACTGAGTTTTTTTCACGCAATCAAATATGAGTCCTATATTCACTCAATAAAACTATCAAAATTGCTCTAAATCCTGTCTTTTTAAGGCTATAGTGTACACACAATTTATCCGATACCCAAAACCTCACCCTATCCTATCGGACATCCCTCTCCTTACTAAGGCTACGGTGTATACACAAGTATTGGAAAGTTGCCCCACAGCCTTTTAATCCCCCCAACCCCTCTTGGAAAGCAAAGTTGTTTCATTCACTCATTGGCTCAAAAAGACTTGTGTTGTGAACGAAAGTGCTTGT
>NZ_CAXTNP010000193.1:0-15352 GCF_964245575.1 uncultured Nostoc sp. | reverse complement strand
TTAATGCATCGGCTTGCAATCTTAATGTATCGACTTACAATCTTAATGCATCGGCTTGCAATGTTAAGGAAATGCGGTAAGACATCAATCCAGATTTTGCAGCCCCATTGCAATCTTACTATGCTTCTCAATTTGCCCCATCACTTGTTTTGCTCGTTGAATAACTACGGCTGGTAAACCCGCCAATCTTCCCGCCTCAATCCCATAAGACTTATCAGCGCCTCCTGGTTGGACTTGGTGCAAAAAGATAATTTGGTCGGGTAATTCCTTCACTGTCACTTGATAATTAGCCACATTCGGCAAAATACTTGCTAGTTCATTCAATTCATGATAGTGAGTAGCAAAAATCGTTCGCGCCCGAATATCCACTGCGATATATTCCGCCACCGCCCAAGCTATGGAAAGACCATCAAATGTTGCTGTTCCGCGACCAATTTCATCTAACAGTACTAGCGACCTAGATGTGGCATGGTTGAGAATATTCGCCGTTTCATTCATCTCCACCATGAAAGTAGATTGACCAGTTGCAAGATCATCTACTGCACCTACACGGGTGAAAATGCGATCGCATATTCCCAATCTGGCAAACCTAGCTGGTACAAAACTACCAATCTGCGCCATTAACTGAATCAATCCCACTTGACGCAAATAACAACTTTTACCACTCGCATTTGGCCCGGTGAGGATGATCAAATCGGGATTGTCATTTGTCTTTTGTCCTTTGTCATTTGTTATTTGTCCTTGGTCATCTCCCAATGACAAATGACTAATGACAAATGACTCTTCTCCCAATTGCGTCGAATTCGGCACAAAGAAACCCGCAGGCAAAGACTGTTCCACCACCGGATGACGCCCATCAACAATGTTTATCTCCCTTCCTGGCAACATTTCTGGACAACAGTAACCTTGATGCACCGCTAACTCAGCCAAACCACACAACACATCCGCCGCCGCCACTGCACGAGACAGATTGCGAATTACTTCCGCCTCTTGTGCTACCTCTTCCCGCAACACCGTAAAAATCTCATATTCCAACTGATTTAAATCATCCCGCGCTGTGAGAATCCGGGCTTCCCGTTCCTTCAAATCTGGGGTAATGTAACGTTCCTCATTGGTCAGGGTTTGCTTACGGATATAATTAGCGGGTACTTGATCAGCTTTGGTGCGGGAAATACTGATATAATAACCAAAGGTTTTGTTAAATCCTACCTTCAGAGTGGAAATACCCGTTTTAGCTCTCTCATCAACTTCTAAATTGGCAATCCATTGCTGATCCGCTTCTACAGTTGCCTTTCTCTCATCCAACAAGGGATTTACACTAGGGCGAATCAATCCGCCTTCTTTGATTAGGATGGGTGGCGACTCCACAAGATGCGCGTGTAACTTTTGTGCTAATTCTTCCAACACAGTTGGGACTTTCTGCAAAGCTTTGAGAAATGGAGAACGCGCCTCAGTTACTAAGTTGGATAATTCTGGTAAGCGTGAGAGGGAATCTGCCAAAGCTACTAAATCTCTAGCATTAGCTGTACCAGAACCCGCCCTTCCTGTCAAACGTTCTAGGTCATAAATTTGGCGTAACAATTGCCGCAAATCTTGCCGCAGGGGCGTATTTTCCATCAATTCTTGGATGGTATCTTGCCGCGCCCGAATGCCTTTAATATCGAGTAGGGGTTGCAATAACCACCGCCGTAAAGCCCGCCCACCCATAGCTGTATTAGTTTTATCTAATGCCCAGAGTAGGGAACCGTGAAAAGTACCATCCCGAACAGTTTGGGTAATTTCCAGGTTACGGCGGGTTTGATTGTCAACAATTAGGTAGTCGGTGACAGTGTAGCTGCGGAGTCTTTGAAGGGTGACAGGGTTTTCTTTTTGAGTATCTTCCAAGTATTCCAGAAGACCGCCAGCCGCACGAACGGCGAGGGGAAGATGATCGCAACCGAGTCCTTCGAGCGATCGCACCTTAAATTTCTGCAATAATCTCGGTCTAGCTTCGCCTTGGGAAAATGGAACTTGCGATCGCAAACTATAACAAAATGATGATGGCAAGCACTGGGGGAGATGCGGCGAAGTTTCTCCCGGACGCAGTAAGCTACCCAAATCGGGCGCATTTGTGGGAACTAACACCTCTGAAGGTTGCAAGCGCATTAATTCCTGTGTCAGATGTTCTAAATCACTGCCTTGAGTAGTCAGAAATTCGCCTGTAGAGATGTCTGCATAGGCTAAACCCCAATGATTTGCGGCAATTACTACTGCTGCTAGGTAATTATTGCGACTTGATTTGAGCATTCCCTCTTCTAGCAAAGTACCAGGAGTCAGGATACGCGTTACTTCCCGCCGCACCAATCTACCAGCAGCTTCAGAAGCATCTTCCACTTGGTCGCAAATTACCACTGCATAGCCTTTTTCTACCAGCATCGTCGCGTAGCGTTCCCAAGCGTGATGCGGAACACCAGACATGGCTACCCGTCCCTGTTCTCCAGCTTGCTTGCTAGTGAGAACTAATTCTAATTCTTGGGCTAGTTTTACAGCATCTTGGAAATAGCATTCAAAGAAATCTCCTACCCGATACAGCAATACCGCGTGAGGATATTTATCCTTCGTCTCGACATAGTGCAGGTACATTTGACTTAGCTTGCTGCGGTCTACCTGTCGATGGTCGGAAATAAAAGTACTCGCGTCGGGTTTGGTAGATGGAGTTTCAGAGTGGGAAGCGGTCATAGATGCTATTGAGTTACGCACGGAAATTCCACAATATTTGATGATAACGTGATGTGAAAGTTGAAGGGCGATCGCTCAAGAATATTTTACCTTTTGGTGCGATCACTACGCCGTGTAGGTGGAAGTGGCGGAGGTGGTTCCTGGGATTTTAGCTTGTCATCATCAGTCAGGAACTCTACATGGAAATCCTTTTGGTGATAATGCCAGCCCAATATTACAATACTGGCATCACCCATAGAAGTCTTTCCTACAGCTTGATTGGGGAATTTAGCGGCTAAATTTTTCAATGCTTCCTCTTCCCAAAGAACAATTTGCTCACGGAACTTAGCCCAAGGTGTGGTTTCATCAGCTGCATAAGTTATGATTTCAGCAAATTTTTGAGCTGCTATACGTTTACTTTCCGAATTTGCTGTTTTAGCCTGTGCAATGTGATTACCTGTTTCTATAACAGCAGCTAAAGGAAGTACCAGCGTTGTTGATTTGGCGATTTCTGCTTGAATTTTCTGATTTACACGCTCAAAATCCCATTCATTATTACCAGCAGTTTCTCTACCTGGAACTTGTAACCAAACGCATAAAAGCGATGTATCGATGAGTAGCACTTTTCTCATATTAGTAACTATTCACTATGAGAAAGGCTTCTTTCAATTGCACCCTTAGTTGTCATATCACCCAATGAATATGATGCAAATAACTTAGAAAAATTATCAATATCTTCTAAAAGTGTCAGCTTACTTTCTCCAGTTTCTTGATCGCGGTGTGCGACAACCACAAAAGGAACTATCTCTGGGCCTAAAGCATCAAGCAAAGCTGGGTTATGGGTAGTTAGTAAAATATCAATTTTTCTTTTGCTGCCAATTTCCCTTAGTATTCTGACTAGCAATTCCGCACGCGATGGATGAAGCCCGTTATCTATTTCTTCAATTACTAATTGACTATTTTCTGGTCGAGTAAGCAACGCTGTGAGGATTGCTAGAAAGCGGAGAGTTCCATCTGACATCGTTCTAGCATCAATTTCTGTAACATGACCAGGTTTCCATTCTTCCTGACAGTAAAGCATGGCATCAGTACCAAATCTACCAACTTTTTCTGCCCATACTTTTTGAATATCGCCTTCTGGGAAATCTTTGATGTAGTTAGATAGAGTGAATTCTACTTCAGTTTTATGTTCTTCAGATAATGCTGCTAGTACACCAGCAATATTGGAGGCATCGTTTTCAAGAGTGTCAGATAGGCGTGAGTACTCACGCATTTTAGAGGGGATAGGATTCAGAATCAAAATTTCTTTCAAAGTGGAAACAACACAATTGATAGCTTTAATTTTTAAAGGAAAATATTTTTCTTCCAGTTCTTTGCCTAAAATTATGCTACCATCTTCGGCCGTGCTGAAATATATATCATTAGATATAATGTCCCTAAAATTAAAATAATATACTGACTCTCTCATGCCACTTTTTGTATTTAAATCTATTTTTTTAACAGTGAATTTTTCTACACAATTAATAGTATGGTCTTCATTTAAATTTTGACGCTCAATATATTCTTCTATAACTTTGACTTCACTTAGTATTTGTATTTGTAGAACATAGAAGTAGTCTGTTTTATGATCTTCACCCTGAACTAAAGCATTTAATGTGAATTGAGTTTCGGGTTTAAGTGCAGCCCACTCTAAGCCACCTCTAATAGATGTAAGTGTTTTATCTCCTGCTAAAGCTGCTTCAACATTCTCACCTCTAGCTATTCTTTGTAAAAACTCCAAAGCCTCAACCACATTAGATTTTCCACTCGCATTCGTCCCAATCAGAACAGTCAACGGGTCAAGTGGAAGCTCTGCATAACGGAAACTTTTCCAATTTTCCAGGATTAGTTGCTTAAGCATGACCTACTCCAAAAATGATAGGATTTTACTTCTACTATAAGGTTTTTGGCATTGCTTAATTGCAAGCTTGTCTCTGCGCCTCTGCGTTATTCAATCATACCGTCATCCAGCAACGCCAGATTTTTTCTTCTTCGACATCTCAGCAAAAAAACAGCAAAGCCAGGAGACAGAGTAAAGAATTGTGTAATTACTCTATCTAACTGGCTACATATCACTGTGCTTTTGAGGATTTATTTTTCTGGTGGTAAATCTACACTGTAAACAGTTTTCCCAGCCAAATTACGCAGTGTTACTGTCATCACCTTTGTATCAGCATCAATTTTAACTCCTCCAAAGAATTGCAAACCTTCACTTGGCGGTCGATTTGCTTTTGTACCTGGAGGAAGGCTTTGAAATATTAATTGTGGGCCAAAAGTATTTTCTAATTGATTGGGGCCAAATGTGCCAGAGTTCAGAGGGCCGGCGACGAACTCCCAAAAAGGCTTAAAGTCGGTAAACTGTGCTTTAGCAGGGTCGTAATAGTGGGCTGCTGCATAATGTACATCAGCAGTTAACCAAACAACATTGTGAATATTTTTATTTTTGATAAATCGTAGTAAATCAGCAAGTTCTAGTTCTCTTCCTAAAGCTGGGCCATCTCCATTAGCCCAAGCTTCAAAGTCTGTGCTACCGTCTTTAACTATCAGTCCCAAAGGCATATCACTAGCAATCACTTTCCATGTTGCTTTTGATGATAGCAATTGCCTTTTCAACCATTGCACTTGTTTTCTGCTCAAAAAATCTGTTTTTTTACTTGGTACCGGCTGATTATTGGGAGAGTTTGGCCCCCGGTAGGTACGCTCATCCAGCATAAAAATGTCTAATAATGGGCCATAGTTGAAAGAGCGATAAATTTTCGCCTTATCTGGATTATTGCTTTCATATCCAATAGGCAGATATTCTAAAAACGCTTGTCTTGCCCTTTCTGCTAGCAAGTTAACATCCTTAACTGTGTAGCGGTCATCGTTCAAGATAATTTGCCCAGGATACCAATTGTTCCTTGTTTCGTGGTCGTCCCACTGTGCTAATATGGGAACTTCAGCGTTGAAACGCTTGATGTTTTCATCCAGCAAATTGTAAATATAGTTGCCACGATATTCTGTAAGAGTCTCTGCTACTTTGGATTTTTCTGGTGTAGTGATGTTTTTCCAAATAGTGCCGTCGTCTAAAGTTACTTCTGATTGAATCGGGCCATCAGCATAAATATTATCGCCAGAATGAATGAAAAAGTCGGGATTAAGTTGACGCATAGTTTCATAAATTTTCATCCCACCAAAATCAGGATTAATCCCCCATCCCTGACCGGCAGTGTCGCCACCCCAAACAAAGAATACATCTCGTCCAGATTTGGGAGGAGTGCGGAAAGTGCCTTTGACAGGAGCGCTGTATGTGCCTTTATAATCTAAATCTTGGAAGATTACCCGATAAAATAATTGTTGGTCTGGTGGTAAGTTCCTCAGATAAAGTCGTGCTGTAAAGTCGCTATTTTTTAAAGCATTGGGCCCCACAACTCGTTGCACATTGCGAAAAGATTCGCTGGTAGAGTATTCTACGATCATTTTGGCGGGGCGATCGCTACGGCTCCAAATAACAATGCTATCGTTGCAGATATCTCCGGTAGCTACACCATAGGGTATAGCAGGACGCATTTTGTCAGAAGTGATAATGGCAGGTGCTTGGGCAAAAACTTGTGATTTGGATACAAGATTTGTGGCAATAATTCCACCTGCTGTGATAGTTGAACGGAGCAAAAACTGGCGGCGGTTTAGTTGCAATGGTCGATTAGATTCCATGATAAATAATGGCAAGCTTAAGAAGGATTACAGGATAAGTGTTTAGCACATTCTGTTATCGGAACAAGTAAAGATTGAGTTATCTAAGGGTTAATAAAATCTCTATAATAATTTTGTAATTTTACTTAATCTAAATTAGTTAGCATCTGATTTTTATTTCTGATCAAACTCTACTTAAACTCATGACCATCTGTCGGAGATGAAATATCACCCTTGATATACCTGAATGGAAGCATTGCTGTACAAGCCTTTGAGGCTAGCGCCTCCAATTTGACCAAATTGGCTACGCTGACCCCCTACAACTGACTGTGAAATAAAAGTGCTTATAATTCAGCAAAAACTTTGGGAATAATAAATATCACTAATACCAAATTATTGTAAAGCTGCATGAAACAGGATAAGGGTGAAAGGATTGCCAAGCAAAGGTTTTAGCTTTCTAATTCTATGCAACTTCATACAAAATTGGTATAAGGCTGACACACGCATGGCTAGACGTTTAAGTTTTAGCTTGATTTTAGATCCGACTGAGCGTATGAATAATTGCAAATCTCTCAATGACTCCTCTTTTGCCCAATATACGCAGCAGCAAAACTTCTCGCTGGCTTTTCTACTGCGGATGATCAACGGTATACCTGACCCAATTTTTGTCAAAAACCACCAACATCAGTGGATACTACTTAACGATGCCTTCTGTAATTTCATCGGGCATAGCCGAGAAGAATTAATTGGCAAATCTGACTATGATCTCTTTCCTGTTGCGGAAGCTGATGTGTTTTGGGAAAAAGATGAACTGGTTTTCACTACAGGCATAACTGATGAAAATGAGGAATTTTTTACAGATTCCTCTGGCGTAACACACTTTATCATGACTAAAAAATGTTTGTTTGAGGATGAGCTAGGTAATCATTTTTTAGTTGGGACTATTCGCGATTTCACACAGCAAAAGCGGGTAGAAGCTGAACTAGCGGAAAAAGTCTCTTTAGCAGCTTTGCATGTAGAAATAAACACTGCTATCACCCAAGGTCAGACACTACAGCCAATTCTCAAGCGTTGTACTGATGCTCTAGTCAACCACGTTAATGCTGCCTTTGCCCGCATCTGGACGCTGAATACCCAAGAAAACGTACTGGAATTGCAAGCTAGCTCCGGAATGTACACTCATATTAATGGCCCCCACGCTCGTGTTCCTGTAGGGATGTTCAAAATTGGATTGATTGCTCAAGAACGTCAACCTCACCTGACTAATAAAGTTCTAGATGATCCGCGTGTAAGCAATCAAGAATGGGCAAAGCAGGAAGGCATGGTTGCTTTTGCAGGATATCCCCTAATTTTGGACGGCAATCTTATTGGCGTCATTGCGATGTTTGCCCGCCAAACCCTGACAGAATCAGTCTTAGAGGCATTGCAATTGGCTGCAAACGAGATTTCCTTGGGGATCAAGCGTATACAAACAGAACTTGCCTTGAAGGAAAGTGAGAAAAAGTACCGTCACTTGGTTGAGACCTCTCAGAACATGATTTGGTCAGTAGATGCCCAAGGATGTTGGACTTTTGTAAATGAAGCAGTCAAAAGCATCTATGGCTATGAGCCAGCAGAAATGATTGGTCGTCAGTGTAGTGAGTTTGAGCCGCCTAAACAATTTCAGCAAGAGCCAGGAATTTTGCCCCCTATATTGGCAGGAGAGTCAGTGTTTGAGTACGAAGCTGTTGTGCTTGCAAAAGATGGTATCAAGCGAAATTTACTATGTAATGCAATGGTGTTGTGGGATGAAGTTGGGAATGTTTTAGGTACAACCGGCATAGCTACTAACATTACTGAACTGAAACGAGCAGAAGCTGCCCTGCGCCGTAGTAATGCTGTACTGCAAGCTCAACAAGAAGCTTCAATCGACGGCATTCTGATTATTGATGAAAATCGTCAAATTGCATCATTCAATCAATATTTCTCCTCTTTATGGCAAATTCCTCCGGCAATAATCCAGACTGGTTCAGACTGGCAACTCCTAGAATGTGTGCTAGACCTACTAGAAGATCCAGCAGAATTTCTCGCTCAAGTCGAATATCTGTACCAGCATCCAGAGAAAAACAGCCGTGATGAAATTTTGCTCAAGGATGGACGGACGTTTGATCGTTATTGTGCGTCAGTGCGATCGCCCGATGGAGATTATTACGGCAGAATTTGGTATTTTCGAGATATCACAGAACGCAAACAAGCAGAAAGAGCCCTCCGACAGCAAGCACAAGAACTAGAAACAGCATTATACAAATTACAAAACACCCAAACTCAGTTAATTCAAAGCGAAAAAATGTCCAGTTTGGGTCAACTAGTTGCAGGTGTGGCACACGAAATCAACAACCCAGTTAGCTTTATTTACGGCAACCTTAACCCTGCTGATGAATACACCCAAAATTTATTTTCACTGTTAGAGCTTTACGAAGGATAGACATTTTTCTAAATAATCAATATTGTGAGGTTTCCTTCACTTACATATTTAATTTAACTATAAGTTCCTGCTCTCTTACTAATCACCGTAACAGGTTCTGACTCGATATCATCTAACTTATTAAACTCTCCAGCCCGCCAGCTATCTGTTATATCCTTGATAAAACTGGCAATAGGAATTGCAATTAACAAACCCAGAACTCCTCCCAACTTTGCCCCCAACAGCAAAGAAATTACCACCCACACGGGATTTAGCCCAGTCAAATTGCCAAGAATTCTCGGTGCTATAAAATTAGAATTAACTTGGTCGATTGCAACAGCTACACCTAAGACTTCAACTCCTAACCAAAAATTTTGCAGCGCCACCAACAAACTTACTATAGCGATACCTACCCCTGTACCAAAGGGGAAGAGAGAAAACAAACCAATACCGATGCCAAAAAGTAGAGCTAAGGGAACTTGCAGCGCCAAAAACGCTAGTGTAATTGTCACCCCTAACACAGCTCCTAATGTTGCTTGACCGATAAAGTAATTGTGGAAATCCTCTCGCAGTAATTCCCGTACTTTAAACCCAATGTTAGGGGGAAACCACTGAAAAATTCCGTCCCAAAGACGTTTGCCGTTTAATATTAAATAGATAGTCAGCACTACTGCCAGCAGCACGTTGAGGACAATACCAATGGTATCGACGGCAAAACCGAGAATTCTACCAGTGAAGGACTGAAGTTGGTTAGATAATCGGTCGAGAACTTGGGTAAATAAACCACTTAAATTAATCGGAAGCTGTTGTTGACTTAAGGCCCAATCCTGGAAAGCTTGTAGTTGTTCAGTACCAGAATCAATCCAACTGGGCAAAATATTAGCTAGCTCGTTGAGCTGTTGGATAATCAGGGGAACCAAAGTGATGCCTAAACCCACTAAAACCACCACAGTCAAAAGCAACACTCCTGCGATCGCCAGGTTGCGTTTTACCCCTTGTTCTTGGAGAAACTGGATTGGATAGTTCAAGACAAAAGCTAGCAGGATGGCGGCGGCGATAATGCTGACCAAGGGTTGAAAATACTGTACAACCAGGAGTAATAGCCAGCCGTTGAGAATGATAATGGGAAATGCCAATCCTATAGTTAACCATCGCGGTAGTTTATTTGCTGATTGCATTAGTGATGACTCCACAAGAGTTCTAACTTTATTTTGGCTTTGATTTTGATTCATGAAAAAGCATATAATTATCTAAGAGATCATGCTGCAATTGCAATATACGCAAGCAAGCATAAACTAGGTTTGTTGGTTTGTCTCAATAAAATCCAACATAATTTTTTGGTGTACATTTCCCAAAGGTCGCACTTCACCAGCGTTTTGCGAATAACAGTTACCTTGGTGAATATTTTCTGGGGTCAATAACCCCATATCCCAGCCTTCATTCAAAACCAGTTGATTTAATTCCACCGAGAGCGGTGCATGAAAGACATGACGAACAACTCTTTCGTCAGGATAACAGCCAAATTCAACAAAGTGTGGTAAATTATAGCCGATTTCTTCTAAAATTTCGCGCTTCAGTGCTACATCTGGCGTTTCACCAGCTTCGATATGACCGCCAAATAGCCCCCAGTAACCAGGGTAGAGAATACCGGGGATATTGTCTCGCAGTTGCATGAGAAACTTGTTTTTTTGGTAGATAATTGCGATCGCTACATGTATCGGTTGATTGTTCATGCGTTAATTTTTAATTGCTAATCACTCTTCTAGATAAACTTCCCCCAATTCTTTCCCAGCTAAGGGGATACTTCGGTAGCGAATTTTACCCTTAATCACCACTTGTGCCCCCTCGTCCAGATTCTTTTGATTGGTAACAACCCAAATTTGGCCAGTTGAGTCACTAATTTGATAAGCCCACTGCTTCATCAAAGGAGCTTTCTTTTCCACCTTACCTTGGATGTAAACTGTAGCCTTATTGTCTTTTTCTGGTTTAATTTCTCGAATTGGGGTGACATTGGTACCAATTTTAAAATTAGTCCCATTCAAGCCAGACGAGGTTAAACTACCACAACTACAAAGTCCCACCACCAATAAAAAAATCAACCCCAGGCGGTAGGGAACAATACTGTGCCCGTACAAGAACGGAAGGGGTAAATTTCTCGTTTGTTGCATGAAAGCCACCGATTGAGCAAATTTTTGCTTCACTGCTTGCTTTGTCGCCAGTTTCATCAGGTCTGTTCCTATCTATACTATTCTCTGCACTTTCAGAAACACACTCTTAACTGAGCAAAAAATCTTCTGAATTTCATCCTTATTTCTTTATTCTTCAGATAACGCCATTGATCTGAGAAAATAAAGATTATGGATTTACTGTGAGAAAAACGCTACGACATTAAACAAGCTCACAATAATAGTTAAAAGTCAAGAGTCAAAAATCAATATTTTAACTCTGGATTTTGGACTGTTGACCAAAACAGACTCATGATACAGAGTAAGTAAATTTATTTATGGAGAAGAAAAAAAATGTATTTAGTGACGCACTGCGCGTTCGTATGAAGGCGAACGCAAGAGAGAAATACGGCGCAAAGGCGGAGCGGCTCCGCCTCCGGTCCTTATGACTTGCCCCTAAATTTATTTATGGTTACTGAGCGTAGCCGAAGTATGGGGATTATTAATGCGAATGCCTGAATTTTCAATTCGGAGCGTACTCCTACAAAGAAGCAAGCGGGAGCAAAGCGTCTCCAAGAGTTGCGACGTGATGCCTAGACCAGAAGCGGCTGAGTTTTGATAAAAGGCGAATATAGCTGGAAATTCTCATGGAAACAAAAACTGCCAAACTCCTTGATGGTAAAACAATAGCTGCAAAAATTCAGCAAGAACTTTCTGTTGCCATTACACAATTACAACCAAAAATTGGGCGATCGCCTGGTTTAGCAGTGCTGATGGTTGGCGATAATCCAGCCTCAGCGGCTTATGTTCGTAATAAAGAAAAAGCTTGCGCTAAAGTTGGGATCGCCTCTTTTGGTAAGCATTTTCCCGCCCAAACTACCTTTGAGGAGTTAGAAGAGGTGATAGCTGAACTAAACCACGATGAGCGGGTGGATGGAATTCTTGTGCAGCTGCCCTTACCTAACCACTTGGATGCTGTGGCTCTGCTACATCAAATTGATCCCGATAAAGACGCTGATGGACTGCACCCAGTGAACTTGGGGCGACTAGTACGGGGAGAAGCAGGTTTACGCAGCTGCACCCCAGCTGGTGTGATGCGGCTTTTAGAAGAATATGAGATTCCTTTGCAGGGAAAACAAGCAGTAGTGGTGGGACGCAGTATTTTGGTGGGAAAACCAATGGCACTGATGCTACTAGAAGCTGATGCTACAGTCACGATCGCTCACTCGCGATCGCATGACCTCAAAACCATCACCCAAAATGCTGATATTCTAATTGCAGCAGTAGGTCGTCCCGAACTGATCACTGCTGACATGGTAAAACCGGGCGCTGTTGTGGTAGATGTGGGAATGAATCGCGTCACCGATGCTAGTGGCAAAAGCCGTTTAATTGGCGATGTCCACTTTGAATCAACATCTGCTGTAGCAGAATTTATCACCCCCGTTCCTGGTGGTGTTGGCCCGATGACTGTCGCCATATTGTTGCAAAATACATTTGCCAGCTATTCCAAGGCGGCAAGAGAAGAAAAAAAGTGAGGAGTGAGGAGTGATCAGTTAAAAGTTAAGAGTTATTAATCCTAATTCCTAACTCCTGTACAGACGCGATTAATCGCGTCTCCTAATTCTTCATTTTTTCAGCGCCACAGCACCTTAAAATTGTGACGTATAAGACAAAAATCCCAAAATGTCAGGAATTTAAGAATGGTAGCAACTGATAACGTTCAAAAGACACCACCAGAGGAAGCCACGCTTAACTTAGCAGCTTATCTAAAAGAGCGACAAAAGCTTTGTGATACTGCTTTAGATCAGGCTATCCCCATCATTTATCCAGAAAAGATTTATGAGGCGATGCGCTACTCGTTATTAGCTGGAGGCAAGCGTGTACGTCCCATTCTTTGCCTTGCTACCTGTGAAATGATCGGTGGAACCATCGAAATGGCCATGCCAACGGCTTGTGCTGTAGAGATGATCCACACAATGTCGTTGATTCATGACGACCTGCCGGCGATGGATAATGACGATTACCGTCGTGGTCAGCTGACGAATCATAAAGTCTATGGCGAAGATGTGGCGATTTTGGCTGGGGATGGCTTGTTGGCTCTCGCTTTTGAATTTGTTGCCATTCAAACCCCCCAAAGCGTTAACAGAGAGCTAGTCTTGCAGGTTATTGCCCGTCTTGGTCGGGCGCTGGGGGCAGCTGGTTTGGTCGGCGGTCAAGTTGTCGATTTAGAGTCGGAAGGGAAATCAGATATTTCCCTAGAAACGCTAAATTTCATCCATCAACACAAAACAGCCGCCCTTTTGGAAGCTTGCGTAGTTTGTGGCGGGATCATAGCTGGGGCATCACCTGAAGATGTGCAACGACTGACCCGTTATGCTCAAAATATTGGGCTAGCATTCCAAATCATAGATGATATTTTGGATATCACTTCTACCCAAGAGCAATTAGGCAAAACTGCGGGTAAAGACCAAAAAGCGCAGAAAGTGACCTATCCTAGCCTTTGGGGACTTGAGGAATCGCGCTCAAAAGCCCAAGAGCTAGTTAAAGCAGCTTGTGCGGAATTAGAACCATTTGGAGAGAGAGCCAAATCACTCCAAGCGATCGCTCATTTTATCATCAGCCGCAATAACTAGTAACGCTTTGGGTAATTCGTAATTCTAATGACGCTCGATAGCGCAGCGTTAGCGACGCAGGAGCGTCTGACTCGCTAACGTAATTCGTAATTCGTAAGCGTTTTATTGGTTTGGAGTGAGTGGTTGATTGACGCCATGCTATACTACACCGTCCAGCGAAATTCAAAATTCACTCATATCAAAATCCAAAAAGCTTTTAAGTAAGCTTTTGGGTGAATTTGAATAGTTGGTCTGTTCCCACCGTGATGTACTAGGTTAATTTTGGATTTTGGGTTGAATCTAGATGTTTCCTCAACCAACAACTGCTGCTAATATTTACTAACCTAACCAAAATACCATGCAGGACATAGGCAACATTTTAGACAACCGGGTGCTGCTGGTTGCTTTGATAGCTTGTTTAATTGCTCAAGCCCTAAAGCTCGTAATCGAGATCATCAAAAATCGCAAACTGAATGTGCGTGTTTTAGTGACAACCGGAGGTATGCCCAGTGCCCATTCAGCTTTAGTTACAGCTCTTGCCGCAGGTGTAGGGCAAACACTCGGTTGGGCATCTCCTGATTTTGCCGTTGCAATGATTTTTGCCATCATCGTCATGTATGATGCAGCCGGAGTTCGCCAAGCGGCTGGTAAGCAAGCTCGTATCCTGAATCAAATGATTGATGAATTATTTCATGAAAAACCAGACTTTAGCCAAGACCGTCTCAAGGAATTACTCGGACATACACCAGTTCAGGTAATAGCTGGGTCGGCTTTGGGCATAACCATCTATTGGTTAGCTAGGTCTGCTTATTAGTCAATAGTCTACAGTCTACAGTCTACAGTTTATTAACGAATGACTAATGACTAATGACTGATGACTAATGACTAATGATTACAACCGTACAGTTGAGCGCAGCAGAATTACCTTACGACTATCTACTATGCTGGCAACAAAACCGCCATTGTTCAGCTTCTGCAAGGTGTTATATGCTTCAGTTTGGTTAGTCGTATAAACTGCCAACAAGTAAGGGCGTTGTCCATAAGAAACAAAACCTACGTTCCCTGCCACTACTTTTTGCACACTATTTACTATTTCTGGACGGTTGTAATAATCTACCAGCACTGCATAACCTTCTCCTAATGCTTGAGGATTATAAACTGTCTGCTGAGGTTGCTGTAGCTGCGCCTGTTGCTGTGGCTGCACATCTGGCGTTGTTGGTCGAGTGGTGATGATAGCAGATAAGCCAACAATATTGCTGACATACCTTGCCCATCGATTGGCATCATCAATTTTATTAAAGCCCCCTATCCGCGTCACAGTTTCGTTGAGATATTTGCAGTTAATCGTCTTCAGTTCTGGCGGTAAGGCACTACGCAACTGCTTTTGATTATCTGCTGTGGGGCTGACTACTAATAAAAGATACTCACCCGCAGTTGGTGGTTGACAAGGGGGAATGGTTTGTTGGGCAAAGACAGAACTCATGCCACCAATCAACCCTGCGTAAGCGAAGCTCATCGTAGACATCGCTAATCCTAAAACACTTGGTAAAATCTGAAATCTATGCACAAAAGTTAGATTATGTAAATCAAGGTGTCTTAGAAGATTTTATAAGAAAAAAGCTGAAAACCCAGTTACTTCAGTATGGGAATGAAAAGAGTGTCAAAAAATATATTTTTTTACTCAAAAATAAAATTAGGGAGTGGGGAGCAGGGGAGACTTGGGG
>NZ_CAXTNP010000192.1:0-15361 GCF_964245575.1 uncultured Nostoc sp. | reverse complement strand
GTTTAAATCAATAATAAATTTTAAATATTTAGTTTTTTTTTAGAAAATTTTAGTTATAAAATTCACTTTTTACTGGTATGATAATTTTTGTAAAGGTGATTAGTTCTATTTGTTAATCTACTAACTAATTTTATTTGTAAGCAGCCTAATAGTGCATCAAAGATTTCAGCAAGTTATGATTATTAGCTCATTTATGGCTATAGTGCTGATTGATTAGCAGGAGGAAGTATGAATATGAATTCTGGCGACTATACATTAGCTACAGCAAATAATCAAGGGGTGCTAGAACCAGAACTAGAAATGAAGTTTGCTCACTTGTTAATAAATCACGCAGTAGATGCTGCCTTCTGTTTAGGAGCAAATGCACAGTTTCTTTACGTCAACGATGCTACTTGCCTGATGACTGAGTATTCCCGTGAGGAATTACTTTCCATGAGGCTGCATGATATAGACGTAGACTTTTCTCTACACAATTGGTCAGATATTAACTCACAGGGTTCCCTTACCTTTAAATCTCGCTATCGGGCAAAAGGAGGGCGGATTTTTCTGGTAGAAATATCTATTAGCTATGTCAAACACCAAGATATGGAATTTGGCTGTGCTTTTGCTCGTGAGAAAACTGATGAAATAGTAGAACTGAGCGTGCAAAAGTGGACTAATGAATTAAAAGATGCTAAAGACAATTTGCAACAGGAATTTTCTCAACTAAAGGTAAAAGAAATAGAACTAAAAACATCTCTTTCTTTACTTAATTCTACTCTTGAATCTACTGCTATTGGTATTGTTGCAGTTAACTTTGAGGGAGATATTCTGAGCTTGAATCAGAAATTTGTAGATATGTGGCAGATTCCAGAGTCCCTAATACTATCTAAGAAATGTCCTCGATGCAAAGCCTTTTTTGAGAACCAACTTAAAGACCCACAAGCCTTTAGTCGGCTGATTTGGGAAGTGTCTAGCCAATCGGATTTCGAGAGCTACGACATTCTGGAGTTGAAAGATGGAAGAGTTTTTGCACACTACTCTAAACCTCAGTGTCTTGGTGAACAAATTATTGGGAGAGTGTGGAGTATTTGGGACATTACTGAATCGAAACGGACTGAAGAAGCATTACGGCTGAACGCAGCTAGATTTCGGATTTTAGCAGAAACAACAGATGCCAGTACTTTTCTGATTCAAGGTACGCGGCTTTGCTACATAAATCCAGCAGTGGAGCAACTCACTGGTTACACAACAGAGGAACTGCTAACAGGTTTTGATCTTCGCCGATTGATTAAAAGCAAAAAACGCAGGCAGGTACGTAAGCAGGGTGAAGCAACTAACTTTGAATATCAAGAGATGAATATTCTGACAAAAAACGGTACGGAGCGCTGGCTAGCTTGCGCGGTTACAATGCTGGACGGAGGTCTGGATTTTGGTGGAAAACCAGTCGAAATGATTGCAGGCATTGATATTACCGATTACAAATATGCAGAATTAGGTCTTAACCAAGCTTTAGACCAAGCAAAACAACTTAGCGAACTTAGAGCGCGTTTTCTTTCTATGGTCTGCCATCAATTTCGGACTCCGCTGAATATTGTTTCATTTTCTAATAGCTTACTTAAAGAAGAAGTAGACAAACGCACACAGAAGAAAATACAACCATTAATCGATCACATTCAAAAAGCTACCGAACAACTTAGCCAGATGTTGGATGATATTTTGTTCTTCTCTAAGGCAGAATCAGCAAAAATAAATTTTGCTCCAAAACCGCTTGAGTTAGTTCAGTTTTGTAATGATTTAGTTACACGAATGCAGATGAGAATTAGCCAAAACCCAATTCATTTTGTGACTGAAGATAAGTTATTAACAGCCTGCATAGATAAAAAATTGTTAGAGCCTATTTTGAATAATTTGCTCGACAATGCAATAAAGTATTCTCCCTCCCAGATGGCAATTGATTTGAAACTATATTGCAAAAATGAAAAATTAATTTTCCAGGTCAAAGATATGGGGATCGGTATTTCAGTAGCAGATCAACAACGAATATTTGAGCCATTTTACCGTGGTAGTAATATTGATCATATACCTGGTACTGGACTAGGACTATCGATTCTTAAAACCCTTGTAGATTTACATCATGGTCAAGTTTCTGTAGAAAGTAAAATTTGTGTGGGCACTACATTTACTGTGATATTGCCATTAATCCAATCAGAGTTTACCAGTACCGAGTTATGAGTGTTGAAATGAAGATATAGGACTCAGGTTTGATTTTTGAAAATATACTGAGACTGAAAAGCCCATTTTCTAAGGATTTTATCTAAAATCCTTTTCAAGAATCAGATAGGATTCCAGGGTAAGCGCATCTCAAACCCTATTGACACGGTAGTTTTGGGGTTCACCCAAAGCACAAATAAGTTCAAATTTACTACACGGAGCCAAGAGGTGGGATTGACATTTTAGTCTTTATGTGGTTAAAGAACATAAAAAGCTATTTGACCTATGTTTTTTCAATCATTTACGACAATTCGTCCTATTTTGAATGAAAAATTGATATTTAGATAGAGTTTTCAGCTTTTTGTCTGTATCAAGAACTACAAAATTAGATGCGCTTATCCTGGATAGGATTCCTATAGTTGTTAATTGAAAACTTAACAATCATAACTGTCGGAACGAAGTAATTAATCTCATGCCTATTTACATACTCACCAAATAGTCTCGTAAGCAGCTTCTGCAAAAAGTTATGGTAATAGAAAATTATGTCCGAATCGTCAAAGAAAATTCTCGTCATTGAAGATGATAACGTTACCCGCAATCTTTATTTAAAGGGTCTTGAGGCTAAAGGTTTTGATACGATAGGTGCTGCCAACGGTCTTGCTGGTATCCAACAAGCACAAGAGCATATACCCGACTTAGTGATTTGCGATATCACGATGCCTGATATGGATGGTTATAGCGTTTTAACTACGCTACGCCAAGATCCTGTTACAGCAATTATTCCTTTCATTTTTCTGACTGGGAGTAGTACCAGAGCAGATGTTCGCAAAGCTATGGAATTGGGAGCAGACGACCATCTTAGCAAACCCTCTACACTAGACGAATTGCTCAGAGCGATCGCTACTCGCTTGCAAAAGCAAGCTACTCTCCAATACTGGTGCACTATTCAATTCGAGAAAGCTGCAAAATCAGTATTTGCGGGTAATACTACAGCGATCACTAGAGATGTTGCCATAGCCTCTGATGAAGAAGTCTCTGATCAAGATCCTTCTAAGTCAATCTTTCCCTGCATTCCTCAATTAAAAGAAGTTTTCGACTTTATCGAAGCCCATTATCATCAAGGAATTACTTTGTGTGATGTGGCTGTTGCTGTTGGTTACTCACCCGCTTACTTAACTAACCGAGTGGCAAAGCAGACAGGAGAGACTGTAAACTGCTGGATTGTCAAACGCAGGATGGCGGGAGCTCGTTTTTTGCTCCAAAATAATAATGAGACAATCGAGAAGATAGCGAAAGCATTGGGCTATCAGGATGTGTCTCATTTCTCCCGCCAGTTTCGCCAACATCACGGTTTACCTCCTCAGGCTTGGCGCAAACAGCATCAGCTTGTATCGCAAAAACAGGTACAACTCTGCTAAAAGTGCTGAAAGCAGATTTAGCAGAGTTGTGTTAGCAAAAAAGGAATCGTCGAAACAGGATTTACGATGCCTGCGGTGGGCTACGCCTACGCATCTACCAAATATGGAAAAAGAGGAAAAAGGGCTTCAGGCAGTATTTCCATCCCCATTCTCCCTTATCCTCAGAAGACTACCGAGTTACCCAATTCAAATAAATAGTTGCGTAAACTCATAGATTAAATCCACCCTGCCCTTACGTAACATGGCTGGATCTAATCTTTCAGTAGTGTTACAAGTCATCAACACAACTAAGCGTTGCTGCATCTGAATACCAGACTCATCAATTACACTCTGATACAAAGTGCCATCCAGCAAGCTCAGAATGTGTTCGGTTTTGTTATTGTATTGGGCTACCTCAGAAGCACGATTTTGCGCTAGATTATCAGCTTCGTTAATAACGATACAGATACGCTCTATGTAAGTCGGTGGGACAAAGTTAGCGATCGCATCATGATCTAAAATAAAAATTACATACCCCAAAGGTACAAGAATTTCTTTTGCTACTGCCTGTGTCCAAACTGTTTTACCAGTACCTGGTTGCCCATGTACAACAACCGCTAACTGGTTTTGATTCAGAATCGCTTGTTGTACAGAATCAGTAAAGTTTTGGATATCTGCTGGAAATGTGCGAATGGAAAATTGACTGTGAACCTTGCCTACACGACTTTGATATCCACTCAGCATCACTGCTAAGTCGTAAGTCGCTTTGTTAATTAGTGGCGCGAGATTTTTCGCCATTAAAGTATATTGTCGTCGCCCGCGATCGTAGGGATCAATTTGCAACCAAACGTCATGCTTCGCCCAGTAAGCATAAACAGTATTGATCACGTCTAAGCGTTCCCAGCTAACAAATTTATCTATAGGAAAATAAAAATCTCTTTCTGAGTAATACTGGGTAATAATGTCGGGATTACCCAACACTCCTAAAACTCGCAGTACAGTAATTTCTTGCAGTCGATTAAGAACATAATCAATGGGAATGCTACTACGACTAACGAATTGAACGATGGGCGTTTCCGTACTCAAAACATCTTTGTAGCGATGATCTGGTGATTGAGGATCTGGCGTGATGTAATTCCAAAACTTTTCAACTTCGTAGCGGGTATTATCAGATACAACATTTAATAAATTAGCCCACCAAGCATAATTATTTCGTCCCAAAACATCAGCAAGATTACTCGCTAAATTCAAACTTTTTTGAGTTAATTCGCGGGAGTCACTATACAACAATTCCCACAAAAACCCCCAGTCTAATTCTCGGTTAAAGGGTCGCCAACCGCTAGCAAGCAAGCTTTGCCGGGTATTATTTGTAGGAGTGCCTTCATTACTTCTAAAATAGTCAAAATCCATATTTATTAGTTATGCAGCGTTAATCGAGTTATTTTAGGTTAAGTATGATATTTTGAAAAAGTTTTCTCGTAATATTAACTAATTGCGTACAAATGGGAATTTTATTTTCACCGTGCTGCACTGGCTAGGAAGTTTTTTTAATTTAACTCATTATTTATGTAACATATTATATTACATTTAACGACTTGCGTCAACTTTTTTGACAAAGCAATTAGTTCTTAATGTACCTGCGCCATTTATCCAGGGTGCATCTCAGTTTTTATTATTCGATAAAATAATAAAATTTAACATGTCATTGCGAACGCGAGTGCGTCTCGTAGAGAGGAGGAACGACGAAGCAATCCCAGCCATTGCGATTGCTTCGTCGTCCCTCCTGGCAATGACGGAAGATTGTTAGATTTTACAAAAGTGGGATGCTCCATTTATCCATCTCTAGATGAAGACTAATATCATCACCGTGGAATTACCCGTAAGATAAAACACATAACCGCACTTTTGACTGATGCCAAAGTTTCTTTCATTGCTGGCTGGGCTACCCACACAAGTAGGAAAACCTCATCCAGGCTTGAATCTGGTAGGGTGCGTTAGGGCTAATGTCCATAACGCACCGAAAATCTGGGATAGTGCATTAGCCTACGGCATAACACACCTGACAAAACTGCTGGCAGGGTGGGATTCCGATTAACCGTAGCATCAACCTATGTAGAGACGCAAAATTTCACATCTTTTCTTGTTAATCAAGTTGAATATTTGCCATTAATTTCTATATAACCCTCTGAAAGATCGCAACCCCATACAGTTGCAGAGGCTTCGCCAATATTGAGGCTAACATGGATATCTACTTTATCTTTGGACATAATTTGCCGCAACTGTTCCAGATTTTCATCAGTTAAGCTATTAGGATAAACTTTCACGTTATCAAAACTAATAACAACTCTTTCTGGATTTATCTGCTGTTCATTTTCACATTTGCCTATAGCCATAGCAACTCGTCCCCAATTCGGATCTGCTCCATAGACGGCGGTTTTTACTAATGGTGAATTCACAATTGCTTTGGCTACTGTTTTAGCTTGTGCATAGTTAATTGCTGAATCTACAGTCACCTCAATAATTTTGGTAGCACCTTCTGCATCTCTGGCAATTTTCAGCACCAATTCTTGTGCAACTTCTTGCAATGCACTGGCAAAATCTGCAACTGAAACTTCACCTGCTAAACCATTAGCTAGAATCACGGCGGAGTCACTAGTAGAAGTGTCAGTGTCTACACTCAGGCAGTTAAAAGTTTTATCTATAGTAGAGCGAAAAACAGAACGAAGGCTATTTGCAGAAATTGCCGCGTCAGTAAAAAAGAAAGTTAAAAGGGTAGCCATATTAGGCTCAATCATGCCAACACCTTTGGCAATTCCTACCAGCTTGGCATTGCCTATTTGCCGTGTCGCTAGTTTCGGTACTGTATCGGTGGTCATAATACCACGGGCTGCCGCATCAAAATCAGCAGCAGTCAAGTTTTTCCCCAATCCTAATAAACCTGCCCGGATTTTTTCAATCGGGTAACGTCTGCCAATTACACCTGTAGAAGCTATCACAATATTATGTGCAGCAATTCCAGTTTCAGTTGCAACTAATTGCAGAACTTCTTGGGCGTCAGCGATGCCAACAGAACCATTAGCTACATTTGCATTCTTAGATATAACGAGAATTCCTTGTGCTTGTGAATCTTTTAAATGATCGCGGCTAATAGTAACGCTTGGCCCGGCAAAAAGACTTTGAGTAAAGACTCCATCAGCAACACAAGGAACGGATGATTTAATAAATACAAAATCATCAGTTGTATCTCGGATTCCCAAATTAGTAATAAATGCACTAAAACCCTGAGGTGTGGAAGATATAGTTAATGACATTTTTCTGGATTTAATAATTTGGATTAATTATCTCATACCATTTCAAAAAAATCTTTGCGACACATCAATAGGCTGTAGGGGCGTATATATGTGCGCTTCTAGCAACGTATCTGTAGGAGAAATTTTATAAAATTTTAAAAGAAGCTAAAAACCTATAAATCAGTTAATGTGACAGTAAATGTCGTCCATCCGTTACCGCTTTCTACTTGAATATTTCCTTGCAGTTGTTCGACTAATTTCTGTACTATAGGTAAACCTAATCCCGAACCACCTTGATTCCAAATGTCTGCATTGGTAACGCGATAAAATTTATCAAAGATTCGTGGTAACTCTGTTACCGAAATTTCTGCTGAATTACTGATAGTAATAATGGTTTTTACAGGCGCTTCCAAGGAATTGGAACGTACACTTAGGATAATTTCACCACCCGCAGGTGTGTATTTACAGGCATTATTGACCAATTCTACTAAAATTCGTTCCAAGCTAATGCCATCTGAGAACAACGGGGGGAGATTTGAAGGGAGATTCAGCTGTAGAGTTTGCTGATGTTCTTGAACACGGATTTCAAACGGCTCAATAACCCAAGGTAACCACTGTTGTAAGAGCAAGGAATCAGGTGTCATAACTGGATAGGATGAACTTTCCAGCCGTTGTAAGTCTAGTAGATCGTTAATTAATCCTAGCTCGCGATCGCACTCGCCTTCCATCAGTTCTAGATAGTGTTGAGCTGACTCAGTAACAGGAGATATTTGTATCATTTGAATCATTAACTTTATATTACTCAGAGGCGATCGCAGTTCATGGGAAACTAAATTCAAAAAGTCATTTTTGAGTTGATTTATCTCCTCCCATTGCACCACAAGTTGCTCTTGCTCAATTTGCTTTTTACGCGCCTCAATCGCTCGTTTGCGCTCAGTAATATCTCGAAAAACTAACACAGCACCTGTAATATTATCTTGATCGTCTTTAATTGGTGCGGTACTGTCATCAATTGGTATTTCTCCACCGTCTTTAGTAATCAGAATAGTTTCTGCTGGCAGACTGACGATAATACCATCTTGAAGGACTTTTATGATCGGACTTTCAATAGAGTTATGAGTTTCTGCATTAGCAATATTGAATATTTCTGATGAATTTCTGCCACAAGCTTCTTCCTGTTTCCATCCGGTTAAATTTTCAGCAACCGGATTCATGAAAGTTACTAATTCTTGCATATCGCTAGCAATCACACCATCGCTGATACTTTTTAAAAGTGCATCTAACCATTTTTTATTTACCTTTAATTGCCTTTCTAAACCATGTTTAGTCATAGTTATTTCAATATTTGTTTGTAGTTCTCTTTCTTTAAAAGGTTTGATTAAGTAAGCAAAAGGCTCAGTTATCTTAGCTCGCTCAAATGTGTTCTCATCTGCATAAGCAGTCAAATAAATTACTGGAATATCCAAACGCTTATAGATTTCTTGGGCAGCTTCTATCCCGTCCATTGACCCTTTTAGCTTAATATCCATTAGCACTAAATCGGGGGATGTTTCTACTGCTTTATTAATTGCTTCTTCTCCTGAAGAAGCGATCGCAGGAACCGTGTAACCGAATTTTATAAGTCGATGCTGTAAATCTTTGGCAACAATAGCTTCATCTTCCACAACTAAAATTTTTGCCTTTGTCATATTTTAGTCATTTTATATTAATGTAAATTTTACTTGGCATTCTACTCCAATAGCACCTTGGATATCGATATTGCCTGCAATTTGATTGATTAAAGCATCTACTAATTGCCAGCCTAAAGATGCCATACTTTTAAAATTGAAATTTGATGGTAAACCAATTCCATCATCACTAACTATAAGTGTAACCTGATGCTCAGTATTTTTGCTAATTTCGATATAAATCGTACCATTTCTACCTGCTGGAAATGCATATTTTAAAGAATTAGATACAAGCTCATGGATAATTAAGCTACAAGGAATTGCTGTATCCAAGCCGAGAAATACTTGCTCATCAATATTTATTTTCAGAGCGATCGCATCTTCGTTAACTTCATAAGCACTAAATAAACTTGCTATCAAATCTCGAATATATTCACCAAAATTAATCTTTGCCAAGTCTTGAGACTGATACAATTTTTCGTGAACTAAAGCCATTGATGCAATTCGCTGTTGGCTTTGTTTGAAGATTACTAAATCATCTTGATCTTTGATATAAGCAGATTGCAAGCTTAACAGACTGGAAATCACCTGTAAATTATTTTTGACCCGATGATAAATTTCTTTTAATAACACCTCTTTTTCTAAGAGTGATGCTTGAATTTGCTCCTCCCACTGCTGGCGATCGCGCAGTGCGGCTTGCCGTTCGCTAATATCTTCGACCACAGAAATAAAATACTTTGGCTCCCCACTAGGTTCGCGCATTAAAGATACGGTGAGATTAACCCAAACTATGGAGCTATCTTTGCATAAATAGCGCTTTTCTATCGAATAAGTTTGAATATTATCTGCTAAAATATCGTCAACATATTTCAGGTCGGCGTTAAGATCATCTGGGTGAGTAATATCTTGGAAAGTTAGCAACTGTAGTTCTTCGGGTGTGTAACCGACAATATCGCAAAGCCTCTGGTTAACTAACAACCAACTTCCATCTATAGCTACATGGGCGATGCCAACAGCAGCTTGATGGAATGTAGGACGGAATTGCTGTTCGCTTTCTCGCAATGCTTGTTCTATTCGCTGGCGCTCAGTAATTTCTGCCTGTAGTGATTGATTAATTCTTGTTAGCTCTGCTGTCCGTAGCTCAACCTTGCTTTCTAGTTGGTTCAGTAAGCTACTTAGTAGCTCCTCTGCTTGCTTGCGCTCAGTGATGTCAGTATGTGAGCCGACCATCCGCACTACGTTACCATCATCATCCCACAATGCCTGACCTCGATCTAAAATCCATTTGTAAGTGCCATCTTTACATAAAAATCGATACTCGATAGTGTAAAACGGTGTTTTATGATCAAAATGGTCTTGAACTGTTTGTATCACGCAGTCAAGATCATCAGGATGCACTCGTATCAGGCATTCATCTAAACAGTTAAAAATTTCCTCGTCTTCGTAACCGAGCATTTCCTTCCAGCGAACCGAGAAGAACACTTCATTGGTTTTAACATTCCAGTCCCAAATTCCATCATTATTGCCGCGCAAAGCTAATTGCCAACGTTGTTCACTTTCTCTCAAGACCTCCTCAGTCCGTATGCGTTCAGCAATTTCCTTTGCTAGTTGGGAGTTTGCAGCCTCTAGTTGGGCAGGACTCGGTACCAGTGCCTGGGGTATTAATGGCACAAGTTGTATGGCTGTCAATACTGAGACAAAAGCGGTGATACCTTTAATTAACCCTGATAGCCAATAGGTAGGGTTCCAAAGCGTCCACACATCCATTAAATGGGTTGTGCCATAAGCAACGATGAATGTGCCAGACATTAGGAACATCCAGCCAAAAGGCATATCTCGCCGTTTACAGACAAAATAAACCAACATCACTGGAATTGAATAATAAGCAAGTCCAGTTAACACATCTGAAACCAGATGCAACCAAACCAATCCTGGTTTCCAGAGGTAGCAATGTCCGTGAGGAATAAACTGGCTAGTAGAGAAAAAATTATTTAAAAATTCCATCATCAAAATCTAATACACTGCACAAGTCTTCACCAAAGCCCGAAGTGTGAAGGAAGAGGTTTTGTAGCTTAAAACCTCTGTAGACGCACAGACGCCTAAAGAGTGGCTTCTGATACTCTAAAGCAGAACACGTTCGGCGTTTGTCAGAGCTTTCCCGTACTAGCCTAATGCTAGTAAAGAATAGCAGTTGGGGCTTCTACATCCTGTATCTGTCATCCTTTCTGAGTTTTTTAAGCTGATAATGTAAGGTTTATTGAAATAAAAGTACCGCGATCGCTTTGCTTTTTGTTACCGTAGATTCTCTGAAATGAACTCTTTATATATATAAATGCCTTCACGAAATCACAGTAATATTTCGCTTATCTAAAATAACTATTACTGAATTTTTAAGTATATTTTCGGTTTAATAGCCTTCAAATTCATATCTTTATACCACGTAAAAATTATAAAATTTTGGTTACCTGTGACTCACACCATACGGTGATATGTGCTTTTGACTTAGTGGTAGGCTGACGAATTTCCTTCTCTTGGGGGCCTGTCAATAACACTTTTCATTTGTCCAAAGTCCAATAATGGTCAGCCCCAACTCTTGGAGATAAATTCGCGTTCGGGGAAGTCACGCATTCACGCATTCACTCATTCAAAAATTTACCAAGCCCATACTTTGGCTCCTTTCGACTTACTTCGACTACGGTTCCATCGAGCCACTTGTACTGAGCGTAGTCGAAGTAAGTCGAGATGCTCAGTACAAGTCGCTCAGTAACCACAAATAAATTTAGGCGATGCACTGAGCGTAGCCGAAGTGGGCTTGTACCTTTTTATTTCTGGTGACTCACGACAACGCCAATTTCAGATATTGCAGATCGCATAATTCATCTGGAAGATGGTAGATGGTTATCTGGTCAAAGAAGTTTCCTGATATACCAAATGGATGATAACTAAACGCCAGTACATTCTGAATATATCTTTGGGAATACCATTTTAGTTTAATGTTCGTGCTAATAGCCAGTAGAGAAGGAGATGGAAAAAAATTTGTATCAGTCATTAAGTCAAATTAGATATAGCAGTTCCTACATAGGTAAGGTCAAAAAAAATAATTAACCACAGATAAACACAGATATTCGTAAGGACACAGCATTGCTCATTGGTGTCAACTTAACGTAAAAGCTATGTCCCACAAGGAACTGAAGTTCCTCTCTTATAGCGAAAGTTATCTCTTGATGACTAAATATAGCCAAAAATCTTTAGTCTACTTGAGTAGACTAAAGCTTGTAGCCTTGAACTTTAGTTTCAGGCGGGTAAGGAAGCCAACAGTTAAGCTATTTCTAGGCTTTTGTTGACACCAATGAGCATTACCATGTCTCTACCCAGTAGCCATTAAAATGAGAATTGCCATAAAAAACTAACTGACAATAAAAATATTCCTTAAGTCTAATGTAAGACACACCTGGAGTATGAAGTTATAAGTTATCAGGTGAAATATAATTGCAGAGTGTTATAAATGTAGTGTCAAATGTTAGCAACATCTGGCTGCTGACAATTTCTAGTTTATCTCTACCGAACTAACAAAAATTAATGTAAATAAAGTAATTAAATTTATTCAGGTCAAAATCCTGTTTAACTTAGCGATCGCTTGTACTTATTAAGTTGTCCGATGTGAATAATTAAAAGGTTTGTAGTGTACCCTGTCGGAGAAGCAAGCTACACGTCATGTTTTCTATGTATGGCTTTAGCCGTTATAACGAGCCACTTTAATTAGTTCTACATTATTGCGTAACATAGTTTGATTTATTCTTGCCTACTTAGTTAATGCATCTAAATAAGTAACTAAAAAATCGTTAGATTCATTATGATTATTACCAAATTTTATGGTTAAAGATTTTGTTTTTTGTTTACAATAAGCAGCTTTATACTTTGTATCCAAAAAATCCCGGTCACATAAAGATACTTCTGAATGTTTTGTCAACCCTCTGTGTGGATGTGCCAATCCAGGGCAAAATTAGCAGTATGAAGATTGTGCTTATTTTGAAGCCTGCTTGTTTAATTGCAAGCTCCAAAATATTTTATTATCTTCACGGTCAGAAAGTAAGCTTAACCCCAAATTAATTCCTGCGATAGAATTGATTTTACTCTTATGGTAGAAGCCAGAAAAAAAACTAACAGGTATTCTTAATTAGGAATGAAAAAATCATTCACAATAAGTAATTAAAAAATAGGAGCAAGTAAATATAATTTTATTAAAAATAAAGATTATTAATTGTCATTGTGAACAAGCAGACTTTCCTTCTAGGTTCGGAATTATATCATAAATTAGTAATTACTGATTAAGAAGTAGTTTGAACCTGACGAATAGTAAGTTGTTCTGGGAGCTTAAAATGCTTTCAAATTTCTTAAAGAAACTAGGTTAAAGACTCCTCAATCTGTCTTCTAAAAATTTCCCTAATTTAGCAGTGGATCGACTAGACAATATCGGTTTTAAAAATCAATCAACCACAGAAATCTAGAAAATAAAAGGAACCATAACTATGAAGCCGTTTAATTTATCTAAAGCTGTTTTGGCTACTGTCTTTGCCATCAGTTTCGCTTCTTTGTCCTTACCTGCTTCTGTTTATGCCCAAAGCGGAGGCTCCGGTAGCGGAGGCTCCGGTAGCGGAGGCTCTAGTGCTGGCAGTAGCTCAGGTAGTGGTACAAGTGGTACAGGTACTGGCACTACAGGTAGTGGTACAGGCACTGGAACTACAGGCACTGGAACTACAGGTAGTGGTACAAGTGGTACAGGTACTGGAACTACAGGTACTGGAACTACAGGTGGTGGTATAGGCACTGGAACTACAGGCACTGGAACTACAGGCACTGGAACTACAGGCACTGGCACAACAGGTAGTGATACAACAGGTAGTGATACAACAGGCACTGGAACTACAGGCACTGGTACTACAGGCACTGGCACAACAGGTAGTGATACAACAGGCACTGGCACAACAGGTAGTGATACAACAGGCACTGGCACTACAGGTAGTGATTCTACAGGTACTAATAGGAATACAGGTGTTGTAGCTTCCGAAAGAACTAGCGATCGCGGTTTCGATTGGGGTTGGCTAGGTTTACTTGGTCTAGCTGGTTTAGCAGGTTTTGCTCGTAATCGCGAAAAAGTCCGGGCTTATAACGATCCTGATGAAGTAACAGGCACTCGTTCTAAATAGAATTCACTACACTGTAGGAGCCGTAAAGCTGTCGTTTGTTTCAACTTTAGGCTATTACAGTGGTTAGACCATATATGTAGGGGCACAATATATTGATATTGCGCCCTTACAATGACACCCAGTTCGCTCAAGTCGAGCTATTGTCTTGCCCAATGAAGATTACATTTGCCAAAACTTGTATTTTTGTTAACTCACGCACAAGGCGTTGAGCTTGATGTTTATAAAGTGGTATCGGCAATACTCCAGGCAAATTATTCATCCATTGCCTAGCAGTAAGGGGAGTACATCCCGTAATCAAGACTATTTCTTGGGCGCCATACATAATAGCATTTGTAGTTAGAGCTTTTTCAATCTGCACTTGCCAAAGGCGAGGCAGCATTTCACCCCATTCAATTCGCTGCAAACTACTGCTTGTGGCTAAAACAATCAAGCGATCGCCAGCATAAAGCTTAACATCATACCAGGGCATCAAGGAGTAATTGTCTCGGCTATATTTCTGGTAGAGAATCGGTACAACACTGTACCCATAGGCTATTTCAGATAAAAGCAACCCATTGAGAGTATCGCCATCTTCAATTTTGTATTCCGTCACCATGACTATTTGCTCGCTCAAGTGAAACAAGCTCAGAACATTTTCTCCAAAGGCAGCACAAGCAAAGACTTCTGCCGATAAAGCCGCGCCACACAAAACTTGGGCATAGGGAAATAGAGGGGCAATATTATCACTAAAATGGCGATCTTGAGAGCGGATAATCAAGCTAGTGGCGGGGTTTATTGCATGAGCCATCAAACCAATTTCCAGATTTTCCATATTATCGTCCCCAACTAAAACGATGCTTTTAGCACGGGAGAGATTCGCCTTAGCGAGTGCTTCGGTAGCATTGCCAACAATAAGGGGCATATCTGGTAAAGTGTTTTGGTCGAGAGTGGTACTATGAATTCCTACTAACGGCTGGTTGAGTTCTTGCAAAAGAGCAGCCACTCTCTGTCCCAAGCGATTTAAGCCAATAATCACCACATGGTTGCCTTGTGGTATTGGAGGATGGGAATTGAAAAACTGAAATCTTGAAGTGACAAGAGCATCAGTCAGCAGTGCGTATAATACTCCCACGAAAGCTTGACCTGTTAACGTGAGTCCCAAGCTAAACAAGCGCAACCACCAAGGCATCTGATCTGAAGGTTCTGATTGCGATGAAAACTCAACACCGCCAAATAAATCTCCGTATCCTCCCAAGAGCAAAACTCCTGTCGCATAAAAAGCTTCTTGGAGAGTAATGTGGGGATAATATAAGCGGTAAAGAACTATTCCAGCAAACCACAGGATGAGTACAGTAATCGCATAGATTGTCGCAATTCGCCGAATTTGATTTTGGCTTTGGTAATAAGATTGCCAAAATTGCGCCATTTTGTCCTTGAGATTCTTCGCTGTGATGCCTTGGACAAACTGTTGCCGCTGCCACCTTTGACTATGAGATTTCCGGTGTTGCTCAGATAAAGCCAAATCGTATGCAACATCAATGTAAACTAGCGTGTCTCCTACCTGCACTTCTGCTTGTTTGAGTCGATGGGGGATATTATTCCCCGCACCTCTCAGTTAAATCTGGGCG
>NZ_CAXTNP010000191.1:0-16019 GCF_964245575.1 uncultured Nostoc sp. | reverse complement strand
GGAATGGGGAATGGGGAATGGGGATGAATTTTTTTCCCAATCCCTAGTACCCAGTACCCAATCCCTAATCCCTAACTTGCGATCGCTCGTTTATAAGCTTCGTCCAGCACTTCCGAAAGTGTCGGGTGGGCGTGAACTAAATGTGCGAGACTTTGGACAGATTGACGGTGTGCGATCGCAGCTGACGCTTCATGGATTAAGTCTGAGGCGTGCAGTCCGAAAATGTGAACGCCCAAGACTTCTCCGGTGTCTTTGCGATATATCACCTTGGCAATACCATCGGCTTCATTTTCTGCCAACGCTTTGGAATTTCCTTTGTAGTAACTTCGACTTGTGGCGATTTCAAACCCTTCGGTTTGTCCTAACTCCTTTGCTGCGGTTTCTGTTAAGCCCACATAGCTAACTTCTGGGTGAGTAAACGCCGCCGCCGGGATGCTGCGATAGTCTACTATTCTTTCCCTCCCAACTATATTTTCTACGGCGATGATGCCTTGAGCAGAAGCCGCATGTGCCAACATCATCTTCCCATTAGCGTCACCAATTGCCCACAAATGCGGTACTACTTCACCAGCTGATAGCACTGCCATGCGATCGTCAACTGGGATAAAATTCCGCCGATCCAGTTCTACGCCTATAGACTCCAAACCAAGATTTTTGGTCGCCGGGATGCGTCCTGTAGCCACCAAGCAAGCATCTACTTCGATGACATCTACATCTTCTTTGGTTTTGAAATCTGCTAATTCAATCACCACAGGTGAACCGGGGATGACTTTTTTAGCGTATATCCCCACTTTCGTTTCAATATCGCGGGGAGTAATCAGTACCCGTTCGGCAAGTTTGGCAATGTCTCGGTCAAATCCTGGCATTAACTGATCTAGGGCTTCAATCAAGGTGATTTCACAACCCAAAGCTGAGTAAATATCAGAAAATTCTAAGCCGATGTAACCACTGCCAATAATCGCCATCCAGTCTGGTAGCGACTCCAACTTAACGCCTTGATCGCTGGTAAAGACAGTTTTGCCGTCTACTTCAATTCCTGGAGGCACAAAAGGAATTGAACCAGGGGAAAGGATGATGTCTTTGGCTGTGATGGTTTTTTCACCGCCGTCTCCGGTAAAAGAGACTTTTTGTGCCCCAGCGATTTTTCCCCAACCTCTGATAATATCGACTTTTAGACGTTTGAGGCTGTTGGTTAAATCGCCTTGAATTTTCGAAACGAGATTATTAGCATGATTAGCGATCGCTTGGCGATCGAATTCCACGCTACCAATTTGAATTCCCAGTGACTTGAGGTGGTGGGCATTACGTAATTCCCGCACACGTCCAGATGCTGCTAGTAGCGCTTTAGAAGGAATACAGCCCCGATTAACACAGGTTCCTCCCATATCAGCAGCTTCAATAATCGCTGTTTTCAGACCGCAACTTACGGCGTGTAAGGCTGCGCCATGTCCGCCTACACCAGCGCCGATAATTACTAAATCGTAATCAAATCCTTGACTCACGTTAGTTTCCCTGTGTGCTTCGCCTATTTATTCTCAACTTGACCGACAATCAGCGCAACCCATTTAACAGTTATCAGTTATCAGTTTTATCGTTTGACTCCAAATCCTTCACAATACACCATCAGAACTGTTCACTGTTGACTGGTTACTAATTTCAGGTTCGGGTGTTGCTTCAAATTATGATTCACTCGCTTCTGACGAAAATATGGATGTTTCCAGTAATTATAGTCAAATCTATATACTTATTTTTTTGATAAGTAAGTGGATCAAATTAAATATACAACCTCACCCTGCCTCCGGCTTCCCTCTTTCTGAGTTCAAAGAGGCATTGAGGGTGAGGTTTTATCTTATCTTTAATTACGCCTACCTACTTACTACAAAAGGATTGAGGGTACCCCTGTCAAGGTGATATGTAGCTTTAATTTCATATTATTAATTCAACTGATATCTTGCACCATTCTCCATTAGCACCATTGCCCGCTCACAGATTTATTTCTGGGTTACCACTTAAGTGGACTCAAAGCTTTGCTCAGTCTTCAATAGATAGACTTTAGCTATTAGCCTCAGAATTCATTCTGAGGCGGTTGTTGGCACTGGTGTAAAATTTCAGTTCAACCCTAAACTTCACTTATTCGTTTTGAATTCGGATATAATTCGGAAAATTCCGAGTTCTAATTCTCCCCTACCCAATGCCCCTCAAGAGTGCTGAGTAATCAGTGCTGTTAGCGGATACCTATGGTTTAGCCTTTGCCCAGTAGGGAATCTTACTTCTTTACTCAGAACTCGGAAAAGAGGAACTGTTTTGCCCCATGCTCATAACTTTGAATTTCTTTACAGCGCGTTAGCCTAACACTAAGCTGGATTTAGGATTCATCCAGAAGATTTAAGCAGGCGATCGCTCGATGTCTATTCCCCAAATTAGTGAATTTACTATCCGCCGTCATGCCAACGCCAAATCTTTCCAACGGGGCGAGGCATACTATGAGGCTGGTGCTGTCAATACAGTTACCCAACGTGGCGATCTGCTTCAGGCAGATGTTGTAGGCAGTGAAGCTAAACCTTATCATGTCAACCTGAGTTTCGATAGCAGTGAGTTAACCTCAGTAAACTGCACCTGTGCCTACAACTTTGACGGGTGGTGCAAACACATTGTAGCGACGATGCTTGTTTGCGCGCGTAACCCAGAAAACATTGAGCAGCGCCCCACCCTAGAACAACTACTTAATCGCCTGGATTATATCCAAACTCAAAGACTGCTGCAAGAGTTGGTAACAGAACACCCACCACTAATTGAGGCGATTGACCGCCATGTAAGTTGGATGACGAATCCTACTGACAAGCAAACAACCACAAAAACCTTGCTCCACATTACTATTGATTCGGCTCCCTTTCGGCGGCAAGTGCGGCAGATTCTCAAGGATACCGTGCGCTACTTTGAGGAAGGGTGCGAAGAAGACCCAATTGGTGAAGAATTGCTGAGTGTAGTGCAAACTGCGGTAGATTTTAGCGAACGGGGAGAGGGTGAGAATGCGATCGCTATTTTAGAAGCGATTACCTCTACCTGTGTGGAAAATTGGGATGATGTTGCAGAATACGGTGCCGAAAATGATGAACTTGTCGGGGAATTAAATAATGCCTGGTGTGAAGCAATTCTCAGTGCTGAACTCACCCCAGAAGAAAAAGTTGATATTCAAATAAATTTAGAAGCTTGGCAAGATGAGTGGAATGTTGATTTTGGCATGATTATGGAGGCTTTACGCCAAGGTTGGGATTATTCACCACTGGTGCAAGTTCTCCAAGGTAATATTACCGAAAGGGGAGCTTGGGAAGAAGACGTGCCAGACTACGCGGATGATTTGGCACTAATTCGGCTAAAAATCCTCGAACGCCAGGAACGTTACCAAGAATACTTATATTTAGCAGAAGCGGAAGGACAAACCCAGCAGTATCTGACAATGCTAGGGCGTTTAGGCAGGGTAGAAGAAGCAATTGATGCTGCTCAAACCCAGATGAACTCAATGGAAGAGGCTTTTGCCCTAGCGAAAACACTAAGCTCTCAAGGGGCATTACAGCAAGCACTAGATATAGCCCAGAGTGGATTAAATTTACCGGGTAATTGTCAGTACGAATTGGGGATTTGGACAAGTGATTTGGCTATTGAGTTGGATAATAGTGAAGCTGCTTTATTAGCAATCAAGGCGGCTTTTCAAGTGAAACCCTCCTTTGTTGACTACCAAAAGATGGCAGAATTGGCTGGGGAAAACTGGGAAAGTGTCAAAACAGAACTGCTGAGAATTATCCGTACTGATAGTGGTGGGAGAACGGAATCAGCCAAGGTTGATATATTCTTACATGAGGGGCTAATTGATGATGCAATTGCGATCGCTAATGAACTCAGTTCTTATAATTCAGAATTGATTCACCGAGTCATGGATGCTGCTATCCCTCACAATCCTAATTGGGTGATTGCTAATGCTCGTCGCCGTGCCGAAAAGATTATGGATGCAGGTAAAGCCGAATACTACTACTACGCAGTTGAATGGTTAAAAAAGGCACGTAACGCCTACTTGGAATCTGGAAATAAAGCTGACTGGTTAAGCTATCGCCAAAACTTAATGCAAACCCACGCTCGTAAACGTAAATTGATGGGAATGTTTCAGCAAAGAGATATGAAGTAACCCAATACGGTTGGGATAAGATAATTTGTCTATCAATAACGCTTGTAGAGACGATGAAAATAGCTAGTCTCTACACACCATAATACCCCACCAATAACCTTAACCGAACGTATTGTGAAGTAACCCTAAACCATAACAAACAGATAATTCCAACATATCTGCTTGCTTATGCAGCTCGAATACTATCAATGCTTTTAAGTCTGCAATAACCAGTGGATTTAGCTTTTAAATTGAGATTTGCCCAAAATATCAACTTTAGTGACAAAAGATGAAGTAAGATTCACATCTGAAACAGTCCCCGAATAATCCCATAGTTTCTAACAAAAAATAGTCCGGTGCAATGATTAACAAATATCCTCAAAATCTCATAGTGTCCTGCTTACCACTGAGTATGCTTCTATTACTTAGTAGCATAACTTGTAGTCCACTGAAAGCTCAGGCTGTTGATACTACACAATTACCAACTAGTAATTTCATCCTGTCACAACAACAACTCCCACCACCACAGGATGTTCAACCACCCTTACCTTCGCCAGTTCCCCCACCTGAACTACCACAACCACTCCCCCCGCCAGCAGAACTATTTCCACCCTCTGCCCCAAATCCCACACCTGATGAACCACTCCCTGGCAACTTTCCTCAAACTATTGTTGTTGAACGGTTTGAAGTTGTTGGTAGCACAGTCTTTAGTCCCGAAGAGTTAGCCCAAGCCACTGCTGAATTTACCAAACGACCGATCTCACTGACCCAAGTGTATCAAGCACGTTCTAAAATTACTGATTTATACGTCCAAAATGGTTACATTACTTCTGGTGCTTATATCCCGCCCCAAACAATCCAATCCGGTGTTGTAAAAATTCAGGTGGTCGAAGGTAAATTAGAAGATATCCAGGTAACTGGCACTCGGCGGTTGAATCCGAATTATGTCCGCAGCAGACTAGCAATAGCTACATCAGCGCCTTTGAATCGGCAGCGTCTACTAGAGGCACTGCAACTTTTGCAACTTAATCCTTTGATTCAAAACGTCTCTGCTGAACTCTCCGCAGGATCGCAGACTGGTACGAGTCTCTTAGAAGTCAAGATCAGCGAGGCAAAAACCTTTAGTAGCCCAATAATTCTTGATAATGGGCGATCGCCTAGTGTTGGCAGTTTTCGACGCGGATTACGATTGAATGAAGCCAACTTACTTGGATTTGGAGATAGTCTGAGTTTAGGATATACCAACACTGATGGTAGCAACTCCTTTGACGCTAGTTACACATTGCCTCTCAATCCCCGCAACGGAACGCTTTCCTTCAACTATGGCACTACGTCGAGTAATGTCATTGAACCTGCTTTCAAATCTTTAGAGATCGAATCGGCATCTCGCTACTACGAATTGACATTCCGTCAGCCTATAGTTCAAACTCCCACACAAGAATTCGCTCTTGGGTTAACAGCTTCCCGACGCGAAAGTGATATCTCGTGGAAACTACAGAGAGAGAGCGAAGGAGGGTTTCCTCCCTCTCTAATTTCACCTGGTGCTGATGAACAAGGACGCACCAGGGTATCTGCCTTGCGATTTTTTCAAGAATGGACGAATCGTAATAGCCGTGAAGTCATCGCCCTACGCTCTCAATTCAGTTTGGGTATAGATGTGTTGAATGCCACGGTTAATCAAAATCCTCCCGATAGCCGTTTTTTTGCTTGGCAAGGGCAAGCGCAGTGGGCACGCCTTTTAGCTCCTGAAACTTTACTTTTACTTCGTTTAAATACGCAATTAGCATCCAGAACACTCTTACCTATAGAGCAAATTGGCTTAGGCGGGCAGGATAGCGTTCGGGGTTACCGTCAAGATTACCTGCTAACGGATAATGGCACTTTTGTTTCTGCGGAAGTTCAAGTACCGATTCTGCGCTTACCCCAGATATATAGCACGTTACAGGTTGTGCCGTTTGTAGATTTTGGTGTTGGCTGGAATAGTTCTGGTAGTCAGAACCCCGACCCTAATACTCTAGCTGCTGTTGGTCTGGGGTTGCGTTGGTCACAAGGCGATCGCTTCACCGTTCGTCTTGACTGGGGCATTCCTTTAGTATCTGTTAACTCGAATGATAGAACATTACAAGAAAACGGACTATATTTTAGTTTATTCTATAATCCTTTTTGAAATTTAGGGGTTCATTCTCCTTCCCTTCTCTACGATAGGCTACGCCAACCGGGGTTCTTGCTCCATTAAAGCAACTGGCGTGCGATTTAAAATGCTCAGATATTTTTTCCCTAGTGGAATGCACCCAATTAACTTAATTTCTGCCTTGTTCTAATCTATTTCGCAAAATTCATTTCGTAAAACAGAACTATTTGACTGATTAAAAAATAAAAATCAGACCGTTATTTATTTAATTCAGAGTTTCCCCTCCACTCAGAATGAAAATCCGCAAATATACCATGTCTTCTATTCAGTGTTTGATTTTATTCTGGGTATCCTAAGAAAGACAAGGTTAAATAATATGGACAAAGAGGGAAAGTTTATAACTTATGTATGAGTAGAGAAAACAGCTAGAACTTCTACCACAAAACTGATTGAACAATTAGCCATCTCATTCCAAAAGGTCAATTATGAAAAGAAGGGCTGGTTTGCACCCTCATACCAATTTTGGAATCACAGACGGTGACAACTTTGATTGAGCAAATTTTCCCATAAGTGCAGCCTGAAAGTCTGAAGTTATGGCAATACCTTGGTGTTAGTGATATTTTGCCCCAGAAGATCCCCCCTACCCACGCCAGCTGCTCCTTTGTGGAAATCAAAAATACCCTTTGGGTTGACCAGTTGTTCATGGGGGAAACCCTCAAAACCACACTGCTTCACCGCGCCTGCTCCCATTAAAAAGGGAGACTTAATTCCCTGCTTTTTAAGGAGGGTTAGCGAGGATAAAGCCTTAACCTAAAGGTATTGCAACTTGTGGGAGTAGAGTTTTTCAGACTAAGACATAAAAATATGAGAATTTGAGGAACAGCCATGCTAGGAAACGAGCGGGAAAAAATACGCCATCTGTTGGTCATCCAAGACCTGCAAGGCCGACGAACTGTCCCCTTGCAAGAGACTACTTATTCTCTGGGGCGGCATCCCGCAAACACTATTATCTTATCTTCGCGGTCAGTATCAATGCAACATGCAATTTTATTGCGAGTAACTGTTCCAGAGACTGATCAATATGGCTTTCAGATTATTGATGGTAACTATAAGGGAAAAGGGAGTACTAATGGCTTATTTGTCAATGGTACTAAATGCTTTTCTCATAATCTCAGAAATGGAGATGTCATTGCTTTTGGCAGTAATCAAGCTCAAGCTAAATATTATGCTGTTTCCAACATTTCAGAAAAAGCATTTTCTGAATCTTTTGATGTTGAAGACTTATCTGGTTTTCTATCAGGGCAAGGCAGTCCTGCCAATCCTTTTCAAACCTTAGCTATCGATCCCAGCTTTGAACTAGCTAGTGAGTCTGCCCTAGCTCGCCTAGCATCCTTCCCTGAACTCATCCCCAATCCAATCATTGAGATGGATTTGGAAGGAAGAGTCACTTATCTTAATCCAGCCGCAGCTCTCAAGTTTCCCAAACTTAGGGAAGTTGGAAAAAAACACCCGCTTTTAACAGGACTCTTGAGTACAGTTAAGAATCTAGAAAAAAATTCTTTTGTGCGGGAGGTGGAAGTAGGTACAGAAGTTTTTGAACAATCAGTTCTCTACCTTCCTGAAAGTGATTTAATTAGAAGTTTTATTATTAGGGATATTACAGAGCAAAAACAAGCCACAGCCGAACTACGTCAGCGCGATCGCTTGCTACAGGCAGTTGCAGAAGCTGCCAATTATTTGCTGGGAGAAATGAATTACGAAACTGGTATTGAGCTAGCTCTAGCTGTATTGGGTGAAGCTGCCAAAGCCGATCGCGCCTATCTCTTTCACAACCATTCCCATCCTGCTACAGGAGAAATAGTAGTCAGCCTGCGGTTTGAATGGACACATTCTTCTATTGAATCTACTTACAAATCTTGGCAAAATCAGCCTTATCAAGGTTCTGGGTTAGCTCGTTGGTACACTGTTCTCTCTAGCGGCAAGTCGATTAGCGGACTCACCCAACAATTTCCTGCCGCCGAACAAGAATTCCTGATTCGAGATGGCATTCAATCCCTTCTCCTGGTACCTCTGCGTTTGGAAAAAGAGTTCTGGGGTTACCTTGGCTTGGCAGACTGCACATTTGAGCGTCATTGGTCAAAGCACGAAGAATCTACCCTTTTGACGATGGCTGCTAGTATCATTGGTGCCCGGCAGCGTCAGCAAGTAGAAGAAAAGATTCGCTATCAAGCCCTACATGACATGCTGACAGGGTTGCCCAATCGCCTACTATTTAATGAACTGCTTAGTAAAACTCTCCCCAACGCCACTCGGAATGGTGAAAGTTTAGCTGTGATCTTCCTCGACCTGGATCGCTTCAAGGTGATTAATGACACTCTAGGGCACACTTTGGGAGACCAATTGTTAAAAAGTGTCGCTCAAAGATTAAAAGACTCACTCAGAGGCGGAGACACTATAGCCCGTTGGGGAGGTGATGAGTTCACTCTCTTACTCCCGCGAGTCAATGATATTCAAGAGGTAACACTGGTGGCGTATAGAATCTTACAAGCATTGAAGGATGCTTTCCATCTCCAAGGGCATGAACTTTATGTGACTGCCAGCCTTGGTATTGCCTTGTTTGATAGCAACAGTCCTGACGCGGAAACACTAATCCAGCACGCAGATGCCGCTTTATACTATGCCAAGGACAAAGGGCGGAATAATTACCAATTCTACAGTGTTTCCCTAAGTGCTAAAAATCCTGAACTTCTGACTTTAGAAAAGAGCTTACGCTATGCCCTAGAACGTAATGAATTTACGGTATACTATCAGCCTCGTGTGAACATTGCCACAGGAGAAATTAGTGGTATGGAGGCTCTATTGCGTTGGCAGCACCCAGAGATGGGATTGGTCGCACCCAGTGTTTTCATTCCCCTCGCCGAAGAAAGTGGATTAATTATCTCCATCGGCGAATGGGCGCTGCGGACTGCCTGTAGCCAAAATAAAGCCTGGCAAGATGCCGGATTGCCACCCATAACGATCGCTGTCAATCTTTCTCTTAAACAGTTCCACCAACCCAAATTGGTGGAAACTATAGCTACAGTTTTAGAACAAACAGGGCTGGAGCCGCACTTTTTAGAATTAGAAATTACCGAAACTACAGCCATTGAGGATTTAGACTTTACCAGAACCGTGTTACAAAATCTACAGCAGATGGGTGTTCACATCTCCATTGATGACTTTGGTACGGGTCATTCCTCGCTCTCGCGCCTACAGCTTTTGCCACTCCACAATCTGAAAATAGATAAGTCTTTTATTCAAGATTTGACGCAGGATGTCAAAGTAGCTCATATTATCAAGGCCATAGTTACCTTGGGGCAAAGCTTGGGATTGAAGTTGACAGCCGAAGGGGTAGAAAAAGAAGAGGAACTGGAGTTCTTGAAATCTATCAACTGTGAGGATGTACAAGGCTTTCTATTCTACCGCCCACTTTCTGCAAAGATTGCAACAGAAATCCTCGAAAGTAAACGACCAAAGCTCTAGTACTTGACCAACCCAAAAATTCTGGATAAAAGCAGGGAAAGCAGGGGAGGCAGTGGAAGAAAAGAACTTGATTTTCTGACCATAAATCCCGCAAAGTTAGCTTGAAACAGTATTAGTACTAAAGAAAAACTGTTTGTACAAGTGACGATACAATAGCATTCATTGTCTTGCTGCCAAGCTTTTTCGTCCTATGCTGCCAGTCATCTATTCCGACAAATTTTTAGATCACAAGACTGGAAAATACCATCCTGAAAGACCAGAACGTTTAAGTGCGATCGCCACTGCCCTAAAAGCAGCTACATTCGCAGATAAAATTGACTGGCGATCGCCTACACCAACATCAGAACAGCCATCGCTGATGCCTGTGTTAGTTAAAGCCCATAGCCCAGCCTACATCAAAAAACTTTGGCAAATCGCTTCTAGTGGCGGTGGCCCTTTGGATGGAGATACGCCAGTTTCCCCGCGTAGTTATGATGTGGCATTGTTGGCAGTCAGTGCATGGTTGGATGGTGTTGAGGCTGTATTAAAGTCGGCTAATCCAGCTTTTGTACTAGCGCGTCCCCCAGGACATCATGCAGAAAGTGATGCGGGGATGGGCTTTTGCCTATTTTCTAATGCTGCGATCGCAGCTTTATTTGCCCTCGAACAACCCGGAATTAACCGCGTCGCCATCCTCGATTGGGATGTGCATCACGGGAATGGTACTCAGGCGATCGTCGAAACTCAAGCACGCATCGCCTACTGTTCCCTACATCAGTATCCCTGCTATCCCGGTACTGGAAGATCGACAGAACGCGGCTTTCATAATAATGTATTAAATTTACCTGTACCCCCTGGTAGTGATATTGCACTATATCAGCCACTATTTGAAAAACAGGTCGTACCCTTTTTAGCTAACTTTCAGGCGGATTTGCTGATTGTGAGTGCTGGTTATGATGGCAATGCCGCAGATCCTTTGGCAAGTATCAATTTGCAGCCAGAAGACTACGCTTTATTTACTGATTATTGTCTAGGGATAACTCGTAAAATTCTGTTTGGCTTAGAAGGTGGTTACGATTTTGACTCTCTTTCTCAATCAGTCGTAGCAACAATTGAACATTGTTTACTTTAGGTACTTTCTTTTTTTTTTAGGTAAAACCTTGGAATTTGTAATTGAGTTATTTTCGTATATGCACTGAGATCATAATAATTTTATTGATTTGTGGCTCAGATTCCCGACTTCTCTAATAAACCGGGAATCTTCTTCTATGTTTCCTTTGGATTTCAGAACATAGTCTGCAAAAATAGGCAATTTATGTATACTTATTGTCATGATTATTCGTGAGTTAGTTGACTAATTTAACAACTATTTTTACGTAAAATTAGGATGACACAACTTTTGATCTAAACTCAAGCTAAGTAATTTCTTTTACCAAGGCTTTCTAAAATTCATCAAATCTTCAGAAATAAAAAGTTGGAACAGTGTTCTGAAAGAGCTAAAGTTTTGTTAAGATGCAATTGCTAGCAGTTTCTCGGCGAAATTCACCTATCGGTGTGTGGAGAAATAAAAAGTACTAGCAGCACAAATTTCAAAAGGTGAAGCAATGACCACCTACATTTTTTTTGATGAAGCCTTACGGATGCTGACCAATGCCTATTTAATATCAGTAGTACTGTTACTAGCAGCTTCTGGTATAGGTTTGGCAGTAATTGAAACAATAGAAAAGGCAGGAGAACGCTAAGTTTACAAATGGTAGTGTAGTTCTTGCCAAAAACCATTGGGTGCAAGTGTTCGCTATGAAGAAATCCTGGGAACACTAAAGCATGAAAGTCTCACGGCGTTGCAGCCTTACCTGGAAATCCACCAAACACACAGGTAACTGTAGCGCTATTGAGGCTCTAACCAAGGAGTTACTACAATGGGTCTATTCGACGCTGTGTTGGGCACAGAAAGCCAAACCCAAGCAGCACTCAATCCAGCAGAAGCTTTTGCTGTCATTGTTTTGGCAGCAACAGCCTCAGACGGTTATCTTTCTGTTGAGCAAGCAAATTCTATCACTTTTGTGCTGTCTCGGATGAAACTTTTTAAAAGTTATCCCCATGAGATGATCAACAAGCTGTTTGAGAAAATCTTGGGCATTCTCCAAGGGGATGGCTTTAATACTTTATTTAATGCAGCCAAAGATTCTCTATCTCAAGACTTGCGGGAAGCGGCCTTTGCAGTAGCTACTGATTTAGTCTTAGCTGAAGGTATTGTAGCTGAAGAAGAAAAAAACTTCTTAAATGATTTATATCAAGCTTTAGGTATTTCTAGTGAGATAGCAATACAAATTATGCAAGTAATCTTAATTAAAAACCGGGGATAGGGCGATAGAACATATGGTTAATTAAACTATATAAATAGCTTATAAATAAAGCGTGCCAAAGGAGTTAATCTTCTTTGGCATTATTTTTGGTCTTATTGTGACTAGGCTTAGATTCGCGCCTTTTTCAAAAAGTCGCAAATCTTGTTGTTCAATGCAGTATTATGTCATAATTCGATTTTATAATTTTGAACAAAAAAATTGTAAATTACTTATGCATTGTTCTGCCACCCTAACCCAACTGGTTGAAGTTCTTTTGGCCAGTTCTGTAAACTTATCTGAAACTGCTTTAACACAAGTAAGTTGCGGTATACAAACAGATAGCCGTACCCTGAAGCCGGGTGAAGTATTTCTAGGTTTACGAGGCGATAAGTTTGATGGACATGAATTTGTACAAACTGCGATCGCAAAGGGTGCAATAGCTGCAATTGTGGATTTTGAATACGAAAATCCGGGACTTCCTGTATTACAAGTAAAAGACACCCTCAAAGCATATCAGAAAATTGGCAGATGGTGGCGCGATCGCTTTGACATTCCTGTAATTGGTGTCACAGGTTCCGTAGGGAAAACTACAACTAAAGAATTAATTGCAGCAGTTTTAGGGACAAAGGGACGAGTTCACAAAACTTATGGAAATTACAACAACGAAATCGGTGTCCCGAAAACTCTCCTAGAACTTGGCAAAGAACATGACTACGCCGTGATTGAAATGGCAATGCGCGGTAAGGGACAAATTGCCGAACTCACACAAGTAGCGCGTCCAACAATTGGAGTGATTACCAATGTGGGGACGGCACATATTGAATTACTGGGTTCGGAAGAAGCGATCGCACAGGCAAAATGTGAGTTATTAGCCGAAATGTCTGCTGATAGTGTGGCAATTCTCAACCACGACAATCCTTTATTAATGGCCACAGCAGCAAAATTTTGGCACGGAGAAGTTTTAACTTACGGCTTTTCTGGTGGCGATATCCAAGGGCAATTAATTGATAACGACCAGGTGGAAGTTGCAGGAATCCAACTACCTCTACCTTTACCTGGTCGTCACAATGCGACTAATTTCTTGGCAGCTTTAGCGGTGGCAAAGGTGTTGGGGATCGATTGGGCAAGCCTCAAAGCAGGTGTAATGGTGGATATGCCCGCAGGGCGATCGCAGCGATTTACCTTACCGAACGATGTGGTAATCTTAGATGAAACTTATAATGCTGCACCAGAAGCTATGATTGCAGCCTTGCAATTATTGGCAGACACACCTGGAAAACGGAAGATTGCGGTATTGGGTGCAATGAAAGAATTGGGAGAGCGATCGCAGCAGTTGCACCAGCGAGTCGGAGAAACAGTGAAAAAGTTGAATTTAGACGGCTTGTTGGTTTTGGTAGATGGACAAGATGCCGAAACGATCGCCCTTAGTGCTGAAGGTATTCCATCGGAGTGCTTTGCAACTCATGCTGATTTGGTGGCTAGGTTGAAGACATTTGTGCAAACAGGCGATCGTTTATTATTCAAAGCCGCCCATTCCGTGGGACTAGATCGGGTAGTCAATCAGTTACGTGCAGAATTTCCTAAATGATATTCTACAGTGTCTAAAATTTATGAATATATACTAAAATATAGCGTTTCTCAGTTGAGGGTAATACAGACCTAACCCCCAGCCCCTTGCCTGCAAGGGAAGCTACGGTCTACACACAAGTCTCTTGACCTGCACTTTTATTGCATTCACCTGCACTTTTATTGCATTCACCTGCACCTTTATTGCATTCACCTGCACCTTTGTTGCATTCACCTGCACCTTTGTTGCATCGAGCTTTTTTTGACTTGTGTGTACACCGTCGGCAAGGGAAGGAGGGTAAGATTCAAATCCTCTCTTCTAAAAGGAGAGAGGAATGGAAGTGAGATCAAACTGTATTTTCCATTTGAGAAGCGCTATAAATGGGCGGGGTAGTTCATGTAATTAAACTTAGACAATGGTTAAGGTATCAAGTTTGCCGTCGCCGTTGTTGTCAAAGCTTTCGGATGTCTTATTGCCATTGGCATCATAAGTACGTGTTTCAAAAGAATAAAGTATGTCCTGGCCATCGACGTATGCACGTCTGGATGTCTGGTTGCCGTTGGCATCATAAGTATAGATGCTCACAATGCTCTCAAAGTTCTCGTCAAAGCTTTCGACTGTCCGGTTATAGCTGTATGTAATAACTGAGTCTGTTGTCCCATCACTGTTTTTGTCTATATTCTCAGATATCACATTACCATTGGCATCATAAGTATAAGTTGTACTTGATGTCATAAACTTCTGTTCCTTTATTAATATTTCTATGACTATAAATGAATACTGTAGCGTAGGTAATCGAAACTCATAGCAAGTTATCAAATATATTTCTGCTACGTCAGTAATCTAAAATATGGCAGGCGATGTCTAATGACAAGCCTATATGCGTCTACGCACTGCTTTACTCGATCAAAAGGTGCGATCGCAGGGTTGTAATTATTGGCAGACACACCCAAAAAGGGCAAAATTGCCCTATTGGGTGCGATGAAAGAATTGTAAAGAGTGATGTCTAACCACAACCGAAGAACCATCTATGCACTAGCAAGTTGAAGAAATAGTGCTATAGAGAGTATGTGTAGATTTCAGGCGTTGTTTGAAAGACTAGGGTTATTACTGTAGCGTCTTTGAAAAAGAATTGCTGCCAAATTAGTTACTAAACAGGTGATTGCTAGCCACATCAAGATATAAGTAGGAGCCATCACCACGCCAATCATGAACCAAGTATATACGTGCAGTATCATTACAGAAGCGAAAAAGCTAGCAATTCCAGCAGATTGCCACACTTGATGCGATGGGCGACGTAACGCTACCAGGCTCATCGTTAAAATTGTGACAAGCAAGTTCGCTGGTACAAGAAATGCACAAATACTTACGCAGTTGCCACGAGAGAACTCAGTTAAGGTGTTTAAATCGAGCATTAATTTGTTGGGATAGGTGTTAGCGTTTTAAGAATTTAATTTATTGTATTTTAAAATAACGAAATCAACATTAACAGATGAGTGAGTAATCACATTGCAAATATAACATAAATTAAACTATTAAGTTGCGTTTTGATACTCTCAATAGTTAGTTAATTATAAAGATTTTGGATAAGTAGGGTGGAAAATACCCACCCTAGCTGAATTAACCCGGTAAAATCACTGTATCGATAACGTGTACTACACCATTATCAGCTTCGATATCTGCTGCTAAAACTGTGGCATTTTTAACTTCAAAACCATCAGAAGAATCAATTTTAATCGGTGAACCTTCCACAGAATTAACCGTACCGAGTTGTGCTAAATCAGCCTTTAGCAGCTTTCCTGGAACGACATGATACTTTAAAATCCGCGTTAGCTGGGGAATATTTTGTAACAGAGTTTGGATAGTTCCCGGTGCTAACTTGGCAAAAGCATCGTCATTTGGTGCAAAGACAGTGAACGGGCCAGGACTTTTTAATGTTTCTACTAAACCAGCAGCTTGTACAGCCGCCACCAGTGTTTTAAAAGACTCAGCCGTAACTGCAATATCAACAATATCAGCCATATATCTTACCTAGAATCTCTGCAAAAGATTTTAAAGGATAATAAACCTATTTGAAGTTTTATTAAACAAAATAAATTTAAAATCAGACGTTGAATAAAATACACTTAGACGCATACTTCCCTTCCCTAGAGACATCACCTTATGATGTTTCTAAGTAAATTCCTGTGTAGAACAAATGTCTGATCGCATGTATGCCATTTTGGGAAGTGAGGAACTGTAGTAAATTTATCGTACCAACTCATGAAGCCTTTGTACTGAAGGGATAGGAAGTTGGGAAATAGGGGAAAATTAGGG
>NZ_CAXTNP010000190.1:0-16062 GCF_964245575.1 uncultured Nostoc sp. | reverse complement strand
TTATTACTTCAGTAAATCTGATATAACTCATCAGCTTTACTTATTTAAAGGTAAGAAGTGGGTAGACGTAGCCCAGCATCCTTGGGTTCTGTTATTCATCCATACCATTACATATATACATATATAGTAAAATTCCTTTACAAACCTTAAAAGCAAAGGTGATGTCTACGACGGTCACTGAGCTTTGTCGTTCGCGCAGCGTCTCGCAGAGAAGTGCGGGCTGCGCCTACGCTCTCCAGTTCTCTTAGATAATTCATGCACACAGGGCTTACGCGCCTATTGCAGACAATTGTTACAAAAAAGCCTGGTTACTCGCGTAACCAAGCTATTAGCTATCTCAATCAATCAAGAGAGGTAGAGTTGTGCGATCGCAACCCATTAGTTAGCAGGTTGTTCCAAATTAACTTTGACAACTTTATTCTTTTCTTGCTCAGTTTTAGGCAGTGTCAGATTCAAGATGCCGTCTTTATAATCTGCCGTAACGTTAGTATTTTGAATCCGAGCAGATAGAGGAATTACGCGTTGAAATTTACCGTAATGAAACTCACTTCTGGTAACGCCTTTTTCTTCAGTTTTAGTTTCAGACTTCCGCTCCCCGCTAACGTAAACAGCGTTTTCTGTGACTTGCACATCTAAGTCTTTAACTTCTATTCCTGGTAGTTCTAGCTTCAAAAGAATAGCATTTTCAGTTTCTTGTATTTCAGCAGCAGGAACTTTACTCAAGCCTCTGTCCAACAATACAGATGGTACTCTGGTATCTTCAAATAAATTATTGAGTTGACGTTGTAGAGTGTCAATTTCTCTCCAAGAATTCCAACGAACTAATGTCATAACTCTTCCTCGTATCAATTAGCTTTTGTTTAATTAGCTTTGCACTTCAATTGGTGCTTACATATTTATCTTACGTAAAGTTAAACCTACTATAAATTCGGTTATTAACACCAACTAATTGATGATTTCCGTCCCAAATTAGACATGAAAAAAGTTACGGTTTACCCTAATTTGTATGTTCGGTAAATCCGAATATACAAATAGATTCAATCATAGTTAACCAACAAATCTGCTATTGAAGGATATAGTACAGAAATGCGATTTCTGGGTTGGGCTACCCCTGCAACTGAGTAACAGCGCTGCATAAATTTTTAGATTGCCTCAGTTAAATATATATCTGTTCAAGTTTGTCCTGAACTTTGCTCTCGATTTATTTTTTCAGTTCTTGCACTCAATTAGCTCACCCGAATGGGTGAGGAATAAACCAACCGTTTAGGTGACCTGAGTGCAGGAAGTTGAGACTGATAAAAAATAAGACTCTATTACTCAAGAACACTAATTGCACTTTAATCTAACTAAGGATAACCCTATGAAACTCTCCATTTTGATTGATTCTGTACTGATTGTTGCTTCTATTGCTTTATTACCTGGAATCAATAGCGCTCAAACAGCTATTAACAATAGTGGCGAACCTATAGCTATGAACTCTAACAATTTATTCACTCATTCTACGAACGTCACCTACCTCAAACCTTTTGATGCTGCATTTCTAGCTTATCAAGGTAACCTGAAAGCACAGGGTATTCCTAGTGGTAGTGCTTTGGTTTCTCAATACCAAATAGGAAGCCTGACTGCACTAGATGTGGTTAAAGCTGCTGTCAACGCTAAAAAGTTACCAGTACAAGCTTTGAATGATACAGGTTACCTAAATGCTGTCGAGTCGCAGCTGACATCATTCGGCAACACTAATGATTTATCTTACTAAGTACAGCGTTGGAGAGATTCGTAACGGATTTATAAAATGCTTTACTATCATCTCGTTGCTTTGACAAGAAAATGCTTCACAAAGAAGGAAAAGCTGCTGTCTTCCCTTAATCACCATCCCATTGCCAAAAATTACTTTAACCCCTTTAACCTTGGAGGGGTTTTTTATTGGTGTTACGCTTGCTCTAGAGTCGCCCCCTTTCTCCAACGCACCTTTTCATATTTAACGCGATCGCCCCTCGCCCCGCTTCGCACAGTGCGTTCAAGGCTAGCGTTTATTTCTGGAATGCCTTTATAGCAATAGTTTTATCATGAACCATTAGATTACCCTGTGCGTAGGCGTAGCCCGTTGAAAACATCGCTTCCACAGTCGCATACCATATCACACGCCTGGAAAAAATGGTCGGCTAATAAATTATTTACTGTTCTATCAAATTAACGTTGTTAAGTTACTCAGCAGGTGTAGTTTTCACCTCCAGGCTGTGTTAGATATTGTGACGTGAAACAGGAGTATAGATACGTTGCTAAAGCTTTCTCCAGAATCTCCTCTATTTATTGTATTAATTATTATTAGTTTTCTAGTAGTAACTTTGTCAACTTGGTTATCATCTAAACCATTCGTTTTAAAACCATTTGGGCTTAATGATATTATCCAGTTACTCACCTTACAATTATTTATTTCTTTGTTACTAGAGCGTTCTTTAGAAGTTTTTATAACTACTTGGCGGGGCCCATTCGTTGAACAATTAGATATTAGTATTCAGCAAAAAAAGGCTCTCCTCTCGGAAAAGATAAGACTTATGGAAGCACAACAAAAACAATATCTTTCTTTAGAATCCAATCAAATCAGTGGACTCCCACCTGAAGGAATGAGTTTAGAGCAGCAAATCATCCAAAACTTTACCCAAAACCAACAAGAACCATTAAAAATATTCAAGCCACAAATTGATGATATAAATGAAAAAGAGCAGCAAAAGACAGCATATAAATCTGATACAAGAATAATTGCTCTATGGACATCCCTTTTATTCGGTCTTTTAATGAGTGCAATAGGTATTCGCTCAATCGAGCCACTTGTAGTTATTGATTTAGGTAATCCAATACAAGTAATTATTTTCCGTTGTTTAGATGCATTGCTGACAGGAGGTTTAATTGCAGGAGGTAGCGAGGGAATTCATAAGCTAATAAAAGTTTTTATCGACTTTATGGAAGCTACATCTAAACAAATAAAAAATCAGGGTTCATCTTGATTAAATAAAACATTTTTTCTACCAAATATTGCAAATACCATGAAAATTACAGTAATGTCTATTCTAAATAAATAGTGTCATCTTCCCATAGATAATCTTTAATATCTACAAAACTTGTGTTGAAATTATTTAATAAATCTGCTTCAGTTAAAACTCTCACTCCTTCATTTTCCAACTTATTTTTTTGTTGGCTAACATAATTTATCAAATGACATTTAGAGTCTAATATTCTATGTACTGGATAATCAGCATCTGATGTTTTTTTCAGGTATGTAGGAATAGCTCTTAAATAGCTATTATCTACTCCCATACCTTTGATTATTTGTTTATATGTAACTATTTTTCCACGTGGGATTTTGATGATAAAATTTAGGAATCGTTGATATGGATTTTCAGATAATGCTGGAAATTTATTAGCTTGAATCTGAAAACTACTACCAACCTGGATTTTACCTGATTTAATAACTACGCCTAAAATTCCTCTTTTTCCTTGGATGCTTTTTAATGATTCTACCAAGTGGGCTATTCGCTTACAAGGTTCGCAGTGAAAAGTTAGACGAATTGCCGCACCACTTTCAAAGGTTAGCACAGAACCAGGGATAAAATTATCAAATTCTATACCTGTAACCACAATATTTTCTCGTAATTCTCCTGGTTTAATTGATAAATCTAAAATGTCTTCATACCTAACAATTAAAACTTGCCTTGGACTTATAGGATCGGCATTAATATCTCCTTCTATACCATGACCTACCTTTAAATTTAATGTTTTAAGCTCTACCATCGCAAAACCTGGTTTTACTTTGGTGAAAAGATGCATTATTGAGAGAGCCATATTCATTCAGCGGCGCGACAAATTACAAATTTAGGAGGTGAAGTCAGGTAAATCTGATGATTTACTAAGAATGAATAAACTTCCATCTCCTCCACGTCCAATTCTTAAGGTTTCATCTAAGTAAGTAATGTCCAGTGTAGCAGTTCTGCTAGTAGGATTATTAGCTGGGACAACCTTAAATGGGTTGAGTTGGGGGGTATTAATGCCAGCAATCTTCTCAATCGATAGGTAGCGTTTATCAAAATAAACATTGAGGCGTTTGTTCGGTAGAGGCTCTAAATTTTCTTTGGCTGGCTCAAAGCTAGCTGTTACTTTGACATATCCCGATACTAGCCCTAGAGAATGTTTAACTTTAGCTAGATTGAAAAATAATTTATTTGCAACATCAATCACTTGATAAACTTTACCCAGTTTTAATCCTAATGGGAGAGAAACTAAAGTACGGATTTCTCTGGCAGTAGAGTATTGCAGTTGCCAAGTTCCCTCCAACAAAGAAGTAGCATAGAGAAGAGGATTGAGATTGGGATTGACACTCTCTAGTTCCGTCGTCAATTGTTCAATTTCTTCGGCTAAGGTTTTATCTAGCTGCAAATCAGTAATGGGAGAGCCATCGCTCTTGGTTTGAATCTTCTCAAGCGTGGTTTGTAATTTTTCCTTAATTAAAAGTTGATTGTTCAATGGTTTAAAATTTTCCTTTACATATCCTATTGTTTTAGTTCAACTTTTATGTGGTAAGTGCAGAAAAGTTGAATTATCTAGATGAGATTAGTCAATGAGTTGTGGAGTGGGAATTTGCGTATCAATATCTGCTTGAGAGAAAGTCGGGAGTAACCAGCTGCTCTCACCCGCCTTAAATACTTTGGCGGGTTCAACATTCAATTCAATCGCACCAGTCACTGGATTGGTTCTTGCAATAGACTGTGTACCATCCACAAACTTGACGGCGATTGGTTGGGTTAGTTCTTGTGGTTGAGCGTTCGGGCCTAGAACCACTTGAGAACCTGCGGGTAAGTAAATGCCATCACAATCCCAATCATCATCTGTGATTGTTCCTGCGCCCAAAAAGTAGAGTTGGGTTGGAGATTTTTTTGGTTTATTGGCATAGACAGCCAACGTCTTTCCAGTTTCATTGCGGCACTGCGCCCGCTTTCTAGCTGTTTCTATGACATTTTTCTGAAGCTGCAATTGTGCCAGTCGCTTCTGGAATTGCTCAGGTGTATAACCAGCTTGCTCAGGTGTATCTTTTACAGTTAAAAGTTGATTGAGCGCCTGAGTTACCTCAGCATAATCAGCCCCCTTAGTAAAATCCTTACCTGCCCAAGAGGGTTGAGCAATTAACAGGTTTACCGTCAACACGAGAACGACAAGAACAATTTTGAGAAACTGCATATTTTTCTGCTTTTTTTAAAATTAGTGTTCAGTGCTACTGAAACTTTAGCAGGTTTCAAAACCGGAGAACCCCACCCCGCCAAAGCTGTGCTTTGTCTCCCTGCCCCTAATCCCCTGAGGGGGCCCCGAGTTCCAAAGCAGGCGGGGAGGGGTTCTTTTATTTTGGTAGGACTTACGCAAAAGTACACGCCGTAGGGGCAATACCCTGCCTTAAGCCCTCCGGGTTCGGGGGTGACGCTTGATGACTCGCTTATAGCGTTGCCATGCCGCAGGCTTTACGCTGCGCTATCGCTGCACTAACGACAGGAACCGCCATCGCGCAGCGTCTCGTAGAGAAGACTGCGCCCCCTCACCGCTTTGCGTCTACATGAATTGCCCTAAAAAGAAAATAAGAGTTTCGGCTATTGTTTGCGTAAGTCCTGTTTGGGTAATTTGGCTGACACGATATGATTTTTAATTCGTAATAGCCTAAAAGATGGTAACAATTAACTAGTAACTGATAGCTGATGTCAAACTCTTAACTGAGTTACCGCGATATTGCCGGAAAAACATACATCGACATCGCTACCAGGAGTGCGATCGCGTTTGCCATATTCGCCTACATAATAAAAATTATCGCCTTCAATTCGATAGTTTACTGGCAAAGGTCTGGTACAGGCTTGGCAAAACACCATATTCGGATCTGGTTCTCCTGGTTGCAGATGCGGCAAGTTCACATTCCAAAAGCTTCCCGGTTCTAGGGGACGCTGGAGTAAGTCTTCTATTACTTCATCTGTGAATTTGGCGGCCAGATCCCAATCAAAATTCTGCTTGGCTTTGCGATATTGAGAAATGGCAATTCCAGGAATACCGTGCATTGCGGCTTCCCGCACAGCAGCCACTGTGCCAGAAATGTAGGAATCGACTCCCAAGTTGCCCCCAGCGTTGATACCTGAAACCACAAATTTGACATCTGCGGAAATTTGTGTTAGGGCAATTCTCACACAATCGGCAGGAGTGCCTGCGATCGCATACTCAGTCTCAGAACGTCGCTGGAGGTTGATGGCACGAGTGGTGGTAACTTGATGTCCACAGCCAGACTGATGATCAGCAGGAGCAGCGATAATAGCATTTTTGCCGTTTACAGCTTTGATCAGCGCTCGGATACCGGGGGCATCAATGCCGTCGTCGTTAGTTAAAATTATGGTCATGTATATATTATATTGATAGAAATTTAGCTAAAATATCCGAAAAATGCAGATATAAACCCATCAATGGGTACAGTAGAAAAAGCTACTTGCAGATATGAAAAAAATATGCTAGATTCTGCCAAAAATATTGATTATACGATATCATTTCTAGATGGTTTGCAAATTCCGCCCTAAGTTTTTGGGTTAATTCCCAAAATGGGCGGTATTTCTTGTCAATTTAATGCTTGCAACCGCCTTCAGAACAAGTTTGTGCAATCAAAAAATCCCGTAAAATATATATCTACTGGCAGTAGCAGAAACTTGATACTGGAGAAAACCGGAAACTAGGTGATTTTTGCAGTGGTTCTGTAGTATTTTTGGTGCAAGTCTGTCTTAGGGATCACACGATGAAACAGCTCCTCAAACAAGTATTTAACAGTCAAAAACATCTCATCCGGCTAATTCTTCCTTTGGTGACGGTTATTTTAGCAGCTTCGCTGTTTGCCACACCTGCTTTTGCCACAGGTGTGGATCAAATACCCAACCTCACAGCAGGGAATAATACCTGGGTTTTGGATCAAGGTGAAGTCATCAGCCGTCTGAATGAAGGTAAGATTAACAGCGCTTTCGAGGATTTGGCCAAGCAAACAGATAAGGAAGTTAGAATTGTTACTGTTCGCCGCCTCGACTACGGTGAGACACCAGAAAGCTTCACCAAAGAACTGTTTGAAAAATGGTTTCCCACAAAACAAGCCCAAGCTAATCAAACCTTATTGGTTATTGATACGGTTACTAATGGTACTGCCATTATTACTGGAGATCAAGTCAAGCCAATGCTTACTGACTCTATTGCTGAGAGTGTAGCTAGTGAAACAGTAAGTGTGCCATTACGCAATGGTAACAAATACAATCAGGCATTTCTAGATGCAAGCGATCGCCTTGTCGCTGTCCTCTCTGGCAAAGCCGATCCAGGCCCACCCCAAATCACTGAGAATGTGCAGGTAGAAGCCACCTTCAAGAAAGCAGGAGAAACTAACCAAGGTAACGCTACTGCTTGGGTAGTAGGATTGTTAATTGCCGCCACCGTTATTCCAATGGCGACTTACTATATCTATCAGATAAATCAGCCATCATCTGATGGGTAATGGGAAAATTCAAAGTGGAGTTAGGAGTTATGAATTTTTAACTCTTAACTCTTAACTTCTAACTCCTAACTTTTAACTTAATCTTGAACATACTCTTGCTCTTTGACTAAAGCTACCTCAGCCCGAACAAATTCTCGACCCAAATAAGCTGCATGATTTAATTGAGTTACAGGAGAGGGCTGAGTTTCTTCAAAAATCTTCACGCAAAGTTCTTTCGCCGTCCTCGCACTAAAAACTGTCGTATGAGTGCGTTCTACCTTTTCTCGCGCCGGAATTACCTTTCCTGTTTCGGGATCGACAGCTAAACCGCGATCGTCAATCACATTTGTAAAATGCTTGGCATAAATTAACCCTGCGTCTCGATCTAAGTAAATAATGAAATATCCACCAGGATCAAGGTCAATATGACGCTGGGAAAGTTTATCATCAATTGCGGCTAAATCTTTAACTATTAAATCCATAAGCATTATAAAAAGAAAATTTCTTTATTGAGGGTTTTTACACTCTATATCAAGTGTAATTCCTATTTCCCTTAGTCTTCTTGATATCTTTCAGATATTTTTGATTCCTTTTACTTAAAAGAAAATCAGAGAATTAGACTCAATTATTCCGAATAGTGCCATCTGGCATGATAGTGTTACGAAAAGTAGTGCAACGCAAATTAGCTCCTTCCAAATTAGCTCCAGTCAAATCAGCTTCCCAGAAGTCGCATCCCCCCAAATCAGTTACGCTCAAGTTAGCCCCTATTAAATTAGCCTTATGGAAGCTAGTGTTGTGAAATCTCGCTCCTCTAAAGTCGGTATTAGTCAGGTTAGCAACATTGATGCTGGCACGTCGCAAGTCTGCTCCTCTAAGATCGGCTTCGGTCAAATCGGCACTATTGAGACAGGCTTCAAACAATTTGGCATTAACTAAACTGACTGCTTTGAAAATAGCACGAGCAAGATAGAACTCCTCCATATTATTCCCAGTCAAGTCAGTGCCACTCAGGTCAATCCCCGACAGATCTATGTCCAACTTGACTCCGGCAAAGTTTCTTTCCCCAGCAGCATATCTTCTAATTAACTCATCACGATTCACACGCTCCATAAATATTTTCCTGAACTTATTAGGACTTACGCGGTGATGTTACGAAAGTAGTTCCTTTTGCTCAAGTATTTTTCTCACTAAATGGCAACTCTGCATTAATTGCTTCAATCTGCTGCTGTTCGAGTTGATTCACTTCCTTAATATAGGGAAGTAAAATTTGTCCTAAACGATTATTGTAAAAGCGATGCAGACTGTGATTGGGCATAGCGGGGAAACCTCGCCGTTTTTTGTGTCGCCCGCCCGCGCCAGGGTCAAAAATTTGGATACCGTTAGCGATCGCCCACTCAATCGGCGCATAATAGCAAGCATCAAAATGTAAGCAATCTATTTCTTGAAAACTCCCCCAATAGCGTCCATAGAGTTTGTCACCTTTAAATAAACAAAAGGACATTCCTAAAGGATGAGAGTTATCTTCTTCGCTATATGCAGCAACAAATAAGACTCGATGGCGATAATCGGCGTATAACTGCTCAAAAAACCTCCGTGTGAGATACTTGCTACCCCACCAGCCAAACTTATCACAGGTGTCAGCATAAAATTGGTGCATCAAGGGAAACAAAGACTGAGGAATTTCATCACCACTCAGGGGTTGTAATCGTAAACCGGCTTTTTCCACAGCTTTGCGTTCCCGCTTGATATTGCGGCGCTGATTGGCGTTGAAAACTTTCAAGTAGTCATCAAAAGTTTTAAACCCAGCATTTTCCCAGACGTAGCTGTGGTGCAGCCAAGTTGTAAAACCATGCCGTTCCAGCATCGGACGCCATTGGGGATCAACATAGAGAAAGTGACACCCAGAAATTCGATTTTTGGAGCAAAAAGTGTCAATTTCATGCACCATGAGCGCGGTGATTTCATCCTCATTTTCTCCTGGGGCAATTAAGAAGCGATAGCCTTCAGCTGGGGTAAATGGTGTCATTCCCAGCAATTTTGGGTAATATTGGACTCCGATGCGATCGGCTAACTCTGCCCATTGGTGATCGAAAATAAATTCACCAGAACTATGTCCTTTGAGATAAAGTGGCGCAGCAGCAATCAGCGTTCTATCTCGCCACAATGTCAAGTGATTCGGCAACCAACCAGCTTTAGCCGTAGCACTATGGGAGGTTTCGAGATTGTTTAGCCACTCCCATTCTAAAAACGGCGTTTTGAGTGGCATTGCCAAAGCATTCCAGGCATTTTGGGGTACTTCAGCAATTTTGTTCGTCCAAACGACAGAATAGCGAGGCTTAAGTTGTTCCACTTTTTAGGGACTGGGGACTAGGGACTAGGGACTAGGGACTGGGGACTGGGGACTAGGGACTAGGGACTGGGGACTGAGGAGTAGGAGAATAAGGAACATACCCCATACCCGATGCCCAATACCCAGTACCCAGTACCCAATCCCCAGTCCCCAATCCTTTATTTAGCGTAATCTAATCTGCTGGTCGTTGCAGGCAATAGTGCAAAAAGACTTCTTGCTCAACTGCATGAACTTCTAGCAGTTGCAGCTTGGGAGCTAAATCGGGTAAAAATCCTTTCCCATCTACGGGTGTGGGTGCGGTATTACCACCTAAAATCAACGGACAGACAGTCAGCCATAATTCATCAATTAAATCTAATCCCAGCAAGGAAGCGATTAATTCACCTCCACCCAAAACCACTAAGCGTGTTATATGTAGAGTGGCAAGATGCTTTAAAGCTGCGGAAATGTCAATTTCTCGCGTTGGTGTTTCAAAAACCAGAATTTGCTCAAATTCTGGAGGGCATTCCTGTGCTTTGGTTCCCAAAGTTGAGGGAAGCGTCCTTAAGCATTCTTTCCATGAAAGTGCTCCTGCTGTTGTTGTGAGTAGCCAACGTCTAACTGGTTGCTTAAAAAAGTTAATGTCCGGATTGAGGTTTGCAGAGTGTGTAGTCACTATATGAACTGGCTGCGAAGGCTTCCCTCCTTGCGCCCGAAGTTGCACTAGAGTTGGATCTGATATAGTAAGTGTTGTTCCGTAGGCCCGGAGAGTGCCAGCACCGAATAAAACCGCATCAGAGGCAGCGATTTGTTTTTCTAAGTGCGCTTTATCAACCCTTGAGCCAAACCGAGCAGGCGATCGCCTAAAATCTGCTATTTTACCATCTGCACTCATTGCTAAAACAACTGTAGTGTGAGGACGATGTTGCAACATTAAATTGATTTGATAGTTTAAATATTTTCTTTGCTAGTGTGGAGATTATCAAAAAAATCTATACCTGCAAGCTACTGTTTTACAATTTCACCCCTGTATTTACATGCAACACCAACCCCTTTTACATCTAGCATATATTAATTTTGGTATACCACGTTTCTTTTTGAATTATAGCAATTTGTTAATTTTAAACATTGAAAATAAAATTCTGATAATTTAAAAAAATGTCTCATCTAGCTCATCTAATTACATATCTTTGCTGTTGTGGTTTGCAGATGCAAAGTGAGACACTCGATGACTAATTCCCGCCAATCTTCCTTTCGTCGAATTTTAGTAACAAGAATACTGCTTCTGTTCGTTCCAGTTTTACTTACAGGCGAGATTGTTGCCTTAAATAAGGCACGTTCTAGCATATTGGGAATTGCACGTCAAAATTTAACAGAAAGCGCCATCAGTAAAGGGGAGAGAATTGAAGATGCGATCGCTATCTTAAGAGCTACTTTACTGAGTGTAAGTAAAACAACGGTGATTCCGTCGGATTCGCCTATACAAGAGCAAGAAATTCTCACGCAGTTAAGGCAACAACTTCCAGCCAGTATTGAATGCATCCAATTAACAAATCTGTTAAGCCAGAAAATAATTGCTAGTAGCTGTGGGGATCAAGCAATTGGAGAATTGACATTATCTTTGCCTAGCGACGGAATTGATGTCAAAACAATCTTTCCGCCAAAGGCAGGAACGACTGGAAAAAGAAACACACAAAATCAATTGCAAGTAGTTTTATCTGCACCAGTCTCCGATAGCCAAAGAAATTTAGTTTACAGCTTAAGTATTCAGTCTGCATTGTACCGACAAACCATAAATCCCCCGGGATCGCTCACAGGCGCTATGGTAGTGATTGCTGAAGATGGTACAATTTTGGCACACCCATTCACAGACTGGGTGGGAACTAATATTAATCAGCACCCAAATGCTTCCCAACTCAAGAGCATAATTAAAAATGCAATTGCGGGACAAAACAATTCGATAAATTTGTCTTTTACACAGGGGAACGAATTAGTAGCTGGTTATACGGCTATTGCAAATCCACTTACCCAACAGCAGCAAAAATGGATAGTCTTAGCTGTTACTAGTGTCGATAATGCACTTTTTGGTTTAGAAGAAATCAAACTAATTCTCATCGTTTTGACAGTTGGTTTGATTGGTGCAAGTTTGTTAGCATCTTTATATTTAGCTCCTTACTTGGCGCGTCCTGTAGAAGAATTGCGAGACTACGCTCTAAATATTCACTCTCACCACGCCGCACAACCAGTTCCGCACAATTTTAAAATCCGAGAATTCAATCAACTGGCCCAAGCATTAGACCAAATGGTAGAACGGCTCAAAGCTGGGTCAGAAGAACTGGAAAGAGCTTGGAAAGAAGCAAAAAGCGCTAACCAGGTTAAAAGCCAGTTTTTGGCTACGACTTCCCATGAATTGAGAAACCCATTACATACTATTATTAACTGTATTCGCCTGGTTGAAGAGGGATTATGTGATAGCCGGGAAGAAGAAATGGAGTTTCTCAAACGTGCTGATGAAACAACGATTCATTTGCTAAATATTATTAATGATTTACTTGACATTTCTAAAATCGAAGCAGGTAAGCTTTCTGTAGTCACCACACCTCTTGACCTCCGGCAAATATTGTTAGAGGTAATTAATTTACAATCAGTTAATGTTCAACAAAAGGGCTTGCAACTGAAATGTGAGTTAGATTCCCAAGCAATACCAATTAAGGCAGATGCAGCAAAACTGAAGCAAGTGCTGATTAATGTTATCGGCAACGCCACTAAGTTCACTGACGCAGGAAGCATCACCATTGCTACAAAAATCCAACATAGTAATGGTAAATCTCAAGTGGTGGTTATAGTTAAAGATACAGGTATAGGAATTGATCCCACTCAACAGCACAAACTATTTCGCCCCTTTGTGATGGTGAATGGCACAACCACGCGCCAGTTTGAAGGGACTGGACTGGGACTAGCAATTTCACGAAACTTAATCGAACTTATGGGAGGTAGCATTACTCTTGAGAGTACGGGACTTCATCAAGGTACGACACTGAAGATTACCTTACCTTTGATTGATATCTCGCTGTTACCTGTTCCCAAGAAAGAAGAAAATGTAGGGGATCTGGGATTTTCCTCTGTGAATGATGCGGCAAAAGCAAGTCACTACCCTAGCCTACAGGAGTCTATGAGAAGTCCTTCCTTGAGTATTAACAAATCTGTAAAAACAGATGTAGACAAAGAGAAGTCCTCGAAGTTCCAGGTGTTACTTGGGAACGAGACTTACGAGATTAGTCTTTCGCCGCAGCAAACTCTCTTGGTAAGTCTTCCAAAAGGGGGAGTTTATGCGAACATCACTTTGAAGAGGTAATTTTGTCAACTACTTCAAGCTATTTAATCAAAGTTGTTCTAGCTCATGGTTTGTAACCTACAGCTAGCATTACAGAAGCGGGAATTTCCACACCACTGTCCGTGGCATACTTTGATGCTCCGTCGATAATAGCATTCTCGATATTGCGCCGTTGCTCAAGGGTTTGCATTGCCAATATCGTGCCAAGACGCGCCGTACTCACAACAACCTTTGCCATCACATCTTCAGGTGTAGAGAAAGTCCATTTCACAGGCAATTCAGTGACAGACACCTCAGTGAATCCCTCAGCGAGCAAGACCCTTTCACATTCGCCTCTTTCGCCAAAGCGGAACAAGGGCGGCCCCGGAGGTAGATCCAGATCCATGCTGCCATAAGTTTGCACTGAACCTAGTATGAGAGCCATAAACGGATTGCACGTTGGCGGTGTCCAACAGGTAAAGGCATAGCGCCCTCCCCGTTTGAGTACGCGAAAGGATTCGGCGATCGCTTGTTCTGGGTTGGGGAAATGCAGGATGCCTAAGCTACAAACGACCGCCTCAAACTGACCCGACTCAAAAGGAAGGTTCTCAGCATCCCCGTTATAAAATGATGCTTGAGGGCATCGCACTCTGGCAATAGCCACCATATTCTCTGCATAGTCCAATCCTGTTACTATAGCCTCCCGCTTTAGTGCTGCGGCACTGAGCCAGCCAGTCCCGCAAGCTACATCCAACAATCTCAAATCACACTTTGCTTCTACAGCATCCAATATGGCTTCATTCACCTGAGAAGTTATAGTAGCGATCGCTTGATCATATTTTTGGGCCACGAGAGAGAATTTGTCACGCTCAAACTGTTTGAATGCATTGTGAACAATGGTTGGATCATCTGTCATTTGTTACTTTTGCTCCTTATCATTCAGAAAAACAGGTTGGCCGCCTTGCTTAAGAGATACTGTTAAAGCAGCAAGAATTTCTACTAACTCAGTGCCTACCCAGCAAGACGAAACCTCTGAGGGAGTATTGTTGAGAACAGAGACAACAAAGCAGGAGCAAACTCGCCCCAATGGTTCCCCTGGCTCTAATTCCAGCACCACCTGCTTTTGATTTACTGGAATAAATTGATTCCCCTGCTGTTCAAACTCACCATATAGTAGGGTGAGAGGCGATGATTGCGACATTTCATCAAAAATCAAACTACCAAGGCTCCCTACAATTCCCAGCCGTCGCTGCTTATCAGGATTTAGCCAGCACAAGTGAATATAAGCTTGAAAGTTATCTGGGTATGTCAGTGTCAGCCATATTAGGTCAGCCAAACCTTGAGATGGGGAGTGTGGAGAGACACGATTAATCGCGTCTGTACTAGGGAGTGGTGAGTGGGTCATTTCCCTACTCCCTACTCCCCACTCCCTACTCCCCTCCCCCTGTAGCCACACTGTCCCCGTTGCTTGTACTTTCACAGGGGTCTGACCTAGCCAAGCGTTAAAGATAGCTATATCGTGAATAGCTAAGTCCCACAGTGCATCAACATCTTGCCGAACAGGCCCCAAATGGGTGCGCGTCGCATAGCCATAGCGTAAATCTCCTAATTTACCCGCTTGTACTACAGTTTTTCCTCGCTCAACTGCTGGATGAAATAAATAAGTGTGGTCAACCATGAGTATTAAATGATGCTGCTCTGCCAAATGGCAAAGTTCCCGACATTCTGCTGGGTTGAGAGTTAGGGGTTTTTCAGCTAAAACATGGTATCCCTCTTGGAGAGCGTCTTTAATTAAAACATAGTGGGTGGTAGCTGGAGTTGCGATCGCCACCCCTGTCAACCCTGGAACTTTCTTTAAATCCTCCCACTGGGTTGTTAAGACTACATTATCATCTAAATTCAACTGCTGTTTTATCGCCGCTAATCGTTCTGGATGGGGGTCTACTACAGCAACTACATCTACTTGGGGATGTGCTAAGAAATTCCGCAGCAGATGCACTCCCCAACGCCCAACTCCGATGACAGCAATCTTAATTTGGTTTGTCATTTGTCATTTGTCATTTGTCATTTGTCATTTGTCATTTGTCATTTGTCATTTGTATACAAAGGACGAGGGACAAATGACCACTGACAATCAACTGATTATCGACTAATCACCCTTCTTTTAAGCTCAGGGTATTTGCGGGTTAGAAATTGCTAAAAAAGCTACTTTAGCTGCTGCTTGTTCTGCGGTTTTGATTGAGCGTCCTTTACCAACTCCTAGCATCTTTCCGTGCAGCCACACTTCAGCCATGAAACGTTCTTGATTGCGGTGCGGTTGAGTGACTTCTACAACGCGATACTCTGGTAAAACTTTAAATTGTGCCTGAGTCCATTCTTGGAGAGCAGCTTTGTAATTAAGTCTGGCAGGATCGAGGCGAATTTCTGTTGTTAGCTGTTGGAAGTGGGGATCTAGCCAAGAGCGGATCAATTCCAGATTTTGAGTACTTAAGTAAAGCGCACCCAGAACTGCTTCAAAAGCATCTGCCAGTCGTGACTCTTGACCAACTCTATCAGCAGTAGCACTACCAGCGACTAGTAAGTATAACTCTAAACCATAAACTCTGGCCAATTGGGCGAGGATGCGATCGCTCACCAACACCGAACGAATTGCCGCAAAATCCCCTACTGGACAATTGGGATAATTTTCCCATAACACAACAGCCGACACCAGCCGCACCACTGCATCGCCAACAAACTCCAGTTGTTCATAATTTGCCGAATCAGAGACAGTGGGATGAGTTAGCGCTAAATCCAGCAATTCCCACTTTATAGGTGCTTCTAGCGACAAACCAAATTTTTGGACTAAACTTTCGAGTTGCCGTTGACGGCGTGGATAAGCGAGGGGCATTACATGAT
>NZ_CAXTNP010000189.1:0-16147 GCF_964245575.1 uncultured Nostoc sp. | reverse complement strand
TCTCCGTATTTACTTATCTTCACATAGTTTGGTTTTTTCGCGCCGACTTACTTACTGGATGGAATAAGTTGAGGAACATTCCTTGCATTTTCAAGGCTATAGATTCTAATAATTTCAGGTAAGTTGATGTACTCTTGAAGCACTCGCAACCACTGCCTACCTTTGCGCTGAATCAGATAAAAACGAGCATTTTGTATAAGTTGCCAGTTGCGATCGCTTTGTAGTTGTTCAACTGGAAAGCGATATCCTTTCAGCAAAGCTTCCACAGAAGTTGCAGGTTCTTCTGGTGCTATTTCCTGAAGTAAGGTTAATCCCAATTCCACATCAGCAATGAGTTGGGCAAGACGCTTAATTTCTCGCTGATGTACCTTAGCATTTGCGTTAACTAAACTAGATGCTACATACTCTTTTAATTCATCTGAGTTGCGGAGTTTCTTGCACAGATCCTTGCGCCAGCTAACAATATCACGCATTATTTTTCTTCCCTAAAATTGCTTGGGCTTGAGTGATGATTTCGCTAAATAGGCGTAAGCGTACCCCCTCAAGTTTGGGTTCTAGTTGTTCGCGCACAACCTTTATCCGCAAAGAGTCTTCACGTTCATCTGGAAAAACTACAAAAGTTTCCGTTGCATCACGCCGATACTGCACCTTTTGCAAACGTTCCTCATCTACGGATGCCCAATCTTTGAGATCAATTGCCCAGCGAACTTTGCGTGGGAACTCTACGAGTAAGTCAAATTCATCTATAAAAGGCCAGAGAGTAACGCGCAAACCCAACTTTGTCAGTTCTTCTTTAAGTTGAATTTCCCAAATTCCTGGCAGTGTGCCGTACAAATGCACGCCTGGCGTAACAGCTTTCCAATCCGCTGCTTTTTCTTTAGGAATAGGTGGCAATGGTTGAAGTTTTTTGGTTGCACAAAGTCTTTCACACCAGGGGTTACGGCAACTATAAGTACCATCAGGACGTTGGCGTTGCACATACTTGCAGCGCGGACACAGATGATAGACGTTGCCCTCTGCTAACTTATCCATATCGACATAGATTTCTAGCCGCGACAATAACTCGCGCAGTGGTCTGAGTTCGGGTAAACGTAGCTGTTGGCGATATTCTGAGTAATGAAGAGTGGGTTTAGGAATGATTAGTAGTCGAAAAGCGCAATAGGCATCGTTTAGCTGATTTCCCCGACAGTATTCCAGTACATCTTTCAACACTGACTCTTGTACCTGCGCCACCACATCATTACCTGAAACTTGCCATTCTCTAGCAAAATCGGAAACTACTCCGTCTTCTATAACGCTGACATCTGGCGAAAGGTATTTAATTTCTTGGGCTGGTTTCCAGAAAGTAATAGATGTTTCCGCCCAATCAAAAAATTGCGGTAGGTTCTCTGGGGCTTGTTCTCCCCGCAGTAACGAAGTTAAGTACATACGGGACATACCAATGCGGAGGGCTTCAGGTACTTGATTTCGCTTTTCTAGCTCTAGTTTTTCCCACTGCATCACGCCAGTAGCTAAATATCGTAGAGTGTCTGTCACAGATATTTGTAGAGATAGTGTCTCTGATTCAGATTGAAGGAGGCGATAACTGCGGGCGCTGTGATCATCCCATTCAACGTCGATGCCGCGCATAGTCTGCAACCAACGCTGAACTGTTGCTTTCTGACGCGGTTGCATTCCGAGTTCTAGACACAACTCCTCCAAAGTTGGCCCCTGTTTATGGATGCTGAACCATTGCTGAAGTGTATCCAGAATTTTTTGTCGATGTTTAGTGATTTTCATTGTTCATCCTGCTATTTAGCAAGAAGTGTGACACCCACCAAACTTGCATGTCAATAAACTGTTTCTATGTTTCCACTAAGTTTCCAAAGTTTCAATCTTAGCAATATTCAATGGAAATGTCCGTTAAGGCATAAGTTAAGTACAAATCCCCATAAAGATGAATCGGAATTCTGTTTTTTGTAGCTTGGATTTTGTTCCTCAACCCAACTTCCAATTTGGATTTTCGATCTTTATTAATGACGGTGTGTACTAAGAGATAAAGTTTCCCGGTTTCTTGGGCGATTAATTCAGTGCTGATCCACGTTGCGCTCAGTATGACAGATAGCTATTAGGTCAATGATGCATTTGTCAGCATAAATAGCTAGGTTTTTTTACAAAAGCTCAAGATTATGCACCATCCAATTGTTATACAGCAAAGAAAAAAAACTGCAACACAGATGTTCGCAAAATCATGCGTACAAATACTGAATTGTGGAGTGCGACCCCTGACAAGTTCAGTGAAACGACGATGGCTTATTCTGCCCTAACTAAGGAAAATAATGACAGCTTAAAAGAAAATATACGCAACTCCATTTTCCCAGAAATAGGAGTTACAACAAAGGAATGTATATGGCAGCAAGTGAGTCCTCTTTACGAACTGATGGTATAGAATTATTACACTTGTACCACCAGAATCCTTCTATTAAACTTCGTAATAAACTTGTACAGTTACATACTGGCTTAGTGCGGAAGATGGCTCATAAATTTAGTCATCAATGTAATGAACCTTATGAAGATTTAGAACAAATCGGTTATTTTGGTTTGATTAGGGCAATTGAGCGTTTCGACCCTAGCCAAGGATATGCTTTTAGTTCCTTTGCAGTGCCATACATTCGCGGTGAGATGCTGCACTTTTTGCGCGATCGCAGTACTCTATTAAAAATTCCCCGTCGTTGGCAAGAATTATATAATGAAGGGCAAAAGATTCGCAAGGACTTGGCAATGTCTTTAGGTCGCCAGCCCAAGGATGCTGAAATTGCCAGCCAACTTCGGGTATCTGTGCAAGAATGGCAAGAAACCAAGTTAGCTGCTCAAAACCGGATGCCTTTGAGTTTAGATGCAACCGCAGTTAACTATGTTGATTGCCAAATAACCTTGGGTGAAGCACTTCCTTGTCCTCGTTCTCATGTTCTTCTGCAACAAGAAGAAGAACGTCAACAACTGCAAGGTGCAATCAATATGTTAGAAGAAAAGCCCCGTATGGCAGTTGAAATGGTATTTTTAAAGGAACTTTCTCGCAAAGATGCCGCTAAAAATATTGGCACTAGTCCTATGACAGTAACGCGGTATCTGCAAAAGGGAATCCAAGATTTGGTTTGTTATTTGCAACCACAGGTAATGCCAACTGGATCGTAGTCGTGCTAGGTCAAAAATCCAATGACTAATGACTAATACTTCTCTACGAGAGGCTGCGCCAACGACTACGCTCAGTACAAGTGACCAATGACAAATGACAAATGACTAATTATCGAGATTTTAAATCAGCGATCGCACCTTTGGTCATAGCAGCAATAGCTTGATCTGTCGCTTTCGGCAAATGATAATATTTACCGCCTGCTGTTTGCGATAATTCTTTGGCAAAGCCAGTAGACACAAATTTACTTTCCGTATCAATTACTAATAGTTGCATCCCCAAAGCCCGGATTCTGGCAGCAATTTCTAATAATTCTCCTTTGATATCTGGCTTTTCTCCGGGTTCTAGCTGTTCACCTAAAGAACGTGCTAAAGGAATATTACCCCGCCCATCAGTGATTGCTACAAGGACAACTTGCCCTATATCTCCACTCATCTGAGCATTTAAGCCGACGCGTACAGCTTGGGTTAAACCATGCGCTAAGGGCGATCCCCCACCACAGGGCAACCTTTCCAAACGGTTACGCGCCAAAGCAATAGAACGTGTTGGAGGCAATAAAACTTCCGCCTGTTCTCCCCGGAAGGGAATTAATGCTATTTGGTCGCGGTTTTGATAAGCTTCTGTTAATAGTTGCATCACCGCACCTTTAGCCGATTGCATTCGATTCAGGGCCATTGAACCAGAAGCATCTACCACAAATACTACCAACGCCCCCGCTTTGCGTACCAGGCGTTTCGAGCGAATATCAGCCTGTTCGACAATAACTTTTCTATCTGGTTGTCTTTCTCTTCGTGCTTTTTGATAAGGAGCAGCTGCTCTCAAGGTAGCATCTACTGCAATGCGTCGCGCTTTTCCCTTGGGCAACATTGGCTTAATGTAGCGTCCCCTGTCATCAGAAAAGATGACACTGCGACTACCAGATTTACCTTGCCGCTTCGCCATTTGAGTAAAATACAGTACGTTGTCATCAAGAATTACCCCTTCCGGATCAAAGATAAACTCTTCCGGGATGCTGGGGGGTTCTTGCTCTTGATTTTCTTCCTGTTCTTCTTGTTCTTCTTCCTCTTCTGATTCGTCTGGGGGTTCTTCTTGATTCTCTGGTGGAGGTGGAGGTGGTGCTTGTTGTTCTGGTGGTGGTGTCTGCACAATTGTGGCGCGTGGTACAATCACCAATTCCACAGCACGGCGCAAATCTTCGGCATTCACTGTTGTTCGTCCCTCTAAAGCCGCCGCAGCTTTGGCAACCCGCGTGGCGAACAACTCGGCGCGATGTCCCTGAACTCCGCCGCGAATAGCTTCATCTACTAAGTAGGCAATTTGTTCATGGGTAATGGTTACTTCTTTCAACCATTCCCGCGCCAAGATGATTTGGGTTTTGAGTGAGTCTAAATCTTCGTTGTACTGTTGAAGGAAGTCTTGGGGAGATTTAGAATAGGCGATCGCAACTTCAACAGCTGCTACTCTTTGATCTAAGCCGAGTACACCGTCAGCAGAGAGTGCGATCGCAATTCTATCTAACAAATGCTCCCGTAATCCGCCTTCTTCTGGATTGTAGGTGGCAATAAATAGGGATTTACACGGATGTTGAAAACTAATCCCTTCCCGTTCGATCTGGTTGCGTCCCTCAGATAATACTGTTAAAAGCTGATTTGATATTTGGTCATCTAATAAATTAATTTCATCTACGTACAGTACACCTCGATTGGCTGTAGCGAGTAATCCAGGCTGAAAAATAGTATCACCTTGCTTTACCGACTTTTCAACATCCACGGAACCGAGGAGTCGGTCTTCTGTGATACCTAGAGGAATTTGCAAAAAAGGCGCGGGGATAATTTCGACGGGAACATCTTGAATATTTTTATCTGCGTACTCCGCCAAAAGTTGATCGTCCCAATCATCTGGGTAGTTGGGGTCACAATTACTGATTGAGCCTTTGACAACTTCAATCGGCGGTAGTAAAGCGTGGATAGCACGAGCCATTACAGATTTTGCCGTACCGCGACGACCTGCGATCGCCACTCCTCCCAAACCAGGATCAACTGCGGCTAACAGCAAGGCTAATTTAATTGCTTCTTGACCGACTACGGCTGTCAAGGGAAAGGCAGTGAGCGTGGGATTGATAGTAGGCGCAGGCATTGTTTGCTTTTGTAGCGAGTCTCGGCCTTTAGCATACCAATTGCTGGCACATTTAGAATAAATATTATCGCAATCAGAGAAAGGTAAGGTTATGAGTATTGCTCAGGCTAAACGCTTCACACTGGATGAATACCACAGGCTTGGAGAATTGGGCTTTTTCCATGAAGATGACCACATTGAATTAATCAACGGGGAAATTATTGAAATGGCATCCAAAGGTACAGCCCATGAAACTTGTTTAAGAAAACTGTGGAAGGAACTCCCCAAAATACTGACAGACAAGGCCACTTTGCAATCTCAAGCTCCGATTGCTTTGCCATCTAACAGTGAACCTGAACCAGATTTTGCGATTCTTCAAAACCGTGCTGATGATTATCTATCGGCTCATCCTAAACCTGCTGATGTGTTTTTGGTAATGGAGGTTTCAGATTCTTCTTTAGCTTATGATCAAGATGTGAAAATACCTCTCTATGCTAAAGCAGGTATTACTTATTATTGGATATTCAATTTATTCGATAATTATTTGGAAGCTGACAGTGAACCATATCAGGATAATCAAGGCAGATATGGTTATTCAAATAAGCGAATTTTCTTGTCAAATGAGGTAATAACTTTTCCCTGCTTCCCTGATTTATCTCTTGATTTAGCTAGGGTGTTTCCGCCAAAGCTGAACTTTTAAACTTTGTTATAGAATTCAGTCATAAGACAAAAAAGTAAGTTTTATGGCTTATAGTGATTTTAAACTTATTGAAGTTATTGATTATTTTGGGTTAGTTATCCACGAGTCATCTGGGCTATTCGCAAATTTACAGGAGCAAGAGTGTAGTAATTTATTATCTACTATTCTTAATGAAAATATTGATTTAGCAATAGCAATAAGTACATAAAAAGCTCGTACTGAAATGAGAATTAGTCCAATTTTATTAGAAATTAGACGCAAATTTAATTAGGAAATAAGCTTTTTTATGGAGTTGATTTTACTGTTGATAGCCAACGAGGACTAAATGGCTTTTGTGATTTTATTTTGAGTCTTTCTTCGGAGCAGTTGCTTGTATGTAGTCCGGTAGTTGTCTTAGTAGAAAGTAAAAATGAGAATTTGAGGTCTGGTTTAGCACAATGTATTGCTGAAATAGTAGCTCCTCAGTTATTTAATGAGAGAGGTAGAAATCAAATCAAAGCTATATATGGTGCTGTTACTATCGGTACGATCTGGCAATTTCTTAAGCTTGAAGGCAATGTAATTTCGATTTATTTAAGTGAATATTATATTAAGGATATTAAGAAAATTTTAGGTATTTTGTATGGTGCGATCGCCCAAAGTAAACCATAAATTATTTATTAGCTTAAATATTTTTTAAATAATCCCATAGAGCATTTTTAAAGTTCATGGATATGAGTTAAGGCTTTTAGTAAATCTTCATAAATAACTATATTGACATCCAGTAACAGCTATGCCAATGTATATTTAAGATAGCAAAGTAACCGCACTCTAAAGCGCTGGTTTTTGGTAGCTGTCTTAGCAGCAGAATTCCTAGTTTCCTGCCGAGCTTCGTGTCATCCCTTCGGCTGAGTATTTAGCCCAATGTCAAGTTAACTGATTGACTAGACTTTTAAGGGGAAGACAAGATGTTTGGATGAATGTTCAGGGGAAAGGATGACGCGAAACTTGGTAGTAAGCCAGGAATTCTACGGCTAAGACTTAAACCAAACCAAAGCTTAGATAGCAAATTTTTTCATAGAGGAAGATTCATTTTTGATAATTTACCTCGAAAGAAATTTGTTCAAGTTAGATGTGTGATATTCCAATGCTGTTGCACACAAAAGCAAAATGGAAAATCAACCAAATGAATCCTAAACAGAAGCGCAATAAGAAACATCAACTCCTTGATTTGTATGGTTATTATTGTTGGTGGGGTTGTCAAAATTTACCACAAAATAAATTGACATTTGATCACCTCTTACCTAAGAGTCGTGGCAGTTCTAATTCTTTTGAAAACTTACGACTTTCTTGTTTTCCATGCAATAATTCTCATGGAAACAGTCTCTACCCCCCTGGCTGCAAAAAGCTTAACAGTTTCTAGTTCCTGCCCCAATTGTATTAAGCTTTTATCTTGTAAGGTGCGCATCTTGCCTGCCTTTTCCATTTAAATATCACAGAAAGTAGATATTAAAATGCACAAACTTCTAATATTCCATGATGAAAAACTTCTCCGCCGTGCGCTTACCCACCGTTCTTATGTCCATGAAAACCCAGAAGAAGGTGAACATAATGAACGCCTAGAATTCCTCGGTGATGCTATGCTGAATTTCTTAAGTGGCGAGTATCTATACAAGTGTCATTCAGAAATGGGAGAAGATGAATTAACACGGCGGCGTTCGGCGCTGGTAGATGAGAAACAATTGGCAAAGTTCGCCGAGGAGGTAGGTTTAGACTTTAGGATGCGGTTAGGAAAAGGCGCAATTCGAGACGGAGGCTACCAAAATCCTAATTTGCTCAGTAGCACCTTTGAAGCTGTACTTGGTGCTTACTATTTAGATAATGATTCCAATATTGAAGCAGTTCGCGCAATTATAAAACCACTATTTGATTCTGTAGATCCTAAGCATATAGTTGTGTCTCGTTCTAATGTAGACTCAAAAAATCGCTTTCAAGAATGGGTGCAACACAACGTTACTCCAAATCCTCCCAAATATTTCACAGAACAAATAGGAGGCCCTTCTCACGCGCCAGAATTCATAGCCAAAGTATTGGTAAATGAAAAAATTTATGGCGAAGGTAAGGGACGCAATAAGAAAGATGCAGAGAAAGCTGCTGCTGAAGATGCACTAGATAAGTTAAAAAAACAAGGGTTGTTGTAGAAACGATTTTTATCTTATTTTAATGAATGTACTTTAATATGCCTGCAAGAGATATTTATCATGATGCTGTTAAAAATGCCTGAATTTAAGAAGGCTGGATAATTACAGATGACCCTCTACATTTAAAGTGGGGTCAAAAAGATATGTATGTAGATTTAAGAGCAAAACAACTCTTAGCCGCAGAACAAGGAACTAAAAAAATATACTATAAACTTCTCATATCTTCACTTATAAGGGCAAAATTATAGTGAAAGTAGAACCAACTCCCACTTCAGAAACTAGCTTAATTTCACCTTCAAGTAGTTTTACTAAACGGAAGACGATCGCTAATCCCAATCCTGTACTATCGGGGAGATAAGGACGATCGCTAAAACTGACGCGAAAGTAAGGTTCAAATATCTGGGGTTGGTTTTCTGGTGCAATGCCAATTCCAGTGTCAGAAACCGCGATCGCCCATTTCTGATTTTCCAACACCTGACACATTATAATAATAGTCCCCGACTCTGTATAGCGAATCGCATTACTAATAAGATTTGTAACAATTTCTTGGCATTGAAAAGGATCTGTGATTATTTCTTTGGGAGCGCGATCGCAATCTACTACAACTTTTAAATTTTTCCCACCAGCTAAAGGTTCCAACATTTCACAGACATTATTAATTAATTCACGCACATCGGTGGGGGCTAGGTGGAGTTTTATCTGCCCTGCTTCATACCGCGAAAGTTCTAATACATCGTTGATCAGGTGGAGCAATTGTCTACCATTGCGTAGTACCCGCTCAATATGTTCGAGATTGGCAGAGGTATCTTTTATCTCAGTCTTTCGTCGTTGTTGGCGTAAAAACAGATCCGAGTAACCAATAATGGAAGTTAGGGGATGTTTCAATTCGTGGGCTAGTTGTGAAAGATACTCTTGATTTGCGCTAATCAAGCGTGTGAGTTCTTTATTATGAAGTGTTAGTGATGACTGCAACTGCTGTAATTCTCGCAACCGCTCCTCAACGTAACTCTTGAAACAGCGAGCGAGCGCTTCGTCTATAATAGCGTCAATCAAACGCATGGAACGAATTATTTCTACAGGTGTTCCCTCCAATAAATCTGGTTGGAGAGCATCAAATATTAATGTTCGCAGCAGATGATATTCTCTGGCAATTTCTGCTGGATCAAAGCCTTGTTCGGCTCGAATAGCTCCATGCTGGAAACTGGCAGTAACTATTGACTGAATATCATTCTCCTGAGATTTTGAAAGCACTGTCACCATTGCTTTCAAAACATCAGGGATGTGATCCTTTACTGCTGTGTAAGATAGGTCATCAGCACTTTCAATCCGTCTATCCTTGCGAACTGCTGCAATCCATTTATCGAGGATGGTGTCCGTTTTTTCAGCCAGTACTTGACTAAAATCCATTATCTTAAATATCAGCTAGGAGATAGATGAGTAAACTTCCATATCCAATTAGTTTAGCGAGTGCAGAGGTTTAATACCAGATTTACCAATTTTGTTCACCTACTAAAAGGAATAGATTCTTCATGCTCTTTTGTTTGCTGATTAACTAACCGTATCTAAAATTTGTTCAGTATCATCTATTTTGTATTAAAAAATATTAATCAAACACGTAACATTCTTGATGCTTGGCTCGACTGTATTGTTTAGCTGTCTGTACAAGGAGTTCACTCACAATATAACTATAAAGCAAGTTTTAATTGTTACCACAAATTAAAAATAAATGCTTACAAATGGTATTAAAATTAACAATATTTATCATAAGACAGATGGCTTTTACTGAGCATTGATGTTATATTGTGCATAATTTAGTATCCATTAGAGTAAGTCAGCCTAATTCAGCGTTGTCACAGTGCATAACGCTGGAGCGGAGGAACCAAATTGTGGGGCGTATCTCCTAGAGAGTGAGGACTTGAGAGTGAGAAGTTGAAAGTTACTAATACATTTAACTCATAACTCATAACTCATAACTTTCTTGAGAAGGGCATCTCTCAGCCCTAGCCCGTCAGCTAACTTCGTAGGCATTGAGAGGAGACTGAAGAGACGGCATTTTTATAGTGTTCCGATCTCATCAGTGTCCAAGGCTGGTACTGCTCGGATTTTTTGTACCTGCACTTAAATCTGTTGAGGTCATAAATGATATTTCAATTAAATTTAGCAGCGATCGCAGCGATCGCTGGACAAGCTGCTTGGAAAAAGGCAAAACCTGTCATAGTTAGAGATGTCTTCTTTCTACCTGTGTTGGGGTTTTTAGGAATAATTGTGTTGTGGTGGATTATTGCACTTGCCAACCATGAATTGATGCCCACCCCACCAGAAGCCTTAATTGCTAATCTAGACTACATCTTAAATCCCTTCTACCAGCGAGGCCCGGGCAACTTAGGAATTGGTTGGCTGTTGATTGCAAGTCTGCGAAGGGTACTAATAGGCTTTTTGTTAGGTGCGGTAGTAGCGATTCCTCTGGGGTTTTTAATTGGTATGTCTAGATCGGCAATGTTAGCGCTCAATCCGATTATTCAAATTTTTAAACCTGTATCGCCCCTAGCTTGGCTACCCATCGCCTTAGCAATTTTCAATTTAGCAGATCCTTCAGCCATTTTTGTCATCTTTATTACTTCCCTATGGCCAACAATTATTAATACCGCTTTAGGAGTTTCTAGCGTTTCCAAAGATTATTTAGATGTGGCACGAGTCTTAGAAATGCCCCGTTGGCGACGGATTATAAAAATCATTTTGCCTGCAAGTTTACCGTATATTTTTACAGGTTTACGAATTAGTTTAGGGATAGCTTGGCTGGTAATCGTTGCTGTAGAAATGCTTACAGGTGGTATTGGTATCGGTTTTTTTGTCTGGGATGAATGGAGTCGCTTAAACCTGAGTTCAGTTTTTTTAGCTGTGTTCATAATTGGCTTAACTGGGTTAATTCTGGATTACGCTGTGGGTAAAATTCAAGAATTAGTAACCCATCGTCCTAGAACTTCCAACTAACAAAATTCGGCTGCTATCAAAACAGCAGAGACTCTGCATCTGAAGCGTGAGTAATTAATCACCAATGGAGCTACAAGAATGGGTGATATTAACTGGACTCGACGAGATATTATTAAGGGAATAGGAGCAACAACGGCAGGAATGGCGCTGTCCTCCTGTGGGATTTCAGGAGATAGATCAGCCAAAGGATTGACCGAAGAAGCTTTAGCTGTGCAACCAGTAATTAAAAGCGACGACTTAGAAAAAGCCGATCTTATAGTTGGTTACGTTCCTGTTAATGATTGTGCGCCATTTGCGATCGCCTGGAAAAAAGGCTTCTTCCGCAAATATGGTTTGAACGTTACACTCAACCGCGAAGCCAGTTGGGCTACCTCCCGCGACGGTTTAATTTTTGGTCGCCTGGATGCTTCACCCGTAGTATCTGGTGCCGTCACCAACGCCAGAATTGGCGCTGAAGGCGCACGCCACGCCCCCTTATGTGCAGCCATGACCATTCACCGCCACGGTAACGCCATGACAATGAATAAAGCCATGTGGGATTTTGGGCTGCGTCCGTGGTATGAGTACCAAGAAAAATATGGTGATGGCGCTTTGGAAGTTTTTGGGCAAGATTTCCGAGGCTACTTTGACCAGCAACCACCAGAACGCAAAGTTTGGGCAGTTGTTCTGAGTTCTGCCATTTACGAATACTTTGTCCGCTACATATCTGCCGCCGCTGGTGTTGATCCGCTTAAAGAGTTTCGCGTCATCATTGTTCCGCCCCCCCAAATGGTGACAAATGTACGGATTGGTGCAATGCAAGCTTACATGGTTGCAGAACCCTGGAACACAAGGGCAATAACAGGTAATGAAAACATCGGCTTTACCTTCGCACAAGGCAAAGAAGTCTGGTTGGGACACCCAGATCGACTTTTGGGGGTGATGCAATCTTTCATTGACCAATATCCCAAAACCTATCGTTCCCTAGTCAAGGCGATGATTGAAGCCTGTCAGTATTGCAGCAAAGTAGAAAATCGCCAAGAAGTAGCCGAACTGATAACAGACCGTTCCTTTACAGGTGCAAGACCTAAAAAGAAAGATGCCCCAATCACGAAGTTTACAAGTCCGGGAATTCTCGGCAACTACAACTATGGCGGCTTTGATGGCAAAGACCGCACCATCAAAGCCGATGACACCACGATTTTCTTCAATATTCCTGACAACCTTCCCAAACAGCCAGGAGAACATTCCACATTCTTATGGAGATCGAGAAGTATCTGGTTGATGACACAAGCCGCACGGTGGGGACAAATTAAGGAATTCCCCAAAAATGCCAATAAACTAGCCGAACTTGGCTGGAGAACAGATTTATATCGGGAGATAGCATCTGAAATGGGCATTGAGTGTCCCAAGGATGATTACAAGGTCGAACCACCAGAAGTATTTATAGATAAGAAAGGCTTCGACCCCAGTGATCCTGTGGGCTATCTGAATAGTTTTGCCATCAGGGCTAACGCTCCCACTAACTTTTTCATGTCTTAAATCCCTGCCAATTTGGGATTTTAGATTTTAGATTTTAGATTTTGGTTCCTTGGTTTATGCTCTGTCGCTTTTGGGTGGAATAAATATAAAATCCTTAGCAGCCCAGCATCCTTTTGATTGGCAACAATCTAAAATTGCAAATCTAAAATCCAAAATTGATTGACTAAATTATTCCCGGAGCATTTTGATGATGGAATATACCTCATTACCAATTAATACCCAGACCTCAGTTCTGCCCCGCCCTGGATTTTTAGAAATTGAAAATTTAGTCAAGTCTTATCCGACACCTGATAAAGATAACTTTGTCGTTTTAGATGGGGTTAATCTGACGATTGGTGAAGATGAATATATTTCTGTAATTGGTCACTCAGGTTGTGGCAAATCAACTCTACTAAAGATAGTAGCTGGGTTAGAAAAAGCCACTTCCGGCTCAGTCAGGCTAGATGGACAAGAAATTCGTCAGCCAGGAGCCGAAAGGATGGTGGTATTTCAGAACTATTCGCTGTTACCTTGGTTAACAGTGCGAGAAAATATCCGTTTAGCCGTGGATGAAGTGTTAAAAAATGCTAAGAGATCTGAAAAAATTAGCATTGTAAATCAACACTTGGCAATGGTAAACTTGACGGCGGCGGCTGACAAATATCCTGATGAAATTTCTGGAGGTATGAAACAACGAGTAGGTATTGCCAGAGCTTTAGCAATTCGTCCTAAAATGTTGCTGATGGATGAACCTTTTGGGGCACTAGATGCACTAACTCGTGGCAAATTGGAGCGGCAAGTATTAGATATTTGGGAAAATCATCGGCAAGCAGTGATGATGATTACTCACGATGTAGATGAAGCAATTTATATGTCCGATCGCATCGTATTAATGACCAATGGCCCGGCTGCTAGTATAGGGGAGATATTGGAAGTTCCTTTTGAGCGTCCACGCGATCGCGCGGCCATGCGAAACTCAAAAGAATATTTTGAACTTCGCAACCACGCCCTAAATTTCCTTGATCGATATTTTGCCCAAGACGAGTAAATTAGATTATCATTTTTTTTAGTGGGTAGCCTAATTCAAATTTATGAAAGCTGAATTTGGAACGGAGGAACCATATTGTGGGGCGTATCTTGCAGAGAGCGGCAATTTGAGAGTAAAAAGTGAAGAATAATTAATCTTTAACTCAGCATGGGCTAAACGCCCCGCTATCCATGTACAGCACTCAGCACTCCTAAGAGAGAGACACCTTCCAGTCTTAGCCCGTCAGCTAACTCCGTAGGCAATGGAAGGAACCCCCAAGACTTTGGCTGTAATGCAGTTATTATTGGGGTTTCCTTGATTGATTTAAGATTTTAAATTTTGGTTATCGTCACTCAATCTAAAATCCAAAATCGTTCGACTGAGCGTAGCCGAAGTCCAAAATCTCAAATTGATCGCCCTGCTTCTCATTGTTAATTCATTTCATTGGGAGAAGTAAAGCTGTGCAAATTAAGCCAATGTTAGCACGTCTGCAAAGTGCCACAGGCCGAGATGACTTAATTGAACAAATGGTACTGTTGCCAGAACCAAAAATACCTTTTTCTAAAAAATCTCAACAAGCAAAAGCAGTTAACTTAATTGTTGCTTATGACGCATCTCCTAACAGTCATACGGCGCTAGATATTGCTTTCTGGATTGCCCATCAAACGCGTTTAGCTACTAATGCAGAAGTCACAGTTCAAGCCGTTTATGTGCTAGAAGACAATTTAAAAAGCCAGTATCCAAATGTCTTGAGCTTACCAATACAACACCCTCCATTTGAATGCCAAATCAGTGAAATATCAAAGTCTGCCACACAAGTATTAACTCAACCCCAATTGCAGACAGTGGTAACTCCCCTGCAACAAGCAGATATAATTCTCTGGCAAGCCCGAAGTTTGGCTGAAGAATGGCAAGGTTCCTTCAAATCTCATTTACGGTTTGGCTGCATTTCTACAGAACTTAAAAAAGTTGTTGAATCAGAAGCTGCCGATATTCTGTTTCTCGGTTGCAACTCTGTCAATCATCCGATGATTGAGGCACTAGGTTCTAATTTCCCCTGCGCTGTTTTGGGTATTCCCACTTGCATTGATGAATAATCACTGTTCAATATTTTAGTAATTTTTATCTAATTGTAATGATAGATAAGTCACCTAGTTGTAGGTGACTTTTTTTTGTTAGTGGGAAATCTGGGGTCAAGATTCGTTTTAGAAGCTCTTTTAGGCTGATGCACCATCTTTAAAATAAGTCTCCTGGATTAATTAATTCAAAAAATTGCGAAATTTGTTTAGTCGAGCGAATATGATAAACATAATTGAAGCTTTGAGCCTGCTCGATATACTCACGATATTTTGGGGTTAAATATTTGTAACACAACCAAAGCACGCGGTAGCTACTAAGTGAACTCCTTAATATTGGACTATTGGAGGGCCAGCCTTCTGGCGGTTTAAAGTAACCTGTGATAAGTCGTTTAGTTAGCCACCATCCATGCACATATAGCGGTAAATCGACAAAAACCAGAGTATCCACCTCGTCTAGTCGTAGCCAGAGAGTTTCCATGCAACCAAACCCATCAATAATCCATCGGTCAGTAACTAAAATTTGCTGATGGTCGTGCTTATAATCTTCATGTGGAACCTCTGTGCCTCCTGATTGATATTTAATCTTGTCCAAGACATAAAGTGGCAAACCTGTGATTTGAGATAATCTTTTACTTAGAGTTGATTTCCCGCCTCTAGCATTGCCAAACACCGCTACTTTTTTGATCGCCACTCTCCTTTTAGTGCAATATAGAACATAGAGCAATGTCTACGAATAAAAAGGAGCGATGCCTTCTCTACGAGAGGCTTCTCTTTCAGAGACGCTAACGCGAACGCCAACGGCGGGCTACGCCTACCTAAAACTTATATTTAAGTATAATAAAGTTATTTTATATCCAATTTATATACGTATTCACATGAAAAATTATCTTGATGAGATATCTCAAAAAGATTGCTAGTAAGTCATTTGATGATTATTTGCAAAAATCTCTATCTATAATAAATAAGTCTTTGATAATTGGTATTAATTACGACATAAAGTAAATTAAGGCCAGAATTCAAGTGGTATTGCAACTGGTAGCTTCGGCTTTGTACGTGTTAGTTCGCTTTTTACTTTAGATAAACCTAACCTAATTAAATATAAAATGCTCAGGAGATAAATTCCCGACTTTTGGTGATAAGCCGGGTTTCTGGGTATCGTCTTTATTTATACCCAATCATTTATCAATCCTGAGTTATTCCTAATATCTAATTAGGTGTAGTACGTCCCTTAAGACGCTATAACCAGCTAAATCCCACAATAAATAGGCTAGAAAACCAATTGCTGCCAAGCGACCATTCCAAATTTCAGCTTGGGGTGTGAAGCCAAACAGAAATGCATTGCGATCGCGACCGTTGTATTCTACTGCAACAGGTGGTAAATCT
>NZ_CAXTNP010000188.1:14207-16166 GCF_964245575.1 uncultured Nostoc sp. | reverse complement strand
CCTTCAGTTCCCACTTCACGAGCAACCCGCGTTACTTCCGACGCAAAAGAACCAAGCCGATCCACCATCGTGTTGACGATATTAGCAGTTTGGAGAAACTCACCTTGCAGAGGTTTGCCGTCAATTTCTGTAGCGATCGTTTGCGATAAGTCACCATTGGCGACTGACCGAATTACCCGCGTAGTTTCAGCTGTTGGTTGAACTAAATCTGTAATTAGATTATTGACAGAAGTAACACAATCTGACCAAGAACCACGAACATCTCCGAGAGAGGCGCGATCGGAAATTTTGCCTTCTTTGCCGACAACGTTACCAATCCGTTGTAGCTCCGCCGCCATCCGCTCATTCTGGTAAATAATATCATTGAGCGTATCAGCGATTTTCCCCGCTACACCAGTATGGTCTATGGGCATCCGAGCCGAGAAGTCACCCTGTTTAACAGCATTCAGCGTTCTTAGTAGCTGATTTAAATCTAGATTATCGCTGTCTCTAGTTAACTGTTCGGTTGCCATAGCCTTATCCTTAATCTTGATTCTTGAGGAATTTTTTGTATTTTTTGCACCCCGTACCTAGTGAGATAACTTTGAGGTAATGCGGATCAAAATAGAGAGTAGGGAATAGAAAGTGGATCAAACTAATTTTTATGGGTGCGAGTGTTAGCAGTTGATAAGGACTGCTAACTAAATGGTATTGCCGTCGATGTATCTGGCATACCACTTAGCCAATGATAGCGAGTTGGCGTCTGTTATGCAGCATCAATTGTCGGCGATGCCTAACTTGGGCGAGTAAGCGATCGCACAGGAGAACACACGATGACAATTCAGATTACATTTTATGATTTTTGGAATTTGAGGAAAGCAGTAAATCAAGAATTCCTAACTGATAACTGAGGTTTGCTAAAGTCAAAAGTATCCGGCAACTCCAAGGATTGGCAAATGGTTAGAGAGTACTCACCCCAGAGACATCTGCCTCCGCTTGAAAGTGGCGGATTACACGCCCTAGATCACAAAGACGCGATAAATCGCCGTCAAGACAATAATCAGTCCTTTGTCTTGACGGCGATTTATCGCGTCTCTTGCCTTAACCGAACCGTATTGAGACGCAGGCGGACAAACCCGTTTAAGCAGCGACGGTTACATTGAAGGATCTCCCGAATTGAGTGTTGAAATTGCAGCGAGTAGTGCCGCTATTGATACAGGCAGCAAAAAGCAGGTTTATCGCCGTAATGGGGTGTTGGAGTACGTAATCTGGCAATCTTACGAGAATCAAATTGAATGGTTTTGCCTAATTGATGGCGACTATCGATTGCTATCTCCCAGTGCAGATGGAATTATTCGCTCTCAGGTGTTTCCGGGTTTGTGGTTAGCGGTGGAGGCGCTGTTAAACAATCAGATGGTGCAAGTGTTGGAGGTCGCAAAACGCAATGAGTTGCATACGTTTGCAGTCATCCCTCAACGCTGGGTAGTAGAACGTTCATTTGCCTGGCTTGAGAAGTGCAGACGGTTATGGAAAAACTGCGAAAGAAAGCTCAACACCAGCCTACAGTTGGTTGTCCTTGCTTTCCTCGCATTGATAATGAAAAGATCATAAACAGGCTCTATAGGAATCTGGTTTGATTTTTGAACAAAATTAAGTATTTGTAGGTATAGAGTGCGTTACAGGAAACGCACAAAATCCTTAAGAATGGTGCGTTAGCGACAGCGTAACGCACCCTACTAGCTTGACACAGCTAAAATAGTGCATTAGATGTAGGTTGGGTTGAGCAACGCGAAACCCAACATTGATCGGAGTGTTAGGTTTCGTTCCTCAAACGCCACTTGCTTTAAGTCGGGAAACCGCAAGGGCGCAGTGGCTCCCCAACCTACAATTTTTTTGCAACAATTTAGTGTTGACACGCCACTACGTATTTTTTCAACTCGCGATCGCACCCGACACCCCATTCATAGATCCATTTGCAGA
>NZ_CAXTNP010000188.1:0-14107 GCF_964245575.1 uncultured Nostoc sp. | reverse complement strand
CGATCGCACCCGACACCCCATTCATAGATCCATTTGCAGAAGAAAGCTCAACAGAATCAGCTGCTAAAGAATTGGTGGGTTTGGAATTGCCTAGTACGCTTCGCTTCTTCTTGGTATTACTTCGTCTAGCACCACCCGCCATCTCGTATTCTGGGCTGGTTTTACCGTAACGGCTGCCAACTCCTAGTAACATTTGTTCTGACATCGCTATTACAGCCTTTTCGGCGTTATTCACGTCATCTGTAAGTTTGTCAATGGTAGATAATGCAGTGTTGTAAGCAGCAAGCTTAGACCGGAGATGGTTAATTGTCATGGTGTAAGCTTGTATAGTCAATCCTTGGCCAAAGTCAAGTTCTACACTGATAGATTGTAAACTTTCAATCCGGCGATCGGCTCGTTCTAAAACGCTGGAATTTCTTTTACGACGTGCCATAATACATCTCTGCGACTAGGTTATTAGTACTGTTTTATACCAAGCTTTTCTGATTGTCATGGGAAAATATAGCAAATCAGTTGCGATCGCATCTCTAAAAGTTTAGTTAATTTCACTTAGACTATATTTTTTCTAGGCATTAAATAGATTGATAAGTTCGTTACAACAATTGCTGCAATGATTTAAGCCTTTCTTATACATGGAAGAACATTTGTTGCAAAGTATTAAGCGTTTGCAGCAACGACTTATACATTTGCTAGAAAAACTTAAGCCTTTCTTATACATGGAAGAACATTTGTTGCAAAGTATTAAGCGTTTGCAGCAACGACTTATACATTTGCTAGAAAAACTTAAGCCTTTCTTATACATGAAGTAATCTTAGCTGCAAAGGTTTAAATTTTTACAGTTTCAAGCGTAGGAGCGTAGGCGTAGCCCGTCGTAGACATCGCTTTTGCTTGTTGTCTGAGATAATACCTCTTACATAAATCAAAAATAAGAACCCCAAAGCTACGCTTTTTCTCTTACGAGACGTTACCGCCTTAAGCGAAGCTATGCCGAAGGCAAAGCCTCTCGAACGCAAGTGCGTCTTTGTTCGCCGTGCAGCGTCCCAAACGAAAGGAGAAGAGAAGGTTTTACGCTTCATTTACAACACTAGGGTGGGGAAATTTCCAAATCTTTGCAAATTTTGATAGCTAGAATATCAACAATCTCAGTATGCCTTGGAACTGTTGTTTGATGGATTATAGTACAATACGCTTGGGTTAGCGTCAAAAACCTTAAAGAGCGTAGAGCGTAGGTTGGGTTGAGGAACGAAACCCAACATTCTTGGCGATTTGTTGGGTAACACTAAAGTTCAACCCAACCTACAATTTTCCTTAACCCAAGCGTATTGGATTATAGTAAATCGTATGCCTTCCACCCTCTCGAAGAAACAAACAGCCGTTTTCTTCGAGATGGCGAATCAATTCACGTCTTTTCACTATAATTTGACAGTAATCTGTTTACGAACGACATCTTTACCGGAGAGTTGTTGCTCTGCGAGTTCCCGATTTGATATTAGAATTAACTCTATCGCTTCCCGTAGGCTTTCTCTAGCTTCTTCCAGAGTTCTCTCTTGGACATTTGCACCAGGTAACTCTTGAACGTAGCCAATATACCAGTCATCTAACTTTTCATATACAGCAGTAAAAGAATTCTCCATAATTTTTATTAATCGTTAGTGTCTTGATTTTAAGTTTTAACGTATCTACTTTCTAAACCGTCACACCCTCCAACTCCTCATCTGTCAACTCATACAATTGCCGCAACTTATCTAACTTCTCACCATCAGCTTCCCAGAAACCCCGCCCATGCGCCTCCAACATTCTCCCTAAAATATTGCGAAAAGCTTCCGGATTTGCCTTGCGTAATTTATCCGCCATCTCTGCGTCTAACGCATAAGTATCAGCCGCTTGATCGTAAACCCAATCATCGGTAAAATCGGCAGTACCACCCCAACCAATCAACGCCGTCATCCGTTGGGAAATTTCAAAAGCACCACCAGAACCTTGATTCGCCATCGCTTGCGCCCATTTGGGATTTACCAACTTAGTGCGGTACTCCATTCGCAGCAAATCATCTAAATTGCGCGGTGTAGTATCTTTCGAGAAACTTTCCACAAAACTGGTTGTAACCTTCTTCCCGCCTTGTTTTTCTGCTGCCTTTTTCAAACCGCCGGTATTAGCGTAATATTCTTGAATATCCGTTAAACCATATTCTACCGAATCGATTTCTTGAACAATGCGATCGCTAGTTTTTAACAACGTATTCAACACTTCCGGTCTAGCTTGACCTTTATCTTCTCTCCCGTAGCTAAATACATTGCGACTTTGCCAAGTATTGCCTAACTCCTCACCAGATTCCCAGTTACCATCAACCACGCGATCGTTCACCAAAGAACCAAAATCACCCGCCGGATTAGAAAACAATCTCGCCGATGCATTTTCCACACCTTGGGCTTTTAAAGCTAAAGCATGTCTTCTAATAAAATTCTGATCTTCCGGTTCCTCAGCATCAGCCGCCCGTTGAAATAAATCATCCAACAACTCGATAATATTTACAAAACTATCCCGGAAAATCCCAGACAAATTGCCCAACACATCAATGCGCGGATGTCCAACCTCCGCCAAAGGCTTCAATTCATAACGAACAACTCTACCAGTTCCTTCCTTAACAGGTTCAGCCCCCACCAACTCCAAAAGAATCCCCAAAGATTCACCCTTAGTTTTAATCGCATCCAATCCCCAAAGCATCACCGCCACCGTTTCCGGATACGTCCCATATTCATCCAAATGCTGCACAATAATTTTTTGAGCAATTTCTCGTCCCCGTTCATACGCCGCAGGCGAAGGCATCCGATAAGGATCTAAAGCATGAATATTCCTCCCCGTAGGCAAAACCCCAGCCCCATCCCGCAACAAATCCCCCCCAGGCGCAGGCGGAATATACTCCCCATTCAATCCCCTTAACAAATTCGTTAACTCATCCGTAGATTGCATCAACAAATCCCTTATTAGTTTTTCTTCTTCTTCTCTTTCTTCTTCGCGTCCTTTGCGTCTTTGCGGTTCGTTTATTCCTTTCTCTTCCCCAAAATAAGCCTCCAAATACGACCCCAACTCCTCCTCATTCGGCTTTTCCCCCAACGTATGCAACCCCGAAGAAAACAACCGATTTTCTAAAACCTGCAAATATTCATACAACTCCACCAAATAATCATCAAAAGCACGAACGTTAAACATCCGCACATTCTCCGGAGTAAACGCAATCCCCAACCGTTTAGCATCCTCAAACGGACAATCTGCATCCAACCCAGAATCCACAATTTTCTTACAAATCCCTTCCTTCAAAACATAATTCTTTTGCGGATCTTCACGATACTCCGAAATCAAATCACGCAACGCCACCAATTCCTTATACAAACCTGCACGACCATAAGGCGGTACATTATGAGAAATTAACACACCATAACCGCGACGTTTCGCCAACATCGACTCAGAAGGATTATTCGCCGCATATATATATAGATTAGGCAAATTTCCTAACAGAATATCCGACCAAGAATAACCCGTATTACCCAACGGAGAACCAGGCAACCATTCCACCGTCCCATGCATTCCAAAGTGAACCAAAGCATCAGCTTGAAACTCATTTTGTAACCATTTATAATAAGCAGCATATTGCGGATGTGGCGTTAAATCCCGTTCAAACATTAAGCGCATGGGATCACCTTGTATCCCCAAAGGTGGTTGTACACCTATCCACACATTTCCTAATTGCACACCGCCAATCTGAAAATCATCGCCATAAGTTTTAATTCCAGTTCCCGTGAGAGATTTCCATTGTTTTTCAATGCGGGAAGTTTGCAGATATCCCAACCATTTTTCTAAAGTACGGGCGTTGACAGATGCAGGGATATTCTCCCCGTCATTTAAAGATTCATCCGCCTCTTTCACCCAGCGAATCAATTCTTCCCCATCTTCCGGTAAATCTCCGACGGTGTAACCTTGTTCTTTGAGTGCATGGAGAAACTTTAGCAAACTACGCGGAACATTTAATAATGCAGCTGTACCCACAGCACCATAACCTGGGGGAAACCCATATAAAATGATCGCAATCTTGCGTTCCGATGCAGGTTTTTGCCGCAAAGCCACCCAACTTTTTACCCTACCAATTAATCGCTGCACCCGTTCAGGAACCAGATAAATATTTTCGCCCACCAAACCACCGAGAGGAACGGTATCAATAGCCCCATCCAATTCTGGTAACGCGTACAATACTACACTTTGCAATCCGCCAACACCTTGGCGTGTCCACGAGGAAATATCTTGAATTAATAGTGGTGCAGCAACAATATAAGGTACATTCTTGGCAGTGAGGATGCGCTTTGCTACTTCCACCTGACGTCCTGCTTCCATTGAACCAGCCGGGCCACCCACCAGAGGAAAGCCAATTGTCGAAACGATCGCATCCACTTTTACTGCTTCATTAGATAGTGAGGGAGTTTCTATATTACCTAGTTGTCGTTGCTGAATTTCATAGTCGGTTGTCATCAAATCTCGTACCGCCACATGTCCTTCCACGCCATTGATGAAAATGGGCAAAGGAGTTAACCCGGCTAATTCAAAACTGCGAATTAGTTGGGGAATGTAGGGTTGTTTGGTGATGACGTGTTTACGGTAAAGTAAAATCCCGATAATCGGTTTTGTAGAGACGCGATTCATCGCGTCTCCCCAATAGGTTTTATACCATTCCAAATATTCGCGGGGCGATTCAAAAAATCCTTGATAGTCGGGGTGGAGTAATCCGATGTTGGGGGTTTCAATTAGCGGGGGAATGTCGCCGACTTTTAAACCCAAGTATTTTTCTGCCAGTGTCCAGAATAATGAGGCGACGTTTTCTGAACCGCCAGCATTCCAGTAACCATAGATAATTAACCAGTTGCGTAAGTCTTGGACTTTTTGCACTGGGACATATTTCAGTAGTTTGGGGCCAATTTTTAAGAAGCTGATATAACCAGCAAGTTTGTCTTCTTCTCGTCCGTTGCTGAATTTGTCGAGGATGAATTTAACTGGTTTGGGCATTCCTTTGGGTTTGTCGCCAATGGCAAAATCACCCACCTTGGTTAAACTCATCAATTCCAAGGCTGACTCAAACACCAGGCGGATGGGAATTTGGGCAATGCGATCGCGCAACCACACAACCTGGTCATAATCAAATAGTAGGCTACCGAAAAACACATCAGCGTGATCAAGTGCTGTTTCTACCTCAGTACGAATGCTAGTAAGATCGCGATCACTAAATACCCGAATATCCAACTCAGGACAGCGAGAGTTAGCCAAAAAAGCTGCTTTTCTATACAAGTCAGCGTTGAACGATTCAAACCCAGCAACCAAGACGATGCGTTTCATGCCTGTAAGCTACGAAATATTTCTTTACCTTGATCTTAAACCTGCTTTCAGGCTGATTGTTAAATATCTACCAACAGATTTCGGTCATTTAGCCGTACTAGTACCGCAAGGCGGAAGTCACGCATTCACGCATTAAAAAGTTTTATATATCAAGGCTTTTGCAAGTTTTAAAATGGTAGCTTGATTTACGCCGCGCTGTACTAGTATAGAATGGCGCGAATAAACATATCATTTGATCAGGCTGAAAAGCCTATGTTATCAAGTTTTCTTCCTTCTACCCCTCTGATTTTCTGCCTTTCTGCTTCTGTGCTCGGCGTTATAGAGAAAGTGCGATGATTTAACAACTTCCAAAATTCTCCCCCTGCAACGCCAGCCTCCCCTGCTTGCCCTAATTCATCCCACTATTCTGCAACGCCCTGTGCCACTCTGCCTTCTTGCACTAGGTACATTTGTCATAGCTTTCTACTTTTCCGAAGCGTTATTATTTTAAGCATGGGCGCAATTGCTGCATTTTAGTTGATTGCGACTTTTCCCCGGATTCTTCCCGATTTTGATAAGTTATGATTGTTGTGTTTTTTCTTACAATCAACCTTGCCAAAAGAGGGTTTTGCCACATAAAATCTGCTTAAAAAGTTTGTAAAAAACTTATTTTATTTACCAGGATATTAATGGTTAAAATAATCCGCTCATTGCCAAAAAGTAGCTAAACAAATTTATTAGCAAAACTTTTTATTTTAAAATTGAAGAGTTTTGAAGCAGTATCAAAATAAGTAAGTTGAGGATAAAATCATGAAATTTGGAATTGATAGTGGGCACAATTGTCCACCAGACACCGGAGCCAGAGGACTCAAAGTTGAGGATAATTTAACTCTAGATGTAGGTAATAGAGTTATAGCCAAGTTAAGAGCTTTAGGAAATGAAGTCGTAGTATGTAAACCAAGTAGTGCTAGTACAGTCCGGGAATCACTCTCAAAAAGATGTTCTACAGCTAATTCGAGTAAAGTAGATATCTACGTTTCGATTCATTTTAACTCCTTTAACGGGCAAGCTAATGGCACAGAAGTATTTGCAACTAGCGAGACAGGTAGAAAAATCGCTAAACCTGTATTAGATGAAATCGTAAAATTAGGATTTTTCAATCGCGGCGTTAAGAGTGGTTCTCACTTGTTTGTTCTGAAAAATACGGATATGCCTGCGATTCTGGTAGAAGGTTGCTTTGTCGATTCGCAAAAAGATATGAATCTTTATAATCCAGAAGCAATGGCCAATGCGATCGTCAAAGGCTTAACTGGTAAAGTGCCAAGTGTTCCTGTTCCCCCTGTACCAGATGAAGAGGAGAACATAGATACAACTATTCTCAGACTGCAAAAATCCTTAAATCGACTCAAAATAACTGATAAAAATGGTAAGGCGTTAGTAGAAGATGGCTTCACTGGGGCTAATACAAAATCTGCCGTAGAAAAATTTCAAACTATTGTCGGGGTTCAAGCGACTGGAATTGCTGACGAAGCTACATGGAATGCCATAAATCTAATTTTGGCAAAACGAATACTCAGACCAAACCATGCTGGTAATGCAGTTGTCAGATACTTGCAATACCGTTTAGGTGTTGATAATGATGGCGTCTACGGTCCGCAAACAGAGGCTGCAATTAAAAACTTTCAAAAGCAAAATGGTTTAGATGCCGATGGGATTGTCGGGCCTGCTAGCTGGCAGAAATTAATTGCTTAGATTGAGGGGTAGGCATTGTTCATATAGGAATCCGATTTGATTTATGAAAAAATTTAAGTATATGTAGGGTGTGTTATCACGTAGTGTAACGCACCAAACTATCTGATGGTGCGTTAGCCAGAGTGGCTAACGCACCCTACGTGTATTTCACGCAATCAAATATGAATCCTATAGTTGGTGCTTTAGCGCTAAAGCACCAACTATGAACTTATACGATAGCAGGAGAATGGGGCATTTCCCCAAACTTTTAGCCACCTTCAAGAACTGCCTCTTCGTTGACCTAAAATGATTAAAAGAAATAACCAGGACGTAGGAAATCACCTATGCTGCTGACACGAATATGTTCTAACTTAACCAGGTTTGCATTTGATAAGTATCAATTGCATTTGGTCACAGGTAATTTCTTATCGCTTTGGTGCTTTTTTGGCAGTGAAGTTTCGCCAAAAATATAAAAGTAAAGGGCTTTTTAAGCCTATAACAATTGTTACTATTTTGTTATATAATTTGACACGTTTTATCTGGGTTTAAAATTTCTTTGCTACCACCCAAGGAATGCGACATCGCAATGGTGTTTCAAAATTACGCCCTCTATCCCCAGATAACGGTGTACGACAACATAGCTTTTGGGCTGCGGCGCAGCAATTGGAGAATAGGGAAAATCGTTCTGATCACTCCGCAAAGGGCAAAACTGAATCAGAATTGAGAGTGATTGTTTCAGATTGTCATCTCAAAGCAAAGCATCACAATTTTTATAATAAATTAAATTTATCTTTTTAACAAATAAGACTATTTGCTTTTATTTTACAAGTCGCTTTATCCTAAAATCAGTAGAGATTTCTACTTTGAACAAATACAAACTTGGCTTGCGATTAATACAAGCCTTTGACTGAGTAATTAACTTTGCAAATCTCTAGTACAGGTAGACGGAAATAAACCTACCATTTCATTACAGCCAGAAAGCCCAAAATTAAAGCATACGTGAATGCGTGACTTCCGCCTTGCGGTACTAATGCTATCAAATTTAGGTATTTTGCCAGCAATCAAAGAGCAAACTAATGCTAACTAAATTTTAATGTATATAACTTTCAACTTTGAAAAAGCAAAGGAGAATAATAATTAAATGCTAGATCAGCAGATAGATTACCCCACCAAACCCAAGACAAGTGTAATGATCATGAAACTTTTCCAAATCACTCTAGTGGTTTTAATACTTTTGGTCAACTTAGCAATTGCTTTCCCCTCTTGGGCAAAAAAAGCGCCTTCTTTAACTAGTAATGCTGACTACTTTCAAGTAGGGCAAAAAGTCATTTGGCTTTACAAGCCTCGCGCGGATTCTAGCGATGTCCAAAGAATTCCCGCCGAAGTAGTCAAGTTAAGTTCCAAGCAAGTGCAAATCAAGGTGTACAAACATAATCACGAATTTGTTAATCGTTGGGTGAATCCAAACAAGCTTGAGAATTCGCAAAAAGTTAAAGAGTCAGTATTCTAAAATTGAGTTATATGGAAGTAAATCTAGTACAGCAGGGCGTAAATCCAGCTACGATGTCAATTAACCAGACTTGTAGGGGCAATTCATGTAGACGCAAACGCGATCGCGTCTTTAAGAGTTGCGGCTTAAGGCAGGGTATTGCTTCTACTTTGAGCAACTTGTGAAAGGTAGGCAAACTTCCACCTTGCGGTACTAGTCTTCAACTATTTTATTTTTTGTAAATCAAAAAAACTGAACCAATCGGCCCAAGGTTTTCTACATAAGTTTTCTGGTTATAATACAATCCTGGAGACATACCTCCATCAAATAATATCCCCTCTTGAATCTTACCTAAACAGTTATTGCTAGCAATACCTTCTAGGACATTATCAAACATATCTGGTAGTAACTCTTGATTAAGTTGAGATAATTTAATATCTGAATTAGCTTTCAAGTCATTAACTAATAGGATTACATAGCCTTGATTAGTGATAGCTGCCATAGAGCGATTTTTAGCATTTTTACAAGCAAATTCTCCTAAATCTTGACAAATATCTTTAAATTTACCCTGACGATAAAATCTGCCATTACCACCCACTAAATTGTAATTGAGAATATCACTTTTTCTTCTACCAGCTTGGATAGTAGCCTGTCGCTGGCTGGGTGTACCTCCTGATATCCCAAAGGAAGAACGCTTAGTTTTAAATGCTCCTGAGTACTCGACACCACGAGAAACATTTAAGCCTTGTGGTTTATCATCAGTGCCTATATAGTCGGCATTAATTGCGGCAATGGGTAGCTGTCCGTTTAATTTGGCATTTTCATCGCCGATGAGTTCACGAAACTGTTTTGGTACATATTCTTTACGCAGTTTCCCCCTAGCATCTTTGGCGTAGAGTTTATGAGATAGACCAACATTAACTTTGAAATCTAATTCTGTTGATTTGGGATTAAAAATAATCACATTGTTAATACCTCTTTGATTTCTTTTACCTTGATTATTGGTTTTAAAAAAATCAATGCTGAACTTAACATCTTTGCCAGGGCAAGTTTTGGATGCTTTTGGGGCTGAATTTGCTTCAATCTCTTGACAACCTGATAATAAGGTTGCACCAATTATCAAGATAAATAACAAAAATAATTTTTTTGTAGGCATCATAATACATAAAAAAAACCGCTACAGAATTACTATAGCGGGGAATAATTTAAAATTTCAGTCTGGAGTTTATCTCACAGGTTGTTTGAAAAGTGGTTGGCTTTATCTTTGCACTTATTGATCCCCCCTAACCCCCCTTAAAAAAAGGGGGAACTGGAATCGAAGTATCCCTTTTAAGCAGGGAATCGGAATCAAAGTCCCCTAATTTATTGGGGAGCCAGTGCGGTCTTCTCCCATTCGTAAGAGGCTAGCGCCTTTTCTTTAGAACGCTACGCGAACGCGGAGCGTCTCGTAGACAAGGGGGTTTCCACGCCACTTGCTTTATGCCGGGGAACCCGTCCACCGCAGTGGCTCCCCATGAGCGATTGGCGTGGATTTAGGAGGATCTAAAACGTTTTGCGATCGCTTCTTGCGGGCGGTTACGCCATCGCAAGAGGACTTTTAAAACATCCTCTAAGAACCAAAACTTAAGAGAACCATTCTAAAACAGCTTCTTCTTTGGTGTTGGTATTTCGGGATGGTGTCTCACGGTTAAATTTCATTTGAATTGACCGGGTTTGCTCACCATCAGCAGCTACAGCCAAGATTGGATAGTCAATTAAACCATCCTGGAAGGACATCTGGAAGCGGAATGTTCCATCTGGATTTAGCTGAATTGGACGGCCACCAATAGTTACGGTAGCATCGGGTTCGGTTGCACCGTAGACTATCAACTCAGCATCGGCAATTAACCAGAACTGGCGCGGACGCACTGGTACGGCGGAAGCTGAGAAGCCAACACCTGACATTCCTGCACCGCTTGCGGTTAAGCCTGACACGGTAGGAACTGCCCACATACCCACACCAGATGGGAAAATGTAGGAGCTAATAGCTTGTTCAGGACGCGCTGAACCTGGTACTTGGTGCTGGGAACCGAAGATAGAACCAGCAACCCGTAGTGCTTCGGCAGATTCGGCTAGATCAAATATTTGGTCGTAGATGGGGTTACCGTTACCATTGACAACAGCATTACCATTGGCGGTAGCTGCAATCTTCTTGGCGGGGGGAACTAGTTCGTATTGAGTCTTACCACGTAAATCTTCTTCAAATTTGACAGTGATGAAGACATCTTCAATCCAGTCAGAAGGATAGACGGGAGGAATGTGTACTCTAGCAGAACGAGCGAGTACCAACCAGCGACCATCAGCAGCACGATAGCCGATATCGATTACATAATCGCGATCGCTAACTGGAACTGGTAGATACCATTCTCTAGCTAGTTCATCAGCAGGATATTCCTGAATGCTGTGGGGGCTTTGGAATTCGATATTGATGTCGGTAACATCATAAATCCGTAGTGCAAGTTGTTGTCCCCCTTGTCGGCGCAGTTCCTGTTTATGCTCATTGGGAATATCCCAGTAAGTATAAGCCCACTGAGGATCGCGTGGTAAGAGGACAATCCGGCTTTCACCATAGCCAGAGGGCAAATCTGCGAGTCCTTCATCAATATCAGCCAAAGATCCACCAGTTCGATCTTCCTGACCTAATTCAAACTTTGCAGCTTCCACGGTTTCCTGTGCCTCCAATGAACGAGATGGACTAAGTAAATTTTTACTGCGCTGGACTTCTTGAATTGATGCCAACAATTGTGATTTACGCATTCGGCTATACCGAGAGATGCTATATTCGCTAGCAACTTTGCGTAGTTGGCGTAAGGTCATCTCTTCTAGTGGCGGGCGTTCTTTTGCCATTAATTTGGCCTCCAGTAGTTTAAGCGGTAAATGATTTCCCCTGGTTAAAGAATGCTATGTAAAATGTCATCCACTCCAGATGAATTTATTATCCTGACTCCTGGTTTTGCCCAGTTTTTAAGTTTTTAATCTGTTTTTAAATTGGGGTCACTTCCAATCAATTCCTTAGTTATGCCAAAATTAGCATTTCTTTGGGATCGGGGAAGTTCGATTTGTTAAGTCAATATTAACCACTAAGCATATCTAGGGATCAAGGGGTAACAACTAGCTTTTTTGCCTGTTCCACGAATTTATAAGCCCTTCTGGGATCTTATTGTCATGATTCTATAACATAAACAGCTAATGAGATGTTGAGCAATGTCAATGATGTCAAATTTTCATGACATTAATTTGTGGGCATTGAACCCACCACTATAGGGCTTCTGTTTTGAGTTCAATACAGACCTAACAATAACAGCCCCTTAACAGCAAGGAAGGGGAGTAAGATTCCATTTTTCTTTCCTAAAAACAGAGAGGTCGGAGTGTATGGCATACAAGCAAAAAGCGCGATCGCTATGATTTTGTTGACATCATCCTAGCAATCTGAAAAAGGGCGATCGCTCCCAGTCCGAAGTCATACATGTATAATATTTTGTTAAAAACTACTGACGTATCTGTATTTATGGGGCTGGGAACAATAATATTTTTGATGTTTCTCTACAAATTAATTCTCTGCTCGTAAAACTAATTAATTAGATTGTCGGGTTTAAATTTTTTCTGCAATTCAAATTCAAATTTTTAAAATTGGCACAGTCATTACTTAATCAGAAGGGACAAATGACTAACCTGATTCTAGTTGTAGACGACAACGATTTAATCCGATCGCATCTGTGTGAGCAATTCACAGAAGCAGGGTATCAGGTGGTAAAAGCGAGTAACGGATTAGAAGCGATCGCCTCAAAACGACCTGTGGCGACACCTTAACTGAACAGGGACGTGACTACCTAGAACGAATGCAGAATGCTGCATCGAGAATGCAAACATTAATTGAAGACTTGTTGACACTTTCACGAGTTACTACCAGAGCGTCTCCAAGAGTTGAGCTAATTATTGCAAACTATAAGGACAGTTAAAAATAATTAGGAGTTGGGCATTGGGAATTACTAATTTATTTTTAAAAGTTAAGAGTTATAATTTAGGAATTCCTAACTCCTAACTTTTAACTCTTCACTCATAACTCGCACTTCTAACTCTTAACTATTTAATTTACCATGACTAAGGATGAAGTCTTAGCGGCTAATGCAGCTTTTTATCGAGCTTTTGAAAGAAAAGATATTGAGACAATGAGTACAGTATGGTCACAAGGAACTGGTAGTTTTTGTATTCATCCTGGAAGTAATATACTGCGAGGTTGGAAGGAGATTCGCAACTCTTGGGAGCAGATATTTAAAAACACCGCTTATATTGAAATAAACACATATATAATTGCTACAGAAATAACTGATAAAATTGCTTATGTAGTGCTGAGAGAAAATGTATTCCAAGTGGTAGGTGGGAGAAGACTTGAAGCACAATCAACAGCTACAAATGTATTTCAGTTTCTTGGCGATAAGTGGTATTTAGTACATCATCACGGTAGCCCAATTTTGCGGTAGATTAACTACTAACCAATGCCCAATGCTCAATATCTAATGACTAATCAAATCTTGAAACTGCTGGTCTTCTCGAATATTGCCAAAATTAGGATCAGTTTTTGCTATCTCTCGGCATTCAGGATTGAGGTTGATAGCTTGTTGCAAATTATCTATTGCCAAATCGATATTCCCTAGCAAACTATAACAGCAAGCTTTGTTATACCAAGCATCGTGGTCGTCGGGTTTGATTTTGAGGGCTTGGTCATAAGAGGCGATCGCTTTTTCTAATCTTCCCAAATTTTTTAGCGCATTGCCCCGGTTGTACCAAGCTTCGTGATAGTCGGGTTTGATTTCGAGGGCTTTGTCAAACTTGCGGTTTGTGCCAATCTCCCTCGGCATAGCCGCCGGAATATCTAGCCATTCTCCTAACTTGAGGTAAAGCACCGTCCAGCTTTCTTGGTTGAGATGCTTTGCCAACTCGGCTGCTTCTTGCGTTTTCCCTAATCCCGTGCGTCCTAAAATCAATATCCAGCGATGTTCTTCTAGCTGCCGCTTTAACTCATTGCGGATGTAACGATTTGCTACACGTTCTTGGTAAACTATGTTTCTATCAGCCAAAGGATCGTTATCCTCACCACCCAAAATTCGCTGCATCAGGTCTTGACTCTTCGGTGTAATCACCTCAAAGGCAAAAGTTTTATCGGGAATGCGTCGCTGGCGGTGTCGCCATTTAAGCCACCAGAAAAAACCGACGATCGCCGGTAACGCACCTGAGAGCAGGTTGTTAATAAAGTCTTTGTTGTTGTTGTAGAATTCTACAATTGGCTGAAGAAGGTTAAACACGCAGTTTATTTTGAGCGAGCGCTACCTAATTGCTCCTTAATCACAGGTAGTTCTTCTTAGCACTCGCTATAAAGCCCTTAGCTTCTAAAAATAACTGCTGATTCAGCCGTATTTTAGTATTGGTTTAGCGATCGTAGTTAAGTTTTTGAGCAGAGAACTCGGAACTTCGACCTTTGAACTCGGAACT
>NZ_CAXTNP010000187.1:7899-16297 GCF_964245575.1 uncultured Nostoc sp. | reverse complement strand
TGAAGTACCTCAAAACGACTTTGAAGTACCTCAAAACGACTTTGAAGTACCTCAACACGACTTTGGAGTACCTCAACACGACTTTGGAGTACCTTAACACGACTTTCAAGTACCTCAACATGACTTCGAGGTATCTGTTGCTTATATATAGCAGTCCTAAATCTTTTTCTTTCTTCTCTTTGCGTCCAATTCTTAGAGACGCTACGCCATCGCCTGATATCAAATTACGTCTTGAAAGATAAACGAGAAATTGTCCATAAGAATAACAAGAAGATTAAGTAAATTACGCCAACCAGTCCAAACTCAATCAGAGGAATATAGGTTATTTCGTAAATTCTGCCCAAGCCGCGTTCTGTCAGTCCATAAACGGCCATTACACTCACTAAAAAGGTTCCGTAGATAGTACGTTTAGTCAAGATACTCACAGGTAAACCGTGGAGTTGAGTAAGTATTAAAATGCCAAGAAAACCAAAGAGAAATGTTGGCCACTTGCTTTGTCCTAACATCAAAGATACAACTAAACTATGTAAAACCACCGTAATTTCCAAAGTGAATGTCCACCAACGGTTTACATGGGTGCGGTTAAATATCAACGACGATTGCAGCAGAAGCAAGAACATATAGAGAAAACCAATTAAGTGCCCCGCAGTCGCTTCCATTGGATGATACCAAAAAGTGTAGATAGCAGCGAAGGAGAAAAAGTAGCCGTGGTACAGCTTGATAATTTGCAAAAACTGTTGATGGAATGGAACAGAATTGCCAAAAAACAAACCGCGTCGAGGCGTTTCTAAAATTAGTACGAACACCAGTAGGAGGACAACTGCACCTTGAGAAGCCCAAATTGAGGTATCTTGAGCTAAAGCATCGTACCAAATATAGGTCTGGAGAAAGTGTAAAGCGATGAATGCACCATTAATAGCAAGCATGAAGTAATTTATCGGATGCAAGGCTGATTTGTATTTCAACTGCGATCGCTGCGCCCACAAGATACACCCCCAGATGCTAAACTGATGCCCAATGTACATACCCCAAGCCGTCGCTCGACTCCAAAAGGTTGGTTGGGGAAGCTTCCAGTAATACCAGTTTAATCCTTGGTCAGGAAGTTTGGTGATGCTTGCAGGAATGCTCCCACCTACCCAAATTGCGTAAGTGAGGAGGATGCTTACAATGATGCCTAAAAACAATACTCGACGACCTGTCATATTAATTTTAGATTTTAGATTTTAGATTTTAGATTTAGGATTAAAAATCTTTAATACAAGGCTATTTAAAAAAATTATTAAGCTTTGAAATCAGGATTGTCAGGCTACACGTTCTATCTTTGATTCAGATGCGCTTGTAGTCACTCGCAAACTAAGAGTCAAAGCTACCAGTATTACTAAAAATCCACTCAAAAAAGGAGCATAACTCCCAAATTTCATAAAACTAACCCCTGCCCACATTGGGCCAACGATGCGTGCCAACGCAGAGCAAGAACTAGCAATACCTAATATTTGTCCTTGTTCTTCTGGGGCTGTCATTTGGGAAATCAGGCTGTTTAATATTGGTTGACTGACACTAATTCCCCATGCTACAAGCGTGGTGGCAACCAACAATAAAATTAAGCTTTGTGAGAATCCAATTAGCAGTAATCCTAAACCTAATCCTAATATCCCCAAAATCAGTAACTTTATTTCACCGAAGTATTTCTTGAGGAATCTGATCAGTCCTCCTTGAATGATTGTGCTGACAATCCCCATGAAAGCAAAAAGATAACTAGTTTGTTGAGGGGCCCAGTTTAATTGCTGCTTAGACCATAAAGCCAATGTGGAGTCAATAGCTGCAACAGCAAAGGTCACCAAAAAGTAAATGCCAAGAAGCAAGCAAAACTGTGGACGTTCTGACAGTTGTAGCAAGTTCAGCCGTCGCTGACGGTAGCGATGAGCTTGGATTTTGGCTCTAGTCTCAGAATTTAGAGATTCTGGAAGTAACATCAAAGCACAAAGCAATGCCAATAAAGATAATCCGCTTGCAAACAACGATGGTAGATGAAAGTTAGCGTTGTTCGGATCAGACCCGATCAGAAGACCTCCAATAGCTGGGCCGAGAATAAAGCCAAGACCAAAAGCTGCTCCGATTATGCCCATGCCACGAGCTCGATTAGCTGGCGTGGTAATATCTGCTATGTAGGCTTGAGCAGTAGCAATATTGCCTGCCATAATCCCGGCAAGACTACGAGCAATAAACAAAATCCATAATGAGTTGGCAAAACCTAACCCTGCGTATGCAATTACAGAACCTAATAAAGTAAGTAATAAAATCGGACGACGACCGTAGCGATCGCTAAACTTGCCCCATAATGGTGCAAATAAGAACTGCATTAAAGAATAAATCGCTACAAGTAGTGTCGCTTCATTAGGTTTTGCGCCAAATTGTTCAGCATACAAAGGCAGTATCGGCAGGATAATTCCGAAGCCGAGCAAGTCTATAAATACAGTCAAAAATAAGACGAATATAGCCCTGCTATTATTTTTATTCTCCATAGTGCAATTCACTTTTATAAAAATATCTGGAATATCGATTACCTGTGAGGTTGCATAGAACAAAAAGCTTAAACCTCAAGTCTGACCAAGCCTGATTTTATGCAGTTTTTTAGATAATAGGTATAACTTTGATTAATTTTATGGACATTAAGGAACGCTTGATAATAAAGACCCATTCAACGCAACCAGTAATCATCTCAAGCAAAATGATTGAATTTGAGTGTGGTTGAGCAAAATAGCATGGAACAAACCCACTATAAAAATAAAGCCAATAATACTACTAATAAAAGCAACTATGACCTCGTGCTTGCGTATAGCTTTTTGTATCTTACCGTCTATGATGTCTTCTAATTCTTTGTATGACATTGATTTTAATCTTGCTAAAGATAAAAATTATGTGGAGCTTAGGTTTGACAGAATTTTGAGTATGTCGTAAACCTGAACTTATTCAATGACGAATTATTTTGACGTTTCCACAGCGTCAAAATAATTCGCCATTGATAATAAACTCGCCTGCGGCGAGAAATAAGCTACGTAATTGTTAACTACAATCACTCTTAGGCGATTTCCGGAAAATAAATTATCTGATATACCGATTAAATTAGTTTGTATTCCCTCTTGACAATATGGTTCAGATAAGCACTCTTCACCTAAGAGTGCGATCTGGGAAAAGGGGTGCATGTTTGAATTTATCCTTTATCCTTAACCGAACTGTATTGTTCCTACTGGGAAAAGGGCTGTTTTAATTGACCTGGCAATTTATTATTCAGAAATGTCTTGAGCTAAGGACTATATCTACAGCTATCTGAGTACCCGCGCCATAAACAGGCTAGGCTAAAACTAATGGTTAAAGCTTCTCTGTTCCCCTGAGTCCAAGGATCGGGAGAAGCAGGAGGAAGAGGTTGAAAACCTGCTGGGTTTATACCTCCGAAGAGAATAAAATCTCCTTGGGCGAAGTTAGTCCGAATGCCAGGTGGAGGTAACGTTTGAAAGATAAACGGTGGAGTAATCTGAGGATTCTTAGTTGGGGTCATATTTACATCTAATTAAACCACCTTCTTGCAGTACTAGTGCGTCTCCTACGCAAACAGCGATCGCATCTGGGACTTATTTGCATAATTTTGGATATATAGGATTCATATTTGATTGCGTGAAATACACGTAGGGTGCGTTATGCCTCTGGCTAACGCACCATCAGATAGTTTGGTGCCGTACTCTTGGCGATAACACACCCTACATATACTTAAATTTTTTCATAAATCAAATCGGATTCCTATATTACCGCAAATGCGCTGATACTTTATTTTCGCATCTTCATAAAATCCGCAAAAACACCGTTACGTTATTTAAACTTGTGATCAAAACTTAGAGCATCCAGTTTATTAGGGCGTGTTTATGACCAACCCTGTAAAGACGGTTATCCAAGTCAATCTGGAGATGGCTCTAGAAATAGCTCAAGAATTGGAGCAAGTTCTATACACTCAACTCGGTATTTATTGTTTGGAGATTTTGCGGGAGATAGGATGTGCTGATACTGAACTCCCACTAAACTTACAAACTCGCGATCAGCAGCTAGACTTTATCACAGGCTTTGCGTCTTATGCTTTTGGGGAAGTACAAAATGTATAAAGCATTAATTGAAGATATATTTTCCGATCCAGAAGAGGGAGAAGAAACTACTTTTCCTGCCACAGATAAAGATTTGTTAATTTTAACAGAAAAATTTTTAGAGTTTGAAATCCCTTCAAAGGTTTTCTTACAAGCTATAGCCATTGCTGATTACGATGGTGCAGCTGCTTTTCGCTACGTTGATAATTATTTGACTACTCTCAAAAATAAAAATAAACGTAAGCAGAAGAAATTACTTGTGTTAGGTGCTTCAACTAAATACGACAATAATTAATGTGTTTATTTACAAGCTAACCCTGAACCAATCCGATTTAGATAAGATAATTTTCACGGCAGATATAGAGACATTGTATTGCAACGTCTCTACACACATCTGTCCCACACCGACAAGAAAGAACAATTAGAATCTATCTAGAAGTTAGGGGTAGGATCTCTATATAGCTCAAGCATTTTTATGTGTGTGCTAATTACGTTAGTGTAGCCCATTACGAATTAGTATTAATCTCTTTTAAGACACACTTGTTCATAGCTTTTACCAGTAATATCCCAAGTAAATTCTGTTTCTACCAGTTGTCTGCCGTTGTAAGACAATTTTGAACGCAGATGTAAATGCTCAAATAGTTGATTAATAGCGGTGACGTACTCTGCCGGTTTATTTGCTCGTAATGCCCGTAATGGATGACCAGCACCATCTACGGCTAATCCTTCTAAGCCGCGATCGCTAGCCACTATAGGTACACCAGCTGCCATTGCCTCTAAAGTTTTATTTTTAATCCCAAACCCAGTCCGCATCGGTACAACGCAGATGGTGGCTTGATGTAAATATTCTGCCATCAAAGGTACACGCCCAAGCACATTAATTCCTGGTTTTTTATCAAGTGCTAAAACTTCTGACACTGGATGAGAACCGACAATATCGAAAGTTGTATCAGGATACAATTTTTGAATTTCTGGCAAAACTTCGTTGCTGAAAAAGCAGACAGCATCAATATTTGCCAAATTATCCATTGCACCGATGAAAATTAAACGGTGTCCACCGGGATCGGTAGTTCGGTTAGGGAAAGAAACTAAATCAACGCCATTAGGAATAACAGTAATTTCACTATTGGGGTTAAACTCTTGTAGTTGAATTTTATCTTCTTCTGTTGTGGCGACAATTGCTGCAAATTTAGCACAGTAGCTTTGCTCATAACGACGTAAAAGGGGTAAATTAATTTTGTCTCTGAATGAATTTTCTGAAATGCCTGTTGCTAATTGGTTCCGACAGGTAGCATAAACAGAACTATGAACATTAACTATGGTTTTTAGCTGTTTCTGGAAATGTGGCTGCACATAAATTTCATTGACGCTATGTTCGCAAGTAATTACATCACATTTCCCCGCTTCCACCCAGTTATCAACCCATGTTTGCATCTCAACTGAGTAGCGATTAAGTACGCTTGGCGGTGTCCCCTGTTGTAAAAATCTCCCAAATCGCTGTATTTTCTGCAATATTCCGGTGGTTTGAGAATCTGGCGGACGTTCAAAAATGGCTAGATGATCCACACAATCGCGTAATCCTGCTACTTCTGCGTCTGTAACATCGCCCTCACGTTGAGTCACGAGGGTAACAGTATGGCGTTGACTTAGGTATTTAAGTAAATTAAATGTCCTGACTTGGGTTCCTCCGCGTGTTGGTGGGTAGGGAAAGGTGGAAGATAGCATTAAAATGTTCATACAAGTAATGAATCAAATGTGATATATACACCATGCCCTCATTGGAGGCTGTATGTCACGTCTAAAAACACCAGGAGGAAACGCGCGTTTCCTCCTGGTGTTTGGTAGATGACTACAATAGTTCGGTGTGGTTACGATTTTTGGGTGGACTTGCTAATCTCACTGCTAAATGGGCGCTGCTTCTATTTTAAGGATGTCTAAATGGTATTAGAAAGCTGCGACAGCTGCCTCAGCTACAGCTTGATCCTGTTCACCGCTACCACCACTTACTCCGATCGCACCAACTATCTGCTCATCGCGTTGAAGTGGTATACCGCCGGCAAAGATCATGATTCTTCCTCCATTTGAGGCGTGAATACCATAAAATTGTTTTCCTGGTTGAGCATCCTCACCAAGGGATTTGGTAGAGAGATCAAACGCACGCGCAGTAAATGCTTTGTTAATTGAGATATCGATACTTCCGATCCACGCACCATCCATACGAATATGAGCAACAAGATTCCCGCCAGCATCAACAACCGCAAGATTCATTGGTTGTCCGATTGCACGAGCCTTCGCTTCTCCAGCCGCTAGTATTCGTCGTGCGTCATCCAAGGATACAGAATGTTTGTCAGAAGTCATGGTAATTCTTTCAATCGTAGAAATGTGTGCGTTGAGGGCGTGTCATCAATAAAGGATATCACGAGCATAAATTCTCGGTGTACCCCTTTAAGACCAAGAAGACTTCAAGCGCTCCTTAGGAACGTGGATTAAATAAAATGCAAAACTTCATCCTCTATTTTGCTTCCCTCTCCAATATATCGGAGAGGGATTGAGGGTGAGGTAAGTCAGGGACATAAATTGTATGTTATTTAATTCTTATTCCTTAGACGGGATCTTAGCTGATGATCAATTCCATTCAACTGATAATCACTACAGATCAAAGCATAATCAAACCCAGTCGCACACCCACAGCAACAGCCTCGGTGCGGCTGGAGACACTGAGCTTTTGAAAAATGGATGAGAGATGAAATTTGACGGTATGCTCCGAAATGTGCAAGCCTTTAGCGATCGCTTTATTCCCCAACCCTGAACCAAGCATTCCTAAAACCTCTATCTCACGTGGTGTCAAGGTTTGTACGGGATTTGCCACCACTTTTTCGCGGATAGATAATAATTCTACAGCATCCGGGTGCAGCACCACCAAACCAAAAGCGATCGCCTCCACAGCCGCGACTATTTCTGACTCTGTGCTAGTACTGGGCAATATCCCCCGGATACCAGAACGTAATCCCGTCTCTAAATCAATGCTGTCAAGTTCCTCAACAATGACGATCATTCCTAATGGATATTGCTGTTCTTGAATAACCAGCAATTTTTCCCACACTGATTGTTGAAGATTGTTACTCAAATCTACCAGCACCACATCTGGTTGTAATTGCCCAACTTCACTCGTCAATACATCCAAATCGGATGCACTCCCCACAACCGTCAGCCGAGGATTGGTAGTCACCACAGCTGATAACCCTGCGCGTACAACAGGGGAAGTGGCAACTACCATCACTCGGATCATGTCGCCTCCACAGCAGTTTTACCAGACTGTACGTCAACATAAATCACGAATTGCTTCCCACTGCGTAGGAGTTGTAGCGGTACAGATCCTTTACTGTCATGGAGATATTTAGTTAAATCATTCATGCTAGTAAATAATCGCCCGGAAACTCCAATTAAAACATCGCCGATTTGTACACCAGCAGTTTCCGCCGCACTCTTAGGTAGAATTGACAACACCAATAAACCCAAGCTACGCCTACCTAAAAGCACAGGTTGCAGTGTAACTCCCAGTTGCGGACGACTATTACCTTGTAAAAAACGCTCTACAGTATTGCTGGGAACTGCAACAGCCAAACCATTAACAATCATGGTGTTAATTCCCACGACAAGGCCTTGACAGTCGGCAAGTGGCCCCCCAGAATTTCCAGGATACAGCTGCAAATCAGCCATTACAGCCTGCGGATTCTTTCCATAGATAATTCCAGTTGTCACAGCACCACTGTCAGCAAAGGGATTACCCACCGCCAAAACTAATTCACCCACTCGTAGCGCCTCAGAATTGCCGATAGTTGCAGCAGTTAAATCAGTGGCGACAATTTTCAGGGCTGCTAAATCCTGCTGTGGATCGAATTGTGTACGCACCGCATCAAATACCCTTCCGTCTGCCAATTCCACAGTTGCACGGTTGCTGGTTGCAACATGAGCATTAGTGATAATTAGTCCGTCAGATTGCCAAATTACACCAGAACCGACTCCCAGAGAGCCGCTTTTGATTTTAACAGTGCGATCGCGCAGCCTAGCAGCTACCTCTGTTAATTCAGCAGCGATGTTAGTTAATGTTGTGTTTGCCATGTTATACAATTTTTCCCCATGTCAAAGTAGAATCTGTTGGCTGACAATAGTTTTTAGTCGGGTTGGGATAATTGAGAATGCTGCAAGATATCAGTCAACCCAACTTTGGAAAGCAAATTCTGAGAGTTCCGAGTTCAGAGGCTCAA
>NZ_CAXTNP010000187.1:0-7799 GCF_964245575.1 uncultured Nostoc sp. | reverse complement strand
AGTTCCGAGTTCAGAGGCTCAAATGAATAGAAAATTTAGATAAATTTTGACAGAGCTAGTTAAACCCATCCCAAATTGGATTATTCTTCCTTAGTAGGTCGTTCACCAACTGCGATCGCTAACTCAACTAACACTCCACCCCGGACAACTTGCACGTTGACAGGTTTACCAATGCGATCGCCACTATTGAGTAGCCCCAGTACATCACCTGTATCGCCCACAGTTACGCCATCGAACCTTACCAAAACATCGCCAAGCAGCACACCTGCATTGTCAGCAGGCCCGGAAGGCTCAACATTAACGACAATTACTCCAGTTGCAGAAGTTAAATTGAGAGCAGTTTTCAGGTTATTTGGTAAACGTACTGGTTGCATTCCCACACCCAAGTAGCCTTTTGAAATGCGTCCTTTTGCTACTAATTGATCAACCACGCGATCGACTGTAGCACTAGGAATAGTCAGAGCAGTACCACGCCGCCCCGATGTATTCATGCCTACCACAAAACCAGCAGCATCTACCAGCGGCCCACCTGCAAAACCAGAGTAAAGGGTAATGTCTGGGCGGATGAATTGGTCAATATTTCCGCCACTCATACTCCGCCAAGCACCGCTAACTACACTCACCGTACCCATCGCCGCCCTTAAGTCACCTTCGCTACCTCTTGCCAGTCCTAACACCAGATGACCAACTTTTAGCGTTTTGGCATTGCCAACTTTTGCCACAGGTATTTCTAGATTTTCTAGTTTAAAAACAGCGATATCGGTGCTAGAGTCATGACCAATGAGTGTTACTGGTGCAGTGCTACCATTTGATAGAGTAATGGTGATGTCGTCATAGCGCTGGAGGGACTCATCAGAGGTAACAATGATACCATTACGCCAGTGAATGCCGCTTGGGGAACGACGTGTACCCCCATTTACAGCAACCACAGCATTCCCAGCTTGTTCTACGGTGTCAGCTAAACTGTTGGACAGGTCTAGTAATGAAGACATAAGATTTTTTCGCAAACGTTCTTAGATGTTCATATCGTGCCGTTTTGTATGCACAGATGACATCGGAAAAATGGGGAGAATTCATCCTAGAAAAATGGCTAGGATTCATATCAATACAGTTCGGATAAGATCCCCCCGCCTGTGGCGACCTCCTTAAAAAGGGGGTAAAGGAGAAAATTAGCCCCCCAATTTATCGGGGATTGGGGGATCTTCCGGGGCAAAATATTACGAATACCAAGCCTATTGCGTTCTAAAGTGGAATAGCAATGAAATGACAGATAAATAAATGCACACCCAATCAACAGAAATCGACTTGCTCACTCCATCTAGAGAATTACCTCTATATGGCAAGAGAATTTTAGTCACAGCACCGAGAAATTATGCTTATAGGTTAGCTGAACAAATCATCAAACAAGGTGGTTTACCTGTTTTTATGCCTACTATCGAAACCTGCTATTTGTCAAACTACACTAAGTTAGATACTGCTCTAAACCACATAGACGAATTTGATTGGATTGTCTTCACCAGTAGAAACGGTATCACTGCATTTTTTCACCGGATGAATGATTTAGATATTCCCGTATCTGTGGTACAAAAATGTCAATTATGTGCTTTAGGAGAAGACGCAGAAAGCTTATCATCTTTTTGTGGCGAAGTCGATTTAATCCCAACAGAATCTAGCCCAGCCGGAATTGTAGCAGAACTAGCGAAACTACCAGAAATTCACAAGAAAAAAGTGCTGCTCCCGGCTCCAGAAATTGTTGGTTTGCCTGAGCCTGATATTATACCTAATTTAATTACGGATTTGCAGCAATTAGGCATAGAAGTAACTCCCGTTCCCACATATATTACACAGGGTTTAGACACAAGTATCTACGGTGTTGAATTGAACCTGATGCGTCAAGGAATGATCGATGTAATTGCCTTTAGTAGCACGGCGGAAGTAGAAAGCTTTTTGACAATGGTTAACTCGCAAAGCGACTATGAACGTTGTATTATTGCGTGTTTTGGCCCTTATACAACTGCTAATGCCCAAAAGTTGGGTATGAATGTCTCTACCGTGTCCAAGGATTATAGTTCATTTGAGGGATTTGCTGAAGCGATCGCAACATTTTTTTCTGTGTGATTTTGGTCTGAAGCTTTTGGTATATGTAAACTAGCCCCAACTGCTTGAGAATCTAAAACAGTCAACCACAATCGACTCTAGACTAGCAGCACATAAACCCGTAGTATCGAATATGGAGTTTATATGAGTTAGGAATTTTTACATGGCAACTTACAAGGTTACATTACGTATCCCAGAAGGTGAAGAAAACGCAGGTGAACACGTAATTGAAGTTCCTGATGATGAGTACATCCTAGAGATCGCTAACGAGGAAAATGGGCTTGACTTGCCCTATTCCTGTAACGCTGGTTCTTGCTCTACCTGCACCGGGAAGCTGATTTCAGGTACAGTTGACCAATCAGATCAGAACTTCTTAGACAACGATCAAATGGACAAAGGATGGGTTCTCACCTGCGTTGCCCGCCCCACTTCTGATTGTGTAATCGAAACCTATAAAGAAGAAGCGCTTAATGGTTAACTAAGAAATGTGGATTTAATCAAGAGCAAGTTTTGTTGGGTGCATTATAATATTCGTCCTAGCGCACCTAAAATCTGGATTAGTGTATAATACACTATCAAAGATTTAAAATTTTGCACTTTCCTAATAAATCTGTATAGGCTGAGTAATTCACACTAAAAAGCGCTCCCCTTTTGGAGAGCGCTTTTTACTTAGTTTAATAGATAGCTAGCAGATATAAAGCTGAAATTAGCCAGATGATGCTAGATTAACTTTGACAACTTTATTCTTTTCTTCTTCAGCTTTGGGTAGCGTCAGGTTCAAGATGCCATCTTTATAATCTGCCGTGACGTTGGTATTTTGAATCCGAGCAGGTAAAGGAATTACACGTTGGAATTTACCATAGTGGAATTCGCTTTTGATCACACCTTTATCTTCAGATTTTGCTTGAGACTTCCGCTCACCCCTCAGGTATACAGCTTTTTCTGTAACTTGCAAATCCAAGTCTTTAGCTTCAATTCCCGGAAGTTCTAGCAACAGAAAAATTGCATCTTCAGTTTCTTTTAACTCAGCAGCCGGAACTCTGGATAAACCTCTATCCAAAAATGCAGTTGGCAAAGTATCTTCATCAAATAAGCGATTGATTTGACGTTGTATCGCGTTAAATTCTTGCCAGGGGTTCAAACGTACTAATGTCATATCTCTACCTTAGATAATCAGTATTCTTTGCTGTTTAACTAATTGAGGATTTGATTCCTTGCTTTGTTCTCATAGTATTTAAAAATGAAAGTGGAGTAAATTCGGTTTTTATCACCTGAGTTATGATGATTGCCGATCCAGAAATATCTTTACTAGAAATGTACGGTAAACTGAACTATTGGGGTTCGGGAAGTTCGACAAAAGCAGACTTTAAATATAGCAATTGTATTTAAAACGTGGGTATAAGTGTTACCACGCCTCTGCGCTCAAAGCTTCCAATGCGTAGCTTATCCTACAAATGTTTAGTATATTCACGCGAATAATGATAATAATTCGACTCGTTGTATTTTTTTTAATTTCACAGAGATAAGATAAGAAGAGACTCCTCACAAACTGCTGATAATAGATATGTCAACAAGTTGGATTTACCTTATCGCCGCAATCGTCTTTGAAGTTTCAGGTACAACTTGCATGAAGTTATCGCAAGGATTTACTAAAATAGGCCCTTCCATATTAATAATTGTCTTCTATGGACTTTGTTTTACTTTTTTGACCCTTGCTCTCAAGAAACTTGAAGTGAGTGTGGCTTATTCTGTCTGGGCTGGATTGGGAACTGTCTTAGTTGCTATTATTGGTATTCTCTGGTTTCGTGAATCTGCCACATTTATGAAACTTCTGTCGATCGCCTTAATAATCATGGGGGTAATTGGCATAAATGCAAGCCAATAAATGAAATAGGTATGAGTCCACAAAAGTATCTTTTGATTCAAAAATAAAAGCAGAGATAGGCAATAGCTTGCCGTTATATCGGATCCGGCTAATCAGTTATCATTAGAGTCTCTTTGCTTTAGCCGAAAAAATAAGCCTTGAAATCGCCTGAAATAAAAAATACCTCGTCAATGTTAAAATAGAAGAGGTAAATAAACCAAAAATGATCATTCTGCTTGTTGCTGTTGTAGTGAATACAGCAGCAATTTTTATTCTTCCGCGAGCAAAGTAAAATGATCAGACTTAGCTAAATTATCTTAAAATTATAGTAAACCTCGTTAAATATAGCCCACAATTAATTGACTTTTGATACTTTAGCAAAGAGGTGATAGTACACAGCGTATTAAATTTAACTCAAATCAGAGTTATCAATTTTTCGTTACATAGTTGGAAATTTTCCCGCCGATTTACTTACATATCAGATTCGGATCGGATATCATTTTATAAATTTCAATTAATTTGTCATTTAACATATTAATATCGTAATTTTTTTCCACAAATAACCTACCTGCTAAACCCATACTTGACCAAGTTTCTGGATGCTCGACTAAATAACTTAATTTGTCAGCTAAAGCGTTCACATCCTTTTCAGGAACTAAAAAACCTGATTTCCCATCCAGCACACCATCAGGAATCCCATTGTGCAATGTAGATAATACTGGCAATCCCATAGCTTGCGCCTCTTGTAAAACTAGTGCTTGTCCCTCTTTATCTCCATCAGAGGCAGTTACACTTGACAGAATAAAAATGTGAGAATCAGCATAAATCTGGCGGATTTCATCTTGTGTTTGCCCTCCTAAAAATTTAACTTTATTTGTGATTTTAAGTTGGGTGGTTAGCTTCTCTAGTGATTTACGAAGATAACCCTCACCAATGATTTTATATTCAATATTTGAATAATTTTTCAAAACCTTGGCTACTGCCCTAATTGAATATTCAATACCTTTTTTTTCAACTAATCTTGCAACTGTGAGAATTTTGATAGTTTCGTTAGAGTGAAGTACTTTTTTTTGGAAGTTATACTGTGATATGTCAATACCTACAGGAAGTTTAAAAATCTTATTTGGCGGGCAACCTAATTCTATAGCCTTGTTACCTGTAAAAGTTGTATTAACAGTGTATAAATCTCCAAGACAAAGAATATGCTTATACATTTGCACATATTCCCTCATGAAATTTTTATTGACATCATAACCATGAAAAGTTGTAATTACTCTGCCTTCAATTAAACCCAGTTCTCGCAATATTAGAGTTTTGATACCATTAGGAGCAAAATGACAATGAATAATGTCATATACTGGACGTTTATCTAAAAGGTGAGCAGTTGCATAAAATAAGGTGAATGACGCAGAGATTTTCCCATATTTGAAAACATTAAGGGTACTTAATATAAGCAGAAAATTTTGCCAATTATTTCTTCGGATTAAGTGATAAATTAATAACTTAAACGCCTTGACAATTCTCCAAAGGCGATTCTTAGGTTCTCCTAAATAGAATATATGCTCATAAATATTATATTTTACCACCTTTGAGTGTATTTTGACAGTATTAAAAACTCCTTCAGCATAAATATCAACTTCATACCCACGATCCAGTAAATCTGTTATCTGATCCAAGATAAAAGTTTCGGATAAAACTGGGAAGCAATTAATCATCAAGGCTATTTTCATAATAGGCTTACCTGAAGTTTTCAAAAATTTTTGTTTGTAACTTATCAGATGATCCAGTTAGTTTTGTAAGCTATTCCTATTTTTGTTTGTATGACATTACAATAGATATGGCTCTCCTGCTAATCCTCTTTTAAATCTTCTCCATGTGATTTCCAGATTTTTTAATATCCGTTTCACTGGATTTATACTAACTGTGATTCACCGTGATTCTTTAATTGCAACCTTATGCAAATAAACATCTTCATGCTGATAGTTGCACATCTATTTGACAAATCTATGGCAAATCTATGCTGCAAGTGTGACAAAACGAATTATTTTTTTAAACAGCAACAACAAATTGTATTGATAAATCTGGGAGCGACCGCTTATTGTATGATTTTATTAGTTTTACTTAATGAAGAACATCCAAATAAGTTGTCAAAAACTGTATTATTTAATCTGACTTTTCACGGTAAGTCCTCAAACAACGAAAATACGTTACTTTTTCCATAGGTTGATTATCAATAGCTTAAAATTAATGACAATAATAAACAAAAAAATCGGGGCTTGAGAAAACGTTAAAATCGCCTTTTCCACATAGCGTGAAAAGTCAGATGAAATAATACAGTTTTTGGAATAAAAATAAGTTGAAGCCAGCCACTACCTCAGCACATTTATGAAAAATTTCTTTTTTAATAAAAAACACGACGATTATTTTAATACAGATCACCTGAAAGCAGATATTAAAGGTCGTTCTGTTCGTGGTGGTGCAGTCACTATGGGTGCCCAAGTTTTTAAGTTTAGCTTGAACTTAATATCTAATGTAGTGTTAGCCAGATTATTGACACCACAGGATTACGGATTGATAGGTATGGTAACTGCGGTTATTGGGTTTGTCAGTTTATTCAAAGACTTAGGATTGTCGATGGCAACTGTTCAGAAGGAAGAGATTAATCATCAGCAAGTCAGTACCTTATTTTGGGTGAACGTAGCACTTAGTGTATTTACTACACTGGTTGCTTTAGCACTCGCACCAGTAATTGCTTGGTTTTATCACGAACCCCGTTTGATTTGGATTACTCTGGCGCTGCTATCTGGATTCATCTTTAGTGGGTTAAGTGTTCAGCACAATGCCTTGCTCAATCGTCAGATGCACTACAAGGCATTGATGTTAAATGATGTTATCGCTATGTTATTTGGTGTCATAGCTGCAATCATTGCTGCCTTATGTGGACTTGGCTACTGGTCATTAGTGATTTTTCCACTTGTTTCAGGATTTGTCAACACTATCGGACTCTGGATGACCTGCACTTGGCGTCCCAGCGCACCTGCTTGGCAATCAGGAATAGGCTCAATGCTGGCTTTTGGAGGAAATCTCACTGGGTTCTCAACTATTAATTACTTTGCGCGAAATCTTGATAATGTTCTTATCGGAAGATTCTGGGGCGCTCAGCAATTAGGTCTATATGCTAAGGCCTATCAATTGTTACTTCTGCCGATTAATCAGATTAATGCACCAATTACTGCAGTCGCCATTCCTGGTCTAAGTAGATTACAACACGAACCACAAAAATTTCGCCGCTATTACCTCAAAGCTATTTCAATGATTGCTTTTTTTACCATGCCAACTATTACTTTTATGATAGTGGCTTCAGAAGAGATTATTGTATTTCTTCTTGGTTCCCAATGGCGGGATGCTAGCACAATCTTTCGATTGTTAAGCATATCCGCATTAGTTCAACCTATTTGTAATACTACAGGTTGGCTGTATATATCCAGAGGCAGAAGTGATTCTATGTTAAAATGGGGTTTGTTGTCTTCTTCCTGGCTTGTAATATCATTTTTTATAGGTTTGCCACATCAAGCATTTGGAGTTGCTTTGTCTTATGCCATAGCGATGCTTTTACAGGCAGTTCCTTGCATCTATTTTGCAACACGAGGCACATCAATCACTATTCTTGATGTGTTGCAAGTAATCAAAGAAACATTCATATCATCTGTAGTAGCAAGTCTCGTAGTATTAGGCATAAAAATTAGTATTGGAAACAGTTTACCATTATGGGAGATAGTAATTATCTATTCTGTTGTAATGACCCTAGTATATTTCGGGTTATTGTTCTATATATTTC
>NZ_CAXTNP010000186.1:0-16488 GCF_964245575.1 uncultured Nostoc sp. | reverse complement strand
CCTGTAAGAACTTCCGCTTTGACGTTTCCGTGTTTGGCGCAGTCTGTAGCAACTTTTGCTTTGACGTTTTCATGTTTGGCGCAGTCTGTAGCAACTTTTGCTTTGACGTTTTCATGTTTGGCGCAGTCTGTAGCAACTTCCGCCTTACCCTTACTCGTTTGAGTGAGAAAGGGACATGAAAATTGGTGAAATTACTCAAGTTATAGTCTTCTTAAGATAAATCAACAATTTTACGCAGGACAACCTTTGAAAAATTGTCCACTATAGAATTACTTTAATTAGGGTATTAATTATGGCAAGACATAAACGCGATTCACGTATTCTTAGCAAAGCTGAGATGCGCTTGGCAAGTATTAAATCTATCAGTCCTACTCTAGATGTAGGAGATAAATTAACTGTTAAAGATTATACAGACAAAATTGAAAGTCTCCGTCAATCTTTGGAAGCCTACAATACCACTCTCTCTACTATTGATGTTTTATTAACCCAAATCACCGAAAATGAAAGAGATTTGGCAGACTATTCTGAAAAAATTTTGCTTGGTGTTGCTTATAAGTTTGGTAAAAATAGCCACGAGTATCAGATGGCTGGGGGTACTCGTAAAAGCGAGCGCAAGCGTACTGTACGCCAAGGTGTTGTTTTGACTACCAGCTAAGGTTAAGAAGATGAGGGGGATGAGGAAAATTAGCAGGATAGGGAATAGAGATATGAGTGAAAAAGAATTGTTTTGACGTAGGAATGCTACGTCAAAACAAGGGTTCTAGATAACGCATATTTAATTTCACCAGATGTCTAATACAAAGATTTCACCCACTCCCATTCCTGTATCAAACCCTCTCTCAGGGAAACTTGCGGCTGATATCCGAGAATTTTCTGGGCTTTAGATACATCAGCCGCCGTGTGGCGGGCGTCTCCCATCGCTTTTTCTATGTGGTTTCTTTTGATTGGTTTTTCAACAATTTCTTCAATCGTATCCAAGACTTCTGCTAAAACTACCCTGCTACCGCCACCGATATTAAAGATTTCTCCCACTGCTTCAGATGCGGTGGCGGCGGCTAAATTGGCGGCGATGATATCACTAACAAAGGTAAACTCCCGCGTTTGCTGGCCATCGCCGTAAATAGGAATCGCCTCATCCTGCAAAATCGATTTAAAGAACTTATTAAATGCCATATCTGGGCGCTGTTTGGGGCCATAAACTGTGAAATAACGCAATGTCACACAGGGTACACCAAAGTTTTTGTGATACAGTTCACACAAAAACTCCGATGCTAGTTTGGTAATGCCGTAAGGAGAAACTGGTTGAGGACAAATTTTCTCGTGGGTAGGTAATGTTTCTGCATCACCATATATACTAGATGAAGAGGCAAACACTAACCTTTTCAGGTGTTTAGCATCCTTAGCTGCTTCTAGCAAAACTTGTGTAGCGTTAATATTTCGTTCTGTATAACCTCGAAAAGCTTTACCCCAACTTGCTCTAACACCTGCTTGTGCCGCTTGATGGTAAACTATATCAACATCTTTTAGGAGTTTTTGCCAATCTAAAAACTGCATATCTCCTTCAATTAATGTAAAGCCAGATGACTGATGTAAGTGTGCAATATTCTTTCGCTTTAACATCGGATCGTAGTAATCATTGAATTCATCAATCCCGATCACTTCTTCTCCTTGTTGCAGCAATGTTTCTGCAAGATGAGAACCAATAAAGCCAGCAGATCCAGTAACAATAATTTTAGCCATGTTGCCTATTTTTCGATATTTTCATTAATTTCCATATTCACAGGTTAATACTTGTAATCAATAATCGTCATTACCTGAAGATGATTTTTTTACTCAATTATTGAAATACTTAAAAAACTCATCATAAATACTTAAATATTCTCCTTAAATTGGGAAAACTTAAGTATATTTATTTACTGATTGCAAGGAATAAAATTTATAATTATACTAATTCACTAAGTTGGATTTTAAAAATAAATACAGTAAAAATTCAATAGCTATATTTCTTCGGCGTTGCAAAGAAAACAGCATGATTCGGCAACTTCTAAAATTCCCCCCCTGCGTCGCCTGCTTCCTCAGCCTTTTTAATCATAAGGGGCTTGCATAAGTGTGAGAATTGATGAAAAAATTGATCCGCGAGAACTCAATAGGGCATTCTCGTTTCGCAAGGGGCACACGAGGAAATTAGTGAAAGTTTTAGTTGTAGGTAATGGGGGGCGCGAACACGCTCTGGCATGGAAACTGTTGCAATCTAAGCAAATTGAGCAAGTTATCTGTGTACCAGGGAATGGGGGCACAGCAAGTATGGAACGTTGCCAGAACTTGCCCCTAGTAGTAGATGATTTTGAGGGTATAAGCCGATATGCTCTCTCAAATGGGATCACTCTGGTGATAGTTGGGCCAGAAGTCCCCCTGTCTAAGGGAATCACAGATTACCTTCAAGACAAAGGACTGATGGTATTTGGCCCAGTCAGAGCGGGAGCGCAAATTGAGGCGAGTAAAGCTTGGGCAAAAGCCCTGATGCAAGAAGCGGGAATTCCGACGGCACGGGCTGCGGTATTTACTGAAGCAGCAGCAGCAAAATCTTATGTAAGAGCTACGGGAGCGCCAATTGTCGTCAAAGCTGATGGCTTGGCGGCTGGTAAGGGTGTAATAGTAGCTGAAAGAGTTGCACAGGCAGAAAGTGCCGTTGATGCAATTTTTCAGGGACAATTTGGCAGTGCTGGTGAATTTGTCGTTATTGAAGAATGTTTGATTGGGCAAGAGGTGTCAGTTTTAGCGTTAACGGATGGGTTAACGATTCGACCCTTGCTGCCAGCTCAAGACCATAAGCGGATTGGTGACGGCGATACGGGGGAAAATACTGGTGGGATGGGAGCATACAGCCCAGCACCCATCGCTACACCAGAGTTGATGGCACGCATTCAAACAGAAGTTTTAGAAAGAGCGATCGCCGCCTTACGAGCTAAAGGCATTGATTACCGAGGTGTACTGTATGCTGGATTAATGATTGCACCCGATGGCGACTTGAAGGTTTTGGAATTCAACTGTCGCTTCGGCGATCCCGAAACCCAAGTGATTTTGCCACTGTTAGAAACACCCCTAGAAGAGTTGCTTCTAGCCTGTGTACAACAGCGATTGAGTGAATTGCCACCCATTGCTTGGAAAAAAGAAGCATCTGCCACTGTCGTTGCAGCTTCAGGTGGTTATCCAGGAGAATATAAGAAAGGTCAGGTCATTACTGGCATTGTTGAGGCAGAGGCAACCGGAGCAACTGTATTTCATGCAGGTACGAAATTGAACCAGCAACAAGAAGTAGTGACAGATGGGGGTCGGGTATTAAATGTGACTGGAACCGGAGAAAATTTTGAGCAAGCGATCGCCCAAGCATACGCAGGTATCAAATATATTCAGTTTGAGGGAATATATTACCGGAGAGATATCGGTTATAGAGTTAGAAGTTAGGAGTTGGGACTTATTCCCTATGCCCATTTCCCATGCCCCTAACATATTTGTCAAATTAACTGTTAGTTTTTTAGTTGTTGGGCTTTATAACAAAGACTACTAACAACTTTATTTAAGATGCTAAGTCTGTTAAAAACAATTCGACATGCGATCGCTAGTTGGTGGTCGGAGTTCACACTCCAGACCAAATTATTGGCTGTGGCCACAATGGTAGTTTCATTGGTCATGAGTGGTCTGACCTTCTGGGCTGTGAATACAATTCAGCAGGATGCGCGGATGAATGACACCCGCTTTGGCCGTGACTTGGGGCTGCTGCTTGCTGCCAACGTTGCTCCCTTAATCGCGGACAATAATCTTACAGAAGTTGCCCAATTTTCCCAACGTTTCTATAGCAGCACCTCTAGCGTGCGTTATATGCTCTACGCTGATGAAACCGGGGAAATCTTTTTTGGCATTCCCTTTTGGGAAGCGGAGGTAGAAAACTCCCTCACCATTAAACGGCGGATACAACTGCCAGAAGATTACCCTGGTGATGGGGAAAAGCCGATGGTGCGGCAACATGCAACCCCAGATGGAACAATTACCGATGTATTTATTCCTCTGATCGTCAATAAAAAATACTTAGGTGTATTAGCGATCGGGATCAACCCCAATCAAACTGCTGTCATTTCTACCAATTTTACCCGCGATGTCACCATTGCCGTTTTTATCACCATTTGGGTAATGGTGATTTTGGCAGGAGTGATTAACGCCTTGACCATCACCAAGCCGATTAAAGAACTACTGGTGGGGGTAAAGCAAATTGCTACCGGGAATTTTAAGCAGCGCATTAATTTACCTTTAGGTGGCGAACTAGGGGAATTAATTTTAAGCTTTAATGAGATGGCAGAGCGATTAGAGCGCTATGAAGAACAGAATATTGAAGAACTGACCGCAGAAAAAGCCAAGCTAGAAACTCTAGTTTCGACGATCGCAGATGGTGCTGTGTTGATTGATAACAACATGCAGGTGATTTTAGTCAACCCCACAGCAAAGCGAATTTTTAGCTGGGAAACTGCTGATGTGGTAGGCTGCAATGTGTTGGATCACTTGCCCCCATCGGTACAAAGGGAAATCATCCGTCCCTTGTACGAAATGGCAGCAGGCGAATGCGAAAGCGCCGAATTCCGGATTTTTCTTAACCAACCCACCCAGAGGACGATCCGCATTCTCTTGACTACAGTACTCAACGTGCAAAGAGAAAGCATCAAAGGCATTGCGATTACTATCCAAGATATTACCCGTGAGGTTGAACTAAACGAGGCAAAAAGTCAATTTATCAGCAACGTTTCTCACGAACTGCGAACGCCTCTATTCAACATCAAAACCTATATTGAAACCCTACACGACTACGGCGAAGACCTAGCTTTACAAGAACGGCAAGAGTTTCTGCAAACTGTCAACCATGAAACTGATCGCCTAACCCGCCTAGTTAACGATGTTTTGGATTTATCAAAACTCGAATCTGGTCGCAACTACAACTTCAATGGGGTGGATTTAGCCCAAGCGATCGAGCAAACACTGCGTACTTACCAACTCAATGCTAAAGATAAAGGTGTTGAACTTGTTCAAGAAGTTGCTCCTAATTTGCCGCTAGTAATGGGTAATTATGATCTGTTGGTACAAGTGTTTGGCAACCTGATTGGTAATGCCCTCAAATTCACAAAAGCCGGTGGTCAAGTGGCAATTCGCGCCTACCAACTAGATTTCAAACCCAGTCACACCCAATCTTCTCCAGTGCGAATTGAAATTTCCGATACTGGAATTGGCATTGCCACAGAAGACCAACACTCAATTTTTGAACGCTTCTTTCGCGTAGAAAACCGAGTTCACACCTTAGAAGGCACAGGTTTAGGTTTATCGATTGTCAGAAATATCATCGACAGACATCGTAGTAAAGTCCATCTAGTGAGTGAAATTGGCATCGGCACCACTTTTTGGTTCGACTTAGCCGCCTTTGAAGAAAAAGCGCCACCGATACAAGTTGAACCTATTGCGGAAGCATCCAAAATCACAACAGTTTGAAGGTTAGGAATTGGGCATCTCTCGTTTTGATGCCTTTTTTAAAAAAGTTACGATAAAAAGTATGAGAATTGTCACAAGATAGAGGAATTATATGATAAAAAACTGTTAAAGGTAATGTAGGCAAATCAGCCCTTTTCTAAAAAAGTGACTTTGTGTGACTAAAATGACCCTATCTTATAGATTGAAAAATTTCTGGGGTTTGCTGTGGAGTAAAAATAAGGTATCTGCAACTCAACAAAGGTTGCAGAACAGTACCGTAAGCTCAAGAGAGGCTGATGATATTGAGGGTACTGTTCAACTTAAAAATGGTCAGGCAGTTCAAGTAAAGCTAGACGACTTGAAACAGTTTATAGAAGACAACCGCAGCCAAATAGCAGTCCAGAAGATTCCTAATATGGGAAAGCGGAGAAGTTAATTCTTTAATAGAGCTTGTAAGTTACTTACACCTTACTTGCAAGCTCAAGTTAATTCTTCAGCAGAAGATCCTTACTTTAATTTGTCGAATTATTTCTATATAGTTTTGTTTATCAAGTTCCTCATCTGTTTCGGCAATATAAACAGTGCAGCTTGCAAAAGTTCTAAAGTCAGTATTTTTGTCGTCCAATGGCGATGAAATATACTCTTGTTCTTTGCCAAGAGTGACATAAACAGGAAATATATCTTTGCGTACTATATAGCCATAAACGTACCCATAGGATTCTGCGTTGTCAAATTCGGCTTTTATAGTTCTTACTGTCAACATTATTTTATCCTGGCAATTATTCCTCTAAAATCCATTGCGTTAGTCTCATAATGCTCCTCTAGCAAGCTTTAAGCGGTTGTAAAGTACATAAATATGCAAACTTGTGGAGGGTAATCGAAACCCTCAGCACTGAGTTTAAGAGACCTGTCTAGCATCAAGCGCCACCCATGAGTTCACCAAGCGCTAAGACTAATACCTCGCCGCTTTGGCTAAAATTTTTCTGATTCCAGTTCAGCTATTAGTTCTTCAGCATCTTTGCCACCAAGATCGCGCAATTCTTTATGTATAATGCTGACTTTGCGCTTTATTATGCTGACTTCGCGGCGAAGTACCAACAATTCCTTAATCTTTGACATGATTTCTCCAGCCATTAATAGATTATTTTCTGAAGATGCTGATGGAGCGGTAGCTTTTTGCTGAGTTGCTTCGGATTTCATAAAAATGTTTGCATTGCTATCGTCTAAGTTGTCCTTAAAATGATTTTCTGACATCAGTTTACCTGGAGATGTTAACTGGATATCACCAGGAATCGTACCAGTATTTGAAGAGACAAGTTGAGATACATTGTCATAATCGTAATGCCCATTTTGTAACTGAATTAATGTGCCGTTTGAAGCTTGGTCACTGCCTTCTAGTAAAAATTGAATTAATTCAGTATTAATTCCAGCAACGGGAAAATAAGCATAACCACTCCTACCTTGGGTTTTGGTATTGGATACTTGTCTGCAAAGCCAGCCTGACTCTACAAGATATTTCAGGTGCTTATTAACTGTCGTATTATCGAAGCCAAGTATGTGAGCAATCTCGGCTGACCTGATTCCAGCATCTGGAATCAGCTTCAAAATAGATTGAACAGTGGGTGACAACTCTAAAGCTAGATGTCTCAAATGAAAGAAAAATAAATCTCTCTGTTCTGTAACATCGTTCTTTAGATCAGTATCTGACAAAACCGATTCCAATAAATTTTCTGCAACAGAATTAGGAAGCTTAAAACTTTTTTGGCTTTTGTACTTTATGGCAGCATTAATTGTATCGGATGAAAAATCATGTGCAAGATAATACAAATGCCTTGGTTTTACTGCTCCTACTCCGGCACTAACTTCTCTGTAATTTGCGTATTTGAGACTGGAAAGCTCTCTCAATTCTTTTGTGACAGTTGACCTGGAACGATGTATTGTTAGGGCAATTGCTCTGGCACTGCTCTCGCCTGTAATTGCCAAACACTGCAAAACCTCCAGTTTTTGGGTTGTCAGTTTTGCTAGCTCAATGATTTTAGGCGCTCTTTCAAGCTTTTGACGATGTAATTTAATTAGGTCAGTCCATTGACTTTGCAAGACAGACTCTTCTAGACTTAGTGACATAAGTCTAGACATAAAGCTCACCTCCTTAACGGGTAAGTTTTTAGACTCCCCCTCTGAGTAGAGCAAGTGTGGTAGGTCGCCAAACTTTACATCACTCGCCTACTTAGAGTGGAACTTTGTTTTTTCCAGAACAGACCCTACCTAGAAATAGGAGGGTCTGTTCTAATATCTCAAAATAACATGGACGAATCCAAAATAGATCCCCAAAGATCGTCAAAATTTCCAAAAAAGCAAAATTAAGTTTTATTTATTGCCGCACAATCTTTTTACTGATGACTAATCCCCCAGATAACGGGGGATTGTTTTAAACTTCATCTAAGTTACTAGACTGAAGAACAAACAGACCAATAATAAACCTAATAGTAACAGCAAAGCCTGATTGCGTTTTACCCAACTTTTTACAGTTATTGCAAAACTGTTAGTGTAGCGCTGCTGTTGCAACTCTAACTTTGTCTCTTCAATATTTTGGTAGAGGGTACAGTCCTTGGCGTAGGGACGCTGAGGAAAATTGCAAGTATCATCAGCGTGATAAGTGCAAGTATCGCACAGATACCCGCCCCCAGTGGCGCGGTGCAATGGAATACCGGGATGACCGTAAGCTTTGAGTGTCGTCCGGCAATAGGGACAACTAATAGCTTGACTATCAACGAGTTGATGGCAGTGGGGACAAGATACAGTAGCCAAAACCTTTAGCGCAAATAGGTTAAGTAAACACTTTGATTCTAGCCATTCTTGGATTTTACTAGCAACAGAGGCAAAAATTTTTACAACGGAGAAATTAGCGGATAGAATTGTAAGGTTGGATGCCTATCGGTGCTAGTATGATTGCTGACTATGCCTCGATACTGCAAAACATTTTTCAAGCGATCGCTCCAAATAGTAACGAATCTGATGTAGAGCAAAAGGTAGTAGTTCCCCTTTTGCATATCCTTGGTTACAGCCATGCCGATTGGCAGTCTCAAGTAGTAATTCTCCAATCTAAGCTTGACTTCCTAGTGGGTCAACCAGACTCGGCTTTAATAAAACCAGCCTATTTAATTATTGAAGTAAAAGCACCCAGTAAAAACATTGCCCACAGCGTTTGGCAAATTAATAATTACATGCGCCACACTGGGTCTGTTATCGGTCTGTTAACAAATGGCTATGACTTTCGTATACTTTATAACTATGATAAAAAAATTACAACTATTGTAGAGTATTCTCAAGCCACACTTATTCATAAATATCGGTCATTTTACAAAATTTTATCCAAAAAAACTTATTTAAACTTTACTTCTACTCTGTATAAAAATCAACAAAATATTCGTTTACAGTTTCTAAATTTAATCTCAAAAGAGGTGCAACAAGAAGATATGTTGGGCTTATTCAACAAAGGTAAGACTTCTCTCATTCAAACACAGCAAACCAGTGAAGAAAAAAAATTAGTTTCTGAAACTAAAGAGGAACGCAAATCGATGATTATTACTGTATTTAATAACAAAGGTGGCGTAGGTAAGACTACAACAACTATCAATCTTGCGGCCGCTCTCAACAAGCTAGGTAAGCGAGTGCTGCTGATTGATATTGACGCTCAAGCTAATCTAACAATGGGATTAGGGATAGATCCTTTAGATGATGTTGAAAAGCAAGGTAAAAAAGATATTACCCATTTACTGACTGAACCAAGAACTAGTTTAGAAGAAACGATTATTCATAAGAACTGGGATGATGTTGAACTAGATATTGTTCCATCTCACATTCGTTTGAGTTATATGGAAGCTACGCTGATTAATACACCAGATATTGATCGCGTACTAGCTAAAAAGCTAAACAAATATCGTAATCAATATGATTATATCTTAATTGACCCACCGCCATCATTTGGTAAAGCTAATACTATTTCACTCATGGCCTCTTCTGGAGTATTAATTCCTACCCAGTTAGCTCCTTATCCCATCCGGGCATTAGAGTACGTGATTTCAAGAGCCATTGCACTTGATGAATCCAAAGATGAACCACTGCCAATTTTGGGAATAGCAGTCAGTATGTACAATAGAGCCGCAAATAAGGTTGCTTTAGCTATGACTCAGCAGATTTTTGATATTCTATCAAAGAATCCTGAAAGTAAAAATATAGACTTATTCCCCCAAGAAACATGGATTCCAAGCCTGAGCATAGTTTCAACTACACCTAATAAGGGGTATCCGATTTGCTTTGCAGAATTCGATAAAGAATTAAATTCTAAAGATAAAGAAGCTGCACAGGATGCTTTTAACTGCTATATAAAACTAGCTAAACAATTGATTTCTGTTAGCAAGGAAAAGGAGTAAGAAAATGAATAGTGCAGAACGTCGCGATCGCATTGTTGAATATTTACGTATCAAGTCAATCTCTCATGGACAAGTTTACACTTTTCAAATTGCTGTACCAGAGTCTGAAGTTTTAGAAGTTCCTTCTGGAAAACGCCAATACTTAAGGAACAGCCTTACTCAACAAGGTACTAACTTAATTCCTCTGATTGTGCGTCGTACTGAGGCATACAGTGAAGAAGAAGAGTACGAAGTTGTTTATGGTGCTGATTGGTGTCTAGTTGCTAAAGAACTTGACATTGAGAAACTCTGGGTTTGGGTATTTGATATGACCGATGAGCAAGCTGCTGCTGCTAAAAAAGAAATGCAGCAATTGCTAGGGTTTTCAGATTCTACCCCTGTAGTATTACCATCGGTTTCTGAAGAGACAGAATCGACTAAAAGAATACTTAAACAGCTTAATAAATTATTTCTGGAAGTAGAAACGCTTAACAAAAAAATTGAGCAAGTTACTACATCGGTTAAAAAATTGGAGGAGAGTCCAAGCAAGCAAACAAATATTGACATTCAGTTAGTTCAGCAATTTACAGAAGCTGTTAAAAAGATTATTGAAGAAGTTCCAAGCAAACCATTGTACAGTATGAAAAAAGACCAACTTCAAGAAATTGCAAGAAAACGTGGGATTAAAATAACAACACGAATGACAAAGACTGATATTCTCAATGCTATTGAAAAAGCTGATAAAAATCATGAAGACTAACTGAGTCATTACTCAAGCTTCACTTATTCAAAATGTAAAAACTTTAGATAATTTTGTTTGCGCCTCTGCACCTCTTCGTAAGCCATTACCCACTTATAACCCGGGTACTTGATAGAAAAAACGATGCTTGCTCTGGACTGCGCCACCCATTTCCATAGCCTAACCTCGCACCTGTCGCAGTACATTAAACGCCTTACCCCGCAACCCAACTGGTAACAGCGATAAGCCTAAACCAGTCCAAGCTTTAACAGTTGAAAAAGACTGTCCCGCTAAAACTAGCTCTCTGCCTTTTTGCGTTTCACCCTTTTCAATTAAACGCAAACCTAATAATAATTGCGTTTCAGTTAGACGATTTTGCCTGATTTTTTCTATTTTTTCAGACTCAAATTTATAACTTTCTAAATACCGCATTTTATCAAATAAATAAGGAATCGCTCTATTAATACCTTGCTGCTCTGCATGAGAGCGATATTCCATCAATAATTCTGGTAAGTAATAGCCCTTTTTTCCAGCCAAAGCCAGACGCACAAATAAATCATTATCCTCACAATTTTGCAGATTTGGCTGCATATATCCTAATTCTTGCAATGTTTTTCGGCGAAATAATGTCGCCCCAACTTGAAAGCTTTGTTGAATAAATACAACTTCCAACAAATTATCTACAACACCTGCTGTTAAATTCTTCCTACCCCAGCGATGAGAATTTTCTTGAGTTTTTACCTCATCCCGCACATTGTTAATATCAATTATCCAATGGTCTGTGCCAACAAAATCAATGCTAGAGTCTTGAGCAAGAATAGCTGCGGTACTTGCGAGAAAATCAGGTGTTAGCCGATCATCATCATCAAATTTAATAAAATATTCACCACTGGCTGCATCAAAGCCAGAGCACATATTATTACTTTTACCAATATTTTGCAGATGACGGATATATTTAATCCGCTGGTCTGTATACTGTGACATCAACTCAGGTGTGCGATCGCTAGAACCGTCATCACAAACAATTAGCTCAAAGTCTTGCTCAGACTGATTGAGTACACTGTCAATGGCATAAGGAAGAAGATGAACACGATTAAAAGTAGGAACGCAAACAGTAATTTTCGGCATATTTTATACTATTCTAGGAAATAATATACTAAGTAAAAATTTTATATCAATTTTCACGAATGATTTAATATTGGTATATAGCAATCCGATTTGATTCGGTGAATTACTCGTAGAGACTGGGGACACAACGAGTGCGCTCAGTGCATCGCTCAATACTAGGAAGAAGGAATAAAGGTGTACTGAGTTTTTTTCACTCAATCAAATATGAGTCCTATAGTTTGCATGATGGTTAACATTAGCTTCTGCTCAACGAAGCACCTGCTGCGATCGCTGTGAACAGGTAGTGAGGATAGCACCCTACAATAGAATATACGTATGCAAACTATTCACAACCGTAAAGTCAAAGCCGGAGGCTAAACGTTGGCACAATTGCAAGCACAACCTCTGCCTTTGTCAGGCTCTCAAAAAAATTGGGTCTTGCTCGGTATTGGACTTGGGGTGTTCATGTCTACCCTAGATGTGGGTATCATCAATGTTGCTTTGCCCACATTGGTACAAGCCTTTGATACCAGTTTTCCTACAACCCAATGGGCTGTATTGAGTTACCAGTTGGTCAGTTCCGGTTTAGTTTTGGGGGCAACACGCCTGGGGGATATGTGGGGCAAGAAGTCCTTATATCAAGGGGGACTTGTTCTGTTCACTTTCAGTTCGCTGTTGTGTGGTTTGGCACCTGGTATTGGCTGGTTGATCGGCTTTCGGGCACTTCAAGGATTAGGTGCTGTGTTCATTTCTGGGCTTGGTTTGGCAATCATCACAGAAGTTTTTCCCTCCTCCGAACGAGGTCGGGCTGTTGGTATTATCGGTAGTGTAGTGTCACTGGGAATTGCTTTTGGGCCTTCGGCTGGCGGACTGCTCCTCAGTTTGTCAGGCTGGCATAGTATATTCTTCATCAATGTACCGTTGGGGATCATAGCTAGTTTCTTAATAACTCGCGTGGTGCCGCCTTCTGTACGCATTCAGGGCAAACAGAAATTTGATTTTTTTGGAGCGATATTGGCTTTATTGACTTTGGGTAGTTTTGGGCTGGGTATGACGCTAGGGCAAAGCCAGGGCTTTAGCAGTACCAATGCATTGGTATTATTAGCGATCGCCCTCGTGAGTTTTACAACTTTTTTAGTAGTTGAAGCGATCGTAGAGCAGCCGCTACTAGAACTACACCTGTTTCGCAATCTTCAGTTGAGTATGGGTTTGCTAAGTGGCTGGCTAGCATTCATCGTTATTGGCGGTTCGCTACTCATCGTCCCTTTCTTTCTAGAAGGGGTCAAGCAGTATCCGACGGTAAAAGTGGGACTGCTACTAGCCGTGTCGCCTCTGCTTAGTGGGTTAATTGCCCCACTAGCTGGAACACTTTCAGACCGCTTTGGCGCTCGAGTGATCAGTTCAATTGGGCTGGGGTTGATGATTGGCGGCTGTCTGGGCATTAGCACCTTTGATGCTCAAATTACTGAACTAGGCTATGTGTCGCGCTATTTTATTTACGGCATTGGACTGGGTTTATTCCAATCGCCCAACAACAGCACTGTTATGGGATCAGTACCAAGGGAGCGGCTAGGAATTGCTTCTGGACTGCTATCTTTGTCACGCACCTCAGGGAATACAGTAGGAGTTTCTCTAATCGGGGCAGTATTTGGAGCGTTAATCGCTAGCATGTCTGCGGGTGCAGATGTCTCTGTTGCCCCTCGTGAAGCGATCGTTGCGGGGTTCCAAGGAACTTTTCGCTTTGCAGCCCTAATACTTTGTGGAGCAGCAGTTGCATCCGTTTTGAGAATCAGTAAGAGGCAGAGGGCAGGGGGAGCAGGGGGAGCAGGGGAGAATAATTAATGCCCAATGCCCAATCTTCAATTATCAATTACTAAGGAACTAGATAATTTTATGACAGGCAAATTAGAAGGAAAAGTAGCAATTATCACTGGCGCTTCAGCAGGAATTGGAGAAGCAACTGCGATCGCTTTGGCTTCAGTTGGAGCAACAGTAGTCCTTGCTGCTAGGCGTGGCGATCGCATTCAGGCATTAACACAACGCATCGAAGCTAGCGGTGGCAAGGCATTGCCCATTGTCACTGATGTGACTGACGAAACCCAGGTAAATAACTTGGTGGCAAAGGCAAATGCAGAACTGGGAAGGGTTGATATCCTTGTGAATAATGCAGGGATTGCCTTACTTGGCACCATTGAAGCTGGAAATAGCTCAGACTGGCGGCGATCGTTTGACCTCAATGTATTAGGACTGCTATATGCTACTCACGCTGTTTTGCCTCTTTTGAAGGCGCAAAAATCGGGGCATATAGTCAATATCTCCTCAGTGGCTGGCCGGACAGCGCGGGCGGGCGTCGGTGTTTATAATGCTACCAAATGGGGTGTTAATGCCCTCTCGGAAGCATTGCGCCAAGAAGTCCACAAGGACAACATCCGCGTCACCATCATCGAACCAGGTTTAGTGGATACGGAAATTGACAGCCAAATTACTGATCCCGTTGCCAAACAACAGATCGAAGAACGACGCAAGGCAATTACACCTCTGCAAAGCGAAGACATTGCTGCTGCGATCGTTTACGCCGTTACCCAACCACCGCGCGTTAATGTCAACGAAATTCTCATCCGACCAACGGGACAAGAACACTAAACAAGCATAATTATTACCTGCGTTGGCGTACTCTTAAAATTGCGCCTGAAACACCGAAAGCTAATATAGCCAGGGTATAAGTTGGTTCAGGAACAGCAATAATGCTCACTCTGTTGATGGCAAAAGCCCTATTTAACTCAGAAGTGCTGAAAACGAGTCGTGAGATGTTAGCAGTTTCACTGCGAATCCCAAGGAACAATGCCGAATTATCTAATGTGAGTGAAGAAGTCCCCGGTACTGAGAAAGTACCCAATAGGTTATTGGCACTATCAAAAGCTGAAACAAACGTGTTGAATTCTAGAATATCGTCTACAGCTATTTGAGTACCAGCACCGAAAACAGGCTGATCAAAGCTAATGGTCAAAGGGCCCGAGTTACCAATTGCAGGAAAACCACTTCTTGGGTTAAAGCCTGTGAAGAGAAGAAAATCACCATCAGTGAAGTTGGTCGGAATGCTTTTGGGTATAAAAGAGGTTTGAAAAACAAAAGGTGGGCTAATACCAGCATCGTCAACTTGAGGTATATTTACACCCAGAGATAAACCGCCTTCGGATACTGCTGAAAAAGAGTTAGGCAAAAAAGCCGAAGGATCGGGAGCAAAGGGATTGAACACTTTACCCAAACTCGACCAATCAATTCCGTCATTGCCTCCGAAAGCAGCACGACTAGTTACTAATGTAACTGCTTTAACTGGTAGTGGGAGAACTGCTATTAGAGTTGTAATTGCTAGTTTGGTGGCAATTGCTGGTAAATATTTGATTGAGAACTTTAATAATTGGTTTGTCGCAAATGCCACAAAGCTTACTCCTTATTTCGTAGATTGGCATCATCAAGATATTGCTGCCTATAGTTAGGCTTATCGTCAATCCTACGGGAAAGGCAGTTCTATGTTAATTAATTTATCTTAAAGTTATAGTGAAATTACTGAATATTTACATAAAAGGAAATAATTTAAATTATGTCACTGAGTCGTAGCGACCTCGAAGCTGGAAATGAACAGACGAGACTCTTAGAAGCATCACACTCTGGAATAAAGCTAACAACTCTGAGCGAAGATGAGTTACAGCGATCGCTTGATGAAACACTACAACAGCAACCGCCAAATTCTGATATTTGGATATTTGCCTATGGTTCGCTGATTTGGAATCCGCTAATTACATACGTCGAGCGCCGTGCTGGGATCATTTATGGTTGGCATCGGTGCTTCTGTACATGGATGATCCTCGCTCGTGGTACTCCAGAAAATCCGGGATTACTCTTAGGACTTGATCGGGGCGGTAGTTGTCGTGGCGTTATTTATCGAATTGCAGCTGCTGATGTCCCATCCGAATTACTGCTGATTTGGCGGCGGGAGATGTTGGGTGGTGTCTACGTTGCTCGTTGGGTAAAAGTGTTTGATGGTACGCAAGAATTCCAAGCGATCGCCTTTGTTGCCAATCGCCAACATCCCAGGTACGCTGATCAGATACCATTAACAACTACTGTAAATAGTATTGCCACCGCATCTGGAAAATTGGGATCTTGCGCTGATTATCTGATGAAAACTGTTGAGGGATTGATGGCAGAAGGAATTAAAGATAGACAATTACTCTTGTTACGCAAACAAGTGTTGGCAAAACAACAAGCGCTTTTAATTAGTGGCGATCGCTCTACTTTAGTGCCTATTTCTGGGCAACAGCCATGATGTGAGCGCTCATCCCCAATATAGAGGGTTCGGTTTCTAACCAACGAATCGCTTCTAAAAGGCGATCGCGCCGACAGTTCTTGGCTTCGGGCCAATTCCAGCAAACCTGTACAAATTACTACATACTTAAATATAATTTTTAGCGATCGCTTGTTTTTGACCAAACCTCACAAAATCGCATTGCTCCCGGCTTGAACTTAGTTTTGGATGAGTTTTTATATGAGGTTTATCTGAAAAAGTATTAGTTATATAGATTTCCTATAGATAAAATTCAAACTATTATGATTTATAGAAAAGCTAAAAGCTTAATATAGCAAAAATAACAATTAGGATTGATGAAATGAAATCTATAACTAAGGCATCTGCACTCAAAGAATACTACTCTGAGAATGGTT
>NZ_CAXTNP010000185.1:13462-16520 GCF_964245575.1 uncultured Nostoc sp. | reverse complement strand
AACCGCTACTTCGTCGTGAACGATCGCACGACTATTCAAGTGCAAAGTACCCACAGCTTGATAACCCGCAACTTGGGTTACTATCTTGGTAAAGATGATAATGATGTTTATGTACTCAAATACAGAGACTACACCCATCTAAATGAAAAATCCTTTGTGTATCTTGGTGATCATAGAAACGATATGACGCAGAAAATTCAAAAAGCTTTTGATGGAGACAGTGAGCCTGGTAGGCCTCTGTCAAGAATTCCTCGTTACATTATTGAAGAACACATTCAAAATAGTGAATACAAAACTATTGGAGGAAATTTACAGCTAGGTATCGCTGATCGGTTTCGATTTCGACCATTTTCTATTTGCAAACCGAGAGTTCTTGGAAAGTCGGAAGCTTATTTAAGTTATTTAGGGTACGAGCTACATCAGGATATAACGAGTGTCGGTCATGCAATTGTTAATCTACCTGGAATGGTTTAGAAGTCCACGACCATAACTCAGACGAGGTAACAATTCAAATTTAGCGGGCGGTTGAGAGTTGCTAGTGGTTCATTTGAGCTTACTTGCCACCACTTATGTGAGCCGTTCAAGCAAATTTAGCTTTGGCATATCCCAGATGAATTATTCTTGCTTTTGCTAATTGCACCCCCCATTCCTCAATCATCATATTGTTAAGTGAAAGCGATCGCACCATTTAATCTAAAAAATCTTCATTAAAAATAGTCTTTTTTTTTACAGTTATTCTTTGAGCAAAATGCACTAAAAATCTAAAAACCAGACTCCATAAGAGTTATACTATCTAAAGCATCAAAACAGATTGTTCCTAGATAACTCTGCAACTGGCATTTAGGCTAGAAATAGGCTCTTTTTTCTCTTGCCGCGAAAAAACCTTGCATTATATGATGTTGAGGAGCGATCGCTAGGTTCGGAGTAATCCCAAGAGTGCATTTGACGGAAAGGAAGACCCATCTTTTGGAAGACGTACTTCTCTTTCACACCAGAAGCTACAAGGTCGGGCTTCAGCGCTTTGATAAATTCCTCGAATTCGTAAGCGGTAACGTCGTCATAAACGATGGTGCCGTTTTCGATGTAGCCAGTGGTACGTTTGTAGTCATCGTTATGAGCGAACTCATAACCTGTACCAATCATCTTCATGCCCAAGTCTTGGAAAGCTGGGACAACGTGGCGAGGACGCAGACCACCAACCATGATGGCGACAGTCTTACCTTCCAAGCGGGGGCGATACTTCTCAAGAATCGTATCCATTGTGGGCTGATACTTGGCGATGACCTTCTCAGCGTTTGCTTGAATTGTCTCGTCAAACTTAGAAGCGATTTCCCGTAAAGATTCAGCAATCTTGGTGGGGCCGAAGAAGTTGTATTCTAACCAGGGTATACGCTAGTTTAAAGCCTAAAATCCTTATATATCAACGCTTTTGTAAGCTTGCATTTTGTGTGGGTTATTTTTGTCTTAAAGCTTGTAATTTAAATACCCAAAACTCTAGTGAAACGGTAATTTGATTTGCAGATTGTGGCTTATTGGAGTATGCCCAACAGAATTAGTAATCGAGCCTTAACCGTCGATAGGAGATGCAACAGTGGTGCATAATTCGTCAAAATTCGCTGGCGGATAGCATATGCAGTCCGGTAAATTTTTGCAACAGCTTGCAGGATATCTGTCAAAGTTTATACACTAGGCTAAAACGCGAGTGTATTTTGTATGGAAGTACTGGGAAGGCCGATGAGCCAAAACAAGAGGTTGCATCTAATGGATGGTGAAAATCCGCGTGAGCAAACTTGGTTTACTTTGTGTGGTCGCAAGATTTGCGCCACTCACGCTCTACCGTTGCAAAAATTTGATGCTGGCGAGAATTGCTGTACAGTTTGCGTTCGTATGCAACGCAGTAATGAGTTGCTGCATTCTCAATTAGCTACAACTTCGTACACTGATATCCTTTATGTATAACGACTGCACAACGGTAGAGCAACCCTATAGGGTTCCTATAGCGACGACTGCATAACGACGGTTGCTACATGATTGCAGGTTTTCTAAACCACGCGAAACTTAGAGGAAACATTAATGTTTCCGAAAAATAAACCACGCTGAAATTGCAACTTCTGCATGGGTTTAACAGGACTTGTAATGAGTTAGTAAGATTTCCCACCCAGAGGGTGGTTACATTCCTAGTAGGGTTAAAAAGCAGCGTGGTGAAAAGCCAGTTACTTTCAACTGACTGCTGACACTCCCTATCGAGCCTTAACCCTTGAGTGAGTTTCACTTAACGAAAATTAAATGACTGTTGCGCGATCGCTTACTCTCCCGATAGAACCTTAACCCTCAACTGGTTTGTCGTTCAATGAAATTCGCTTTACTTACGCTAAGGAAGCCTTAAGGGTTCCGGTTTTAGTTACACGATTGTAAAGTGTGAGTATTGAGCTTTAATCTTCCAGGACATAGGGAAATGTATAACATTTCCAAAGTACGCAACACTGCCACAGTTTACGGATGTTCGCCGGCGGGAGGGGTTAAGGCTCCGCTAGGGCGATCGCATTGCGGATAATTTACGCCAACCTTCAGCTATCGCCCAAAAAATAACCCCCCTATTCGTGACTAGGGGGGTATACTGAAAACCAAGCTTCAACTTAATTTTGGCGGTTTCGGACACTCTTTCTTTGGTACAAAGTTTCTTGTGTCTATAAACATCCGAAATATCGGTTCAAATCTCTGCTGATTCGCAGCATCCATTAAAGGATAGGTATTCACTATGGCTAGAGTCTCAACGATTTGTCTTGCATCCTCATTTTCAAGCTTGACATGGAGTTCTCTGTCAAACTTGATTTTGAGAGACTGTAACTCCAAAGGACTCCCATTTAATTGAATTTCTTCAGTAAGAGTGTTGTAGTGTAACTTATCTCCCCAAGCGTCTCTGACTATGTAATAAGCTCTCATTAACTTAGACTTAAGAAACTTGTAACGCTCCTGAACTGCCTTGTTAATGATGTCCAGCCCCTCGGTCGTTTCCTGCCTTGAGGCAATGTCAGCAGCAAGCGTTGGGTCAGCCTTG
>NZ_CAXTNP010000185.1:0-13362 GCF_964245575.1 uncultured Nostoc sp. | reverse complement strand
GTGAACTGCCATGATTGGGTGAACCCAAGTTACCCAAGTTTTGCCTACACGCTCAACAATCCAAGGTTCAGCATTTGACTCTGTAGCTTTCAACGACTCTAATCTAGCTTTTGTTTTTGGCAACCGCTTCCATCTGTCAAGTCGACACCCAAAATGCTTGCACCATTCGGTAGCGTTGATATAGCCGTCGTCTCGCCGTGCGTCTTGCATTAATTTGTCAAATTGCTCTCTTGGTAACATATAAATTCCTCGTTGCTCTGAAAATGTTTGCAAGGCTTCAGCTTTCTTTTTCGATTTGAGACCGTAATTTTGACAGTGCTAACTTCAGGATTTAACAACTTAAGAAATTACGGTGTCAATTTTCCAGCCCCCTACGTTGCTTTATTGGCAAGGGTTGTGACTGTTATCGCCTGTGGTGGGTGAAGAGTCGTTTTGCTCTGATTCACTTTTTTTTTGAAATAAAAAAGTTGGGTAAAGTAGGCGGATCAAGGCGGATCACGTGGATCACAAGCAGATTTACGTCGTAAATATCACAAAAATAATACTTAATTTATGTACTTTTCTTGTAAACTTTGTTACCAATTTTGAGGTGTGATCCAGGTGATCCGCCGTGATCCCCCTATTTACCCCAACTTTTTTATTTTTTTTAGATGTGACAGTTGTCAGATTAATAGTGTGCCAGTTGCCTAAGTCCTGTTTTTATTAAGTTCACCCATGCCAAAGAATTTTTATTAATTACATCGGCTCTAGCTCATGGTCATCGACCCATTCCGATTCGTTATCGTCTATCTCAAACCAAGGGTGGTCTTCTGGCAAGGAAACTCTGTACTGCCAGTCCATGCCAGTCCAGGAAAGACCAAGCACTGTTACCGGGTACAAAATTTCACCCTGCCGCACCTTTATCTTGTGCAGCACGGTTTGACCAATGTAATATTCGGGCTTGTCGAATTCTTTACTCACTCGCAAACGCCAAAACTTTGACGCTTGACGAAAAATGCCCAAAATGGGCGCGTCAGACGCTATCATTCTTATTGCCTCCTTAGTAGGCTCACAACTTGTAAGGGGGAAGTCGTGCCGGACAGAGTAGTTAGTAGCTCTCTGTACCGGGGCGCATTCAAGCGCTGACTTCATTTGTCGTATCTGAAATCATTGAAGCAGATTTCGCAACAAATTGCGATCGCACTTAGGGAGCAACACGACGCTACGATTTACTTGCTCAACCGTGTGTCTTACGCTTTATATAAGCGCTATGTATATACTGTAGTACGAACGTTAGACAATAGTCAAGGATTAACTCACAACGTGTCTTACTCTATCTTGCAGTTGATGTTAGACTAATGTAATGCATTGGTAAGACAGTTAAGTTATGTCTGTATCGTTAACCTTTCGCTGTCCAGACGACTTGGCAGCGCTCATTGCTTCCCAGGCTGAAGCTACTGGACAGGATAAGACTTCTGTGGTTGTGGGGATGTTGCGGTCTAGCCTGCCATGCCTGCTACTGACAGAAAAAAATAACCTACCAGGGATTCCTGCTATTTATCTTGTTTGGTCGTCTAACAAGCTGTTATACATCGGTAAGACAAGTAATCTCAAAGACAGATTTCGTCAACATCATCGAATTGATAATTTCTTAGAAGCAGGTAGCGACACAAGAATTGCTTGGTTTTCGCTGGAATCTGATGAACTGCCATCGCTGGAAGGAGATTTAATTGAGCTTTTAGAGCCAGAACTAAACTGCGTTATCCCAGGTAAACCAAAGAAACTATTTACAATAAGGCTGAAAGATGATGAGCTTGCAGCGCTCGAAGCACGTAGGTTGCCAGATGAGTCTTTAGGACAAGCTGCTGCAAGGCTGCTTATGGAAATAGCGAAAGACCCTAGCCTTTTGAAAAAACCTACACCTGTAGACATCAAGGAATTGGTTAAGCAAGAGGTAGCAGCAAGCTTGGGTGAAGTGCGATCGCAACTAGAGGCACGCCTGGAGGAACTGCGGGGAAAATCGAAAGCCCGGTAGTAGAGGATAATAGAACTACCGGGCAGCCAAGCAATATTGAGTCAACTGTAGCGAACAGTGAAACCATCGACCAGTTACAGTCCCAAGTCAAAAGCTTGGAGAGGGAAAACCAGCAACTCAGGCAACAGTTACAGACAACAGGTAATTTCGTGCAGCCGGACTATGAAGCAGCCCGCGATCGCACTCTTGCCAAGCTGAAAATGGGCAGACAATCCAGCGCTGGTAAGGCGATTGAAGCCTTTATTAAGGAGCTAACACTGTTGTCAATCGGCTCTCTATAACCTGACTTAAGTAGCTCATGTGTGCGTCTACAGTCCGCCTATATTTTATCTACAGTTGACTTAAGTAGCCCACGCGTGGCACACGTCTAGCTCATATGTGCCACACATGAGCTAGATATCTGGCACACAAGTCGCTCACTACCTCAGCTGTTGTCTGCCTACAGCGTCTACAGTGAAACCGCGCTAATTTTTGGGCTGTAGACGGCTAAAAACCGCTCTGGATAACGCTTTTGGCAACTGTAGACAAATTTTTTAGTACCGTTTTTAACAGAAATTACCAAAAAATAGGCATTTTTTCTAATATATTGCTCAAAAAGATAGAGATGCACCTCTGTTAATAAACCGTATTCTGTTGTAAGTTAAGTAGACAGTACCTCACTAATTTGATGCCGTGCCAGAGCTTGCCTGAGATATTCCACTTCAGCCCTTAGCCGTGCATTCTCTTGCTTCAACGTATCCATGTCATCTTTTTTATCCACTGCCTGCTTAATTACTTTCTTCCGGTTCTCTAAGCTGAACCACTTCTGATAAATCTCAGTGTGAATCTCAACAGAATGCCCCAAATTGTCAGCAGCAGCTTTAATTGGAATGCCCATCATGTGCGCTCGAATCGCCCAAGCGTGGCGTAAATCATAGGGCGTAAACGGAATATTTACGCGCCTAAACCAGGATGAACAATTAACCCGAATAGTGTTGATATCTGTAAAACTAGTTCTACCATCAGTTTGAGCTTTTAACAGTTCCAAATACTCTACGTTTTTTAAATCAAACAAGTAAACCCATTCAGGATGTAGCGGTAAAGCTTCTCTGTAACCAGTCTTAGTATCTGGGTGAACCTTCCATGTGTTATCTTTATTTTCAGGACTCAACCACCAATCAATTTCAGGATTTACAAATAGTTCTCTTGGGCGTAGTCCATAAGTAGCAAGCATTCCATACACCCACTCCCACATCTTCCAACTGTCTAAGCAATTCTTTTTAATTGTTAGGCTTCTAGTCAAAGAGTACTGATGAAAAGATTCCTGGTATTTGATGATATCCTGATCGCTAGGAATATCCCTAGCCTGACTTTTGGGTTGTGTAGCTTTAAATTGTTCGAGAGTGAAACCAGTTAAATTAAGAGTTGATTTTAAAACCTTCAACGATTTAACTGCGCTGTATTTGGCAGAATCTCCCGTCAACTCTGCAATTTTTTTATCAATCTCCGATTGAGTCAATAAAGTATCTAGCCCAATCAATCGCCGTAAATACTCTTTGTAATAGAAAAAGGTGTGTTTACTTTTTTCTGTTAACTTGCGTGTTTTGAAATACTCAATTTCAAACTCTTCTAAAACATCGCCAAGGGTTTGGGATCTGTTGCCGACCTTAGCGATTTTACCCAGATATTTATCAGTCCATTCAAACTGTTTACGGGCGAGCAGCTTGCCTAGCTCGTTTGCCTCTTCCTCAGCTGTTCTCAACCCGTCCAAGCTTGCAGGGATATTTAGCGAAATCTTGTACTGCTTAAAACCAGTTCCTTTAGTGTCGCGATCGCCCGGTTTGATGGGTAGGGATGCTTGCAACTGAATAGTTTCCCGTGCCACGACTAAGCCCACTTTCACTTTGGCGGCTTTTAGCCGAGCCTTAGTGTCTGCCAAGCCCTTCTCAAATTTGCGTTCCAGATGCTGCCGAGTAGCCTTCATTTGTTTCTGCGTTCCTAGATAGCTGCCATCGGTAGATGCTGGCGGAGTGAAATCTTCAAAAACGTCCTGTGCCTTGCTTTTCATTGTGTCTTAAATGTGTCTTAAAATTTAGTCCATTTAGAACAATGTTTAAATTAAGCAAAGTTAGACGTGGACTAAATCCTGGTATCACGATATATTAAATCATACTTCGTACAGGGTATACCGTAAGCTTCTTCCATGTGACGGCTGATGTAGTTCATCGACCGATAGCAGTGGATGAGGTTCATCTTCACATTCGGGGTCATCAACATTTCGTTGATGGTGCCATCACCTGACCACTGAGCGACTACGCGCAAGCCGAGTTCTTCTAACAGGATGCGGCTCGCCCAAGCATCACCACCGATGTTGTAGTCACCAATGATGGCTACATCATAAGGAGTACCTTCAAACTGGAGTGTACCGTCTTTCTTAGCTTGGTCGGATTTGGTGAACACCCAGTCACGAACCATGTCGTTAGCAATGTGGTGTCCCAAAGATTGGGAAACACCCCGGAAGCCTTCGCAACGCACAGGTACAACTGGCTTACCAATTGTTTTCGATGTCTTGCGAGCAACAGCTTCGATGTCATCCCCAATTAGACCAATGGGACATTCAGATTGAATGGAAACACCACGGTTGAGGGGGAAAAGTACATCAAGTTCTTCGATTAGCTTGACGAGTTTTTTGTCACCACCAAAGACGATATCTCGTTCTTGGAAGTCGGAGGTGAAGTGCATGGTACCAAAGGTATCAATACCTGTGGTGCCGATGTAGTAGTTACGACGACCAGACCAAGACCAGTAACCGCAACCTACAGGCCCGTGGCTGATGTGGATCATATCCTTAATAGGACCCCAAACCACACCTTTAGAACCGGCGTAAGCACAACCACGAGCAGTCATTACCCCAGGCAGGGATTTGATGTTAGACTTAACGCCGCAATCGGACTTACCTTCTTCGTATACGTTTAAGTGTTTTTCCCGCTTCTTAGCGGCTTTTTCAGGATAAGCACTGAGAACTTCTTTAATTAGTTCTTTTCTTTCTTGAATGATGTTTTGATTTTCTGGAGGTGTCATACTTAGCCTCTGTGATTCGTAAGGATCGGGGCATAGGGGGACTAGGAGTCCCCTGTAAGATTAGGGGGGAGATTAGAGGGAAAAGTCAAAGGTCAAATATGAGATTCTTCCTTTTTCCTTTTTCCTTGTGCTAAAGCGTTATTTCTTAGCGGCGACTTATACTACAGGAGCTTCAGCAGCAGTCTTACCAACCAACATTGCAGCATTTTCATCGCTTTCGAGAATACCGAATTCAATCAACAAGTCTTCTAGTTCTTCCATTTCGATAGGTGTAGGAATAGCTAGATTTTTGTTGTCGATGATCTTGGTAGCTAATGTGCGATATTCGTTAGCTTGGTTGCTGTCGGGTGCGTACTCGTTAACAGTCATCCGACGCAATTCTGCGTGTTGAACAATGTTGTCACGGGGTACGAAGTGAATCATTTGGGTGTTCAACCGTTTTGCCAAGGTTTCGATGAGTTCGTGTTCCCGGTCAGTTTTACGGCTGTTACAAATCAAACCACCCAAACGCACACCACCAGTGTGAGCATACTTAAGAACACCACGAGCAATGTTGTTAGCAGCATACATCGCCATCATTTCACCTGATGTCACGATGTAGATTTCTTGTGCCTTACCTTCGCGGATAGGCATTGCGAAACCACCACACACAACGTCACCTAATACGTCGTAAGATACGAAGTCTAAGTCTTGGTAAGCACCGTTTTCTTCTAAGAAGTTGATGGCGGTGATGATACCACGACCTGCACAACCTACACCGGGTTCTGGACCACCAGACTCTACGCAAAGAACGTCACGGAAACCCTTCAGCATCACTTCTTCGATTTCGATATCTTCTACTGCGCCACGTTCAGCAGCGAGGTGAAGAACGGTGGTTTGAGCTTTGCTGTGCAGCATCAAACGGGTGGAGTCAGCTTTAGGGTCGCAACCGACGATGAGGATGCGTTGACCCATTTCTGCCATAGCTGCTAAGGTGTTTTGGGAAGTGGTAGATTTACCGATACCGCCCTTACCGTAGAAAGCTATCTGTCTAATCTTTTCGTCTGTCATTGTTCGTGTTTTCCTGCAATTGGTTGGTTGGTGGGTATGCGCGTTTGTCAGTTGCGTTCACGCCAGTTGAGCGACAGTAGTGAGCGCGTGTAGAGCATCGTTGGTAGCGTTGGCATAAATGCCTGCTGGGGGCGATCGCTCCACAGCTAAAATGATTGAAAGCAAGTACATATATTTCCTGGTTAAATTTCTTTTCTTTTTGTCCTTTGTCCTTTGTCATTTGTTTTGACAAAGAACAAAGAAAATTACGCAATTTACAAATACGTCATAATGTGTTTCAGCTTGCAAGATTCAATAGGACTTGATGTTGTTATTTGTCAACAATCAATGCATAAGTCCTATTACTTGTTCAAAATAGCGCCCTTGAAATTTGTGACGCGCTCTAGTGCAGCTTTGGTGTCTTCTGGCGACTCTCCACGCACAGCCATTGATTCACCCAAGAGCTTGGCGATCTCATCGAAGTGTTGTTGCTGTAAATTCATTCCAGCGTGTGTTTTGTCCATTGGACGACCGCCGTATTGCTTTGGCCCCTCAAAAATCTCAGATAAGAAAGCAACTAGATGATTACGTTGCTTGGCCATATCTGTACCAGCAAAAAATGGGTTGAGGATGCTGTCTGTGGCAATGCGTTTGTGGAGTTCATCTACTATTTGTTCAATAGCTGGTTGTCCGCCAAGTTTGTCGTATAATGTGCTCATATCCTGTTCCTTTGAAGCGAGTTGGATGATGAAATTTGCTTTTTAGGCGCTTAATCTCTTTGCCTATATGCTGTTAGCCGTCATAGGGGTAGGACTGATACCAATTCGCAATTCGTAATTAAGAAAGTTAAATTTGAATTTGTTACTTTCTTTTGGCGAATTGGTATGAAGCATTGAGTGGAGACAATGATTCGATTCAAATCCTACTTTCTGTTGCTGGCTGATGCATATTAGAGCGTATTTGTAGAGTACGTTAAGTCCTACAGCAATTCCTAAACTGCTTCGACTACAAGGCTCTTGCTGACACGATCTTGTAATCTGGCTTCGATCGCAATTTTTAGGGTTGCTGTACTACTAGAACAGGAACCGCAAGCACCTTGCAGGACAACTTTAACGCGATCGCCTTCTACATCATAGAGTTCTACATCTCCGCCGTCTGCAATGAGTACGGGTCTGATTTCTTCATCGAGAACTTTTTGAATTAGAGCAATTTTCTGGACGTTAGTTAGCGATCGCTCTTTGGACGTAACAATTTCTGTGGCAACTTGTACGCCGTAATTGTTGAGAGCAGGTGAGGCGTATTCCTGTTGAACTGATTTAATTATATCATCGATGTTCGCCAAACAGGAACCGCATCCACCACCAGCTTTCACATAATTTGTTACCTCTTCGGCACCAGTGAGATTATTTTCTAGAACGACGCGGCGAATTTTGGACTCGCTGATCCCAAAGCAACTGCAAACTAACGCGCCTTCATCATCATCATCGTGGGTAGCTAGAGGTATGCCACGATAATTATAGATAGCAGCTTCTAGCGCTTCTTGTCCCATGACCGAGCAATGCATCTTTGCTTCTGGTAAACCACCCAGGTAATCTGCAATGTCTTTATTGGACACTTTCAGGGCTTCATCTAAGGTTAAACCTTTGACCATTTCGGTTAATGCACTAGAAGATGCGATCGCACTAGTACAGCCAAAGGTTTGAAAGCGAGCATCTAGAATCTTATCAGATTCTACTTCTACTTTCAGGTGCAATCTCAGAGCATCGCCGCAAGCAATGCTACCGATTTCTCCTGTTGCAACCTTAACTCCAGCTTCGCTCGTTTCTTCAATTTCTCCCTGATTTTTGGGATCGTAAAACAGTTCTAATACTTTATCGGTGTAGTCCCACATAACGAATTTTAGATTTTAGATTTTGGATTTTAGATTGGGGGATTGGGTACTGGGGATTGGGTACTGGGTATTGGGAAAATTCTTCCCTAGTCCCCAGTCCCTAATTCCCAGTCCCTAGTCCCTAACGATGCGCCAGTGCTTGTTCTTGTCCTTGCAACCAACCTGCATTATCATTTTTGAAGGGTGAGAGGGCGCGTAAACGTTCTACAATACTGGGCATTACCTCTATGACTCGATCGATTTCAGCTTCTGTGGTGTAGCGACAAAGACTGAAGCGTATAGAACCGTGCAAAGTTGTATAGGGTAAGCCCATTGCCCGCAGGACATGGGAGGGTTCCAGAGAACCGGAGGTGCAAGCAGAACCGGATGATGCACAGATACCGTATTTGTTCAATAACAGTAGAATTGCTTCACCTTCGATGTACTTAAAGCCGATATTTGTGGTGTTTGGCAATCTCTGCGTAACGTCACCATTGACTACACAATCGGGAATTGTCGCAAGTAAAGTTTGTTCGAGGCGATCGCGCAGCCTTATTTCTCTTGTGGCCGCTTCTTCTAAGTGTAACAGTTCTAGTTGGGCAGCTTTGCCCAAGGCGATAATTGCTGGAACATTCTCTGTTCCCGCTCTCCGTCCGCGTTCTTGGTGTCCCCCAAGAATAAAGGGACGGAACCGAACCCCACGCCGAATATATAAAGCACCAATTCCTTTAGGGCCGTGCAACTTGTGACCAGACAGGGTTAACATATCCACTGTGCTAGTCTTCATATTTAAGGGGATTTTTCCCACTGCTTGCACCGCATCTACATGGAAGATAGCGCCATATTCTTTTACGCGCAACCCAATTTGCTCAATCGGGAAAACCGTGCCGGTTTCATTATTAGCATACATAATTGTCACCAAGGCGGTGTTACCCGTCAAGGAGGCTTCTAGTTCATCTAGATCCAACTGCCCTTGATGATTTACTGATAGATAGGTAACACTGTAACCTTGGGTTTCTAATTGTTTGCAGACATTGAGTACTGCTGGATGTTCAACTTGGGTGGTGATAATATGTCGCTTTTCTGGTTGCGTTAACAGTGCGGCTCGAATCGCCGCGTTATCTCCCTCAGTTCCACAACTTGTGTAGACAATTTCTGACTCATCGGCTCCCAGGATGGCTGCAAGTTGTTCTCTTGCTGTTCTCACTGCTTTACCGACTTGCCCACCAAAGGTATGCATACTAGAGGGATTGCCGTAATAGTCTGTGAGGTAAGGTAGCATTACCTCTATAACTTCTGAGTCTACCTTAGTGGTGGCATTATTATCGAGATAGATGCAGTTATTTTGCATTGTTGTCTTCAATTACGAATTACGAATTACGAATTACGAATTATTTCGGGTTGACGCTTTTGCAACTGTTGTGAGTATGTCTGGCTATAACGGTCAAACCAACGTTCCCAGTAATCTTGTTTATTTGTTAATTTAGCAACTACGCGGTTGTAATTGGCAAACCAGCCTTCCCAGTAATCGCTAGGCTGCTTAACGCAACCGTCGCAGGTGGGACAACCAGCTTTACACTGAGGCATGGTATGAATGCTACCAACGCAGTTTGTACAAAGTTCAGGGTCAATCCAGTGCTGTCCGTCAACTACTTTAATTGCATTTGTGGGACATACAGATAGACAGAGATTGCAGGAAATACACTGGCTAGTAAGAATTTTGTAAGCCATGATTTATTCTCCTTTTGGGAATGGGGATTGGGTATTGGGGATTGGGTACTGGGTATCGGGTACTGGATACTGGTATTGAGTATTGGATATTGGGAAATTCTTCCTTAATTCCCAGTCCCTAGTCCCCAGTCCCCAGTCCCTATTCCTTATTCCCTAATTCCTTAACGTATTGCTCGTAAAACTCCAAAGCAACCTTCTCAATCACGTCGTAAGCTTCAACACTCTGTATTCCAGCTTCAAGCAATTTTTCTTGAGGACTGTTACCAATCTTGGAGACTAAAACTGCTTTGCAATCTGCGATCGCTTTCATAATATGCTCAAAAGAAGCTTCCTCGCCGTATCCACCTTGGCAGTATTGGTCAATTTTGCGATGACCGACAAAGCGAACTTCATTTCCATCCACTTCGTAAATTTGGAATTCTTTGGCATGACCGAAGTGCTGGTTAACCAATCCGCCGCCTTTGGTTGCTACTGCAACTAGGACTTTGGGATTGTTGGCAAATTTCTTGCCGACTAGCGCCTTGTCTTTGGCTACTTTCAGTTCTTCTTTAAACTTCTCAATACCGTCGTGAACTTCTTGGCGTTTGTCCATGTCGTATTCTGGAGTCATTTCCAAGAATTTCTCTTTGGAAAATTCTTGGCTGCGGTCTTCTCCTAATAATCCGACTGCATCGGCACGGCACTGGCGACAGTGACGCATCATTTTCATGTTACCAGAGCAGTTGTCTTGAACTTCTTTGAGTTCTTTGGGTGTGGGGCCGCGTTGACCGGTTAAACCGAAGTGTGTACCATGTTCTGGTGCAGAAATCAATGGCATGATGTTGTGCAAGAATGCACCTTTTTCACGAATGACTCGATTCACTTCAACTAAGTGCTGGTCATTAATTCCGGGAATCATTACAGAGTTGACTTTGCACAAGATGTCAGCATCTTTTAGGGCTTGCAATCCTTCCATCTGTCTTTCGTGGAGAATTCTTGCGCCTTCAATGCCTTTATAACGCTTGCGGTTGTAGTGAACCCAAGGATAAATCTTAGCACCAATCTCTGGATCTACCATGTTAATGGTGATCGTAACGTGATCTATATTTAATTGTTTAATGCGATCGACGTAATCCGGCAGCATTAAACCATTGGTTGATAAGCATAGCTTGATGTCTGGTGCTTGCTCTGCAATCAACTCAAATGTGCGGAAAGTCTTATCTGCGTTCGCCAATGGGTCGCCAGGGCCAGCAATTCCCACAACTGTCATTTGGGGAATCTTGCCGCCAATGACCAAAGCTTTGTGTGCTGCTTGTTCTGGTGTTAGCAATTCGCTAACTACTCCAGGACGGCTTTCGTTAGCGCAATCATATTTGCGGTTGCAATAGTTGCATTGAATGTTACAGGCTGGAGCAACTGCAACGTGCATCCGCGCGTAGTGGTGATGAGCGTCTTCGCTGTAGCAGGGATGTTTCGCAATGCGTTCTTGGAGCTTTTCGTCCCTTTCCACGGTGGCGCTGGTGTTGCTGTCGCAGCCGCAACCACCTGATTTTGCTTGGGTTGGCGATTCCGTAGCGTCGGAGTTGAGGAGTCGTGTAGACGGTGATGTCATTGAGTTTCGCAAAAGGTCGGTGGACTTGGCTGCCACTGTGGGAGATGCTGTTGCTACTCTTTCATGCCTAGGAATTGAAGTCGCGTCTTCCACACTGCCTGCAAACCCTTGGGTTCGGGCGACTTGTTTTCAAGTAGGGCAGGCAATGAATCTTTAGATGTTCGGCTGGTGTGTGTCAACGTTCGGTTCTTGGGTAGAATTTGTGCTTACAGCCGCGACTTCTCTTCACTTCAGGCATGGTGCTATGTCATCCCTCCACTCACTTTTCGCTTTGTTTGTTTCAGAGCGTTAGGTGATTGGCGATATAAGATTTATAGCAGCCGTCTCCTAGCCAAACAGTGCGTCTCTCTAGGATAGAATTTATTGGATTTATTACGTTTGTACTCAAATAATAAAAACCCTAATTCTTCTAGCATTACAAGAATTAAAAAAGTTTTTTTCGGGTAGGGGTTCTAGTATTTTTTGGTTGGGGTTCTAGTGTTTATAGACAGGGGTTCAGGATTTATCTGTACTCAGCCATAACCCAATCCCAGCAAGAACTTTAACTAACTTTAAACTGGGTTTGGGTTATTTCAATGTGTACTCAGATTGCCCTCAAATTTAGTCAAAAGCAATAAATGCCAAGGGTTTGAGGGTGAAAAACTGGAGTAATCTATATCGTTCTACTCCATAAATGTGCCAAATTCAATTCTGTATCTAACATATCATTTTTTGGAGGGTAAAAATGCACTTCATATTTTTTTAATTTTTGCTTTGAGAATGATATTCAATTGTGGTTCTAAATCTTATCTAGCAAGCTATCTAGGCTTGTGGAAATAGATGTGTTGCTGCACATGATTTTCAAAAAGTTTAACTTTTAAGTTCTTTTTTTTCATTTCCACAATGAGGAGATGGGTAGGAAACTATCGGATTTTGTGTTTGAGAGAAACAACAAACTATAATCTAACATGATTGAGCGATCGCAATGAATTTTCTGAATTGCTCACTACAAACCTTAGGTTATTTTGCTTGCTCGTCTTCAAGAAAGTATTTCATGAGCGAGTAAGCTTTTCTAACCTTTTGCGATCGCCTCCGGTGGGCGGTTACGCTAAGAGCAAAACCCCCACTCAACGCTTTTAGCGATGCCTACGGCAGCAAGCTACGAAGGATTGCATCAAGCACAATCGCTTGTCTTATACCAAGACCTTCACTCAACAATCACTTTAAAATCTGTAGTGCTTATCCCATATAGCTTAGAGCTTTTCAAGCGTGCCATTCGGTTTAGCCCTAATGGAGTTGCTTTTTTTTAACCAAAATATCACTAATATTAACAGGCTATAAGATGATAAATAACACGATTGAAAAATACCTGAAATTATTCAAGGATTCTCCAAGACCCACTGAATCATCAAGACTTTTAGAGGAGATGAACAAGGAATTTGAGGCATCACCTCCTTCAGTTAGCGAAGTGATTCAGGAGTTGGAAAAATATGCTTCAAATCCAGATTATCCTGGGGCTTCGTTTATCATGATGGCAGCATGGAGTAACCTATCAAAGGATTACACACCTATACTTTGTCAAATCCTCAATGATGAGAGTAATAATGGTCTTCATGAATCAGTTATTGAACTTTTGGATGTATTGCGCGATGAAAGAGCAATTCCTGCATTATCCAAGGCATTGACATACCGATGGTCTTATGATGAATGGCTCAATGTGCCAAGAAAGTCTCTCCTGGCATTAGCAGAAATCCGAACTCCTGAAGCGAAGATGATTATAGAGGAGGCATCTCAATCTCCTGAAGAGCTAATTAGCGAAGATGCAAATCTGATATTAGACGATTGGTAAATTGATTAATCCACCAAGCATAAAATGCAAACAATACCTCCATACAAACAGCCATGAAACCAAAAATAACTATCCAAGAACTATTTGCCCCACAGCCTTTTGATCCCCCCAACCCCTCTTGAAAAGCAAAGCTGTTTCATTCACTCATTGGCTCAAAAAAGACTTGTGTTCTGAACGAAAAGAATTGTGTTCTGAACGAAAAGACTTGTGTTCTGAACGAAAAGACTTGTGTTCTGAAC
>NZ_CAXTNP010000184.1:0-16620 GCF_964245575.1 uncultured Nostoc sp. | reverse complement strand
TCAGTAAAACAATCTGTATTCTTAAGCACAAAATTAGATGCGCTTACCCTGCTAAAAATCAATATAATCCTTATAAAGGAAATACAGATGATTACTACTATTATTCAAATAAGGAATCGTATTTATCGTTAACGAAGTTAAAAGAAAGTGATATTATTTTTATGTTAGAGTTATGTTTTGTTACATTATATGGAAATGATTTTTATAAGTTTAATTATAAGCGACCTCGCAGCGTTAATTTACAAACATCCTCTACTGTATTGAAGAGACCACCCACTAAATTAGCCTCCTCTCTTCAACCATTAAATAAGGAATTTTACTATGTCATAGATCACGCTAGAGACTTCCGCAATGCTATTGTACATAATGAAAATAACAGAGAAGAACAGAAAAAACGGATTCAAGGGCTGCTATCAAAAAAGCCCTATCTCAAAAATATTCAAAATAATTATGATAAAATAGTAGAAGCTGTAAGTTGGTTTATACATCAAGTCTACTTTGCCATGAAATAGGATCAATTTTTTATTTTGGTTAGATTTCCTCAACCGCAATCATGCCACGATTCCTCTACACTTTGGCGAATTGCATTATCCATATCCTCAATAGTTTTAGGTTTTCCTTGATATTTTAAACACCCTGCTACATCATCTAATTTATTTTCTGGAAAAAGTTTCTTAGGCTTTAAAAGAATTCCATCACCCATATCAATAATAATAAATTCCTGACCTACTTCCCATTGATGAGCTTCCCGCAAAGATTGGGGAATAATTACTTGTCCTTGAGGAGACAATTTTGTAATTTCCATTAAGTTAAGAAGTAAAAAACTAAGACTAATATACAAATTTTAGCATTTTTGATTATTCCAATTTCTCCTCTTCCTCTGTGTTCTCTGTGCCTCTGCGGTTCATACATAAAAAAAGGACGAACCCGAAAAGTTCGCCCCTAACATGGTGTTTTGCTGTTGCTAAATAAAAACCCAAATCTAAATCTTCGCTTCTTCTCTCACCAACTTATCCCAACCCAAATCTTTCAAATTATTATTCCGACGCAACGGACGAGTCACCAACTCTAACATGTCACGCGCATTCGTAAAGCCGTGAATTTGAGCAAAAGTGAACTCCACAGACCACTTAGTATTAATACCGCGTGCTTCCAATGGGTTAGCGTGAGCCATACCAGTAATTACCAAATCTGGTTTCAACTCATAAATTCGCTGAAGTTGATTATAATTATCCGGCTTCTCCACAATCCTTGGCAGAGGTGAATTCATTTCCTGGCAAGTTTTCTCCAGCAATGCCAACTCAGCAGCTTGATAGCGCTTATCCATGTAGGGAATGCCGATTTCGTGAACTGTCATCCCACAACGGATTAAGAATCTTGCTTGGGAAACTTCCAGCAAATTATCACCCATGAAGAATACAGACTTACCGCGAATCAGTTTCACGTAATCTTCCAAGCCTGCCCAAATTTGTGCTTCCCGTTCATCCAAACCCTTGGGAGTAATACCGAACACCGAGCAGATTTTCTCAATCCAAGCGCGGGTACCATCGGGGCCAATGGGGAAGGGTGCGCCAATCAGTTTACATTTGCGGCGGCGCATTAAGGTGGTAGCAGTGCGGCTGAGGAAGGGGTTGACACCAGCGACATAATACCCTTCTTCTAGTACTGGCAGTTCAGTGAAGCGCTTCGCGGGTAGCCAGCCGGAAACTTTGATGCCTTGTTTCTTCAGTTCCAAGGTTAACTGAGTAACTACGGGGTCGGGAAGGGAGCCAAAGAGAACCAGTGGTGGGTGATCCACGTACTCAGATTCATCTTGGGCGACATCTTCTTTCTTCTTACCGAAGTTGAGCAATTTAGCGATCGCATTACGTTCACTTTTCTCTGTTTCCGCCACCGGAGCCTTATCGGGACAACGGTTAGCCATTGCAGCTAATACGGTGTCTTCCCCTTGGGTAAAGGCGTAATCTAGACCATTTGCCCGCGCTACAACAATGGGAATCCCAATTTCGGATTCCAGTTTTGGTGCTAAACCTTCCAAATCTGTTTTGATAATTTCGGTAGTGCAAGTGCCAATCCAGACAATTACACTAGGATTGCGATCGCGTTTAATCTGCAAGCACAACCGCTTTAACTCTTCATAATCATTCAGTTGTGCCGAAATATCGCCCTCTTCCAACTCTGCCATTGCATAGCGGGGTTCAGCAAAAATCATCACCCCCATCGCATTTTGCAAGAAGTAGCCACAAGTTTTTGTCCCAATCACCAAAAAGAAGCTATCTTCAATTTTTTGGTATAACCACGCCACGCAGCTAATTGGGCAAAAGGTATGGTAATTTCCAGTTTCACATTCAAAGCTTAAAGCTTCTGGTTGTTGAGCGACAGTCATTTTGGTTTTTTCTCCCCTTGATATTTAATGGCAGGTCAAGCAATTTTAGATTTTAGACTTCGGCTTCGCTCAGTCGAACGATTGATAATTTTGGATTGAAGACTGGGACAACAAAAGTATCCTCTGTCTGACGACAATTTCCCTAATTCCTAATCCAAAATCCCAAATCTAAAACTTAAAATTCCGAGGAAGGGCAATAATTAAGCGTTGGGGAAGAGACGGGCAATTTCTGATTCATCAAAAACGCCTGCTGGCAGTTCTTCCCCCAATAAATCGTTATTTTCTTCAGCTTTTTGCAAAGCTGTTTCATCACTCCAGACATCTGACAACACGTCTTTAAACGCATTCTCATTTAGTGGACTATCTCCAAGCGCCTCATCTTCATCCAGCTTGATTTCCATTGCATCTGTTGTACCGAAGCCCATGTCCCCAAACTCATCTGCTTCTAAAGTAGAGGTTTCGAGAGACTTTTCTTTTGAGTCGTGTCCGTTGGATAAGGAAATATCACCAAAGGCATCTTCGGTTTCCTCTAAATCGCCGATTTCTAGGCTTTGCTCCTCAGAATCCACGATTGTGACTTCTTCAACTACCACCACCGCCGCAAAGCCTTTTGTATGAGAATGTGTCAAAGTTTCTTCTTCAGGCTTTTCTTCAATGACAGCTGCTTCTTCTACAAATCTCTCTACTTCTGGGTTGACGAAGCGATTACCAAGAGCGAAATCTGGGTCAAAATGCAAATCCAGCACTTCAATCAGGGTATCAGCATCAGGATTGAGTTTGGCAAAGGGCAACATTAACTGCGCTAGTTTTGGCTCTAGGGCGTTAACAACTCCCAGGATGAGGTAAGAAGGTGGTCGCTTCCCGCCATCAGGTGTGTACACCGATTCCACTTGCATGTGCAGCGTGATCCAGTCCCGATTGTTCTGGAAAAATTGCAACCACTTTTGCTTTAATGAGCCTGTAAAGCTGTGAAAGAATGCCATGTTATTGTCCCCCATCCTGAGAACTTGTGATTTATACAATCATCAAGTCTAGTTCCTCTTCTGAATTAGGAACCTGGGGTTTACCCGGATTTAGATAAAAATCGGACAACAAAGAAAACAACTCCCGATCTGGTGAATCATTAGGTACAACACCTTCGGGACGCGCCAAAATTTGGTCGGCGATGTTGAGATAGTAGTCGCAAACATACTCTAGGGAAGGATCTTGCTCTGCCATCTCAAACAATGTCTTACCCTTAACACGGGAAACACGGATATCTTCAATTAAAGGTAAAACTTCCAAAACTGGCATGGGCACTGCTTCTATATATTTTTCAATCAAGTCGCGCTTAGAGGTGCGGTTGCCAATTAACCCAGCTAAACGTAGTGGGTGAGTTCTTGCTTTTTCGCGGACTGAAGCAGCGATCCGATTAGCCGCAAACAAAGCATCAAAGCCGTTGTCTGTAACAATCAGGCAGTAATCTGCATAGTTTAGTGGTGCTGCAAAACCACCGCAAACCACGTCACCCAGAACGTCAAAGAGAATTACATCGTATTCATCAAAGGCGTTGAGTTCCTTAAGTAATTTTACGGTTTCGCCGACTACGTATCCACCGCACCCAGCACCCGCAGGGGGGCCACCAGCTTCTACGCAATCCACACCGCCGTAGCCTTTATAAATCACATCTTCCGGCCAGACATCTTCGTAGTGATAGTCCTTTTCTTGGAGGGTGTCGATAATTGTCGGAATCAAAAATCCAGTCAGGGTAAAGGTACTGTCATGTTTGGGGTCGCAACCAATTTGCAGCACTTTTTTGCCACGTTTAGCTAGGGCGACTGATATGTTACAGCTAGTTGTGGATTTACCGATACCACCTTTTCCGTAGACTGCTAGTTTCACTGTTGTTTGCCTCTTATAGCTTTTTGTCAAACTTGTGGCTCAAACATTTGCCTTCACCTTTCCTGAGATGGCGATGCGTGAGGTCTGTGAATGTCATTATTGGGCAAATTACCTAGAAAAGAAAGTGGCTCTTAATTTGGAAAACGCTCTTATCCGATGAATTAAATCACAATTATATCTATTTGGGTTTTTATGAGCTTTAAAGACTTTATTAGCTCTAAAAACCATAAATAAACAATTTTTATTACTTATTTTTGTAAAAATAGTTACAAAAAACAAAAAGCTCAAATCGGCTTTTTTGAATGCTTTTTATAGAATTAGCTGATGATCAGACAACGTGTTTTCAAGGCATTGGGGCGCAGGGTCAAGGGGAAAGAGAGGTATATGCAGCCTGATGCTGGAAATACTACTGGAATTTGCGTTAGCGTAGCTCACCGTTCGCGTAGCGTCTCGTAGAGAAGGTATCGCAGATAAGTTGCCAGTTTTCACTCGCTAGTCACAACCATTTAATTGCTGCTTGAGAGTAAGTTACTCTGGTTTTGTAAAAAATTATTAAATTCCTAGATATTATCTAAGATTATTAAAATCTTTCGGTTGCCGCCAGTGAAGGAGGCGGCATCCCACTAATGGGCATTCCCAATCTAAGAGTGGGAACGAGTCAAATCAGGACACCTCAGTTTCAATTTCCTGGATTTCCTGTAATGTTTGCCAGCCAGCTTGCCACTGGGAGCTATCTTGTAATAATTTGGCATTTATCCAAAAACGGACTTTAGGATCGCAAGCAGAAACCATTTCGGCGTAAACCCACTTAGCCTGATTTTTCCGGTTAACAACTTGGAAGTGCCGCCAGCCATCAACTTTTCGCTGTGCTGTCCACTTAGAACCAACTAGGTAAGGAAATTTCTGTTTTTTAGTCATTTGTTATTAGTCACTTGTACTGAGCGTTCGCGTAGCGTCTCGTAGAGAAGCCGAAGTATTAGTCATTTGTCATTGGGCATAGGACATTGTTATTCTTCCCCTACTCCTCTTGCTCCCTCATCCCCCAGTCCCCAGTCCCTAATCCCCAGTCCCTAATCCCCAGTCCCCAATCAAGATGTCACCAAATCACCATTACGGGTAAACTTCTGGCAATGCAACTCACTATCTTGCTGGACGCATAGCGAAAACCATCTGATATGACTCCAGCAGGTGTTGATGTTGTTGGTAATTTTGCGCTTTTTCTTGGAAAGTCGTTGCCTTACAACTTCGTTAGGGCAAAGAATTTCTAACGTACCCGTACCATCTTCGTAATCGACGATGCGAAATAGGCAGTCTTGCAACATAGCACGGCTGCTGCTGTCGAAGAACCGCTTAAACCTCTGTAACTTTTCCCCTTCAGTCATTTGGCTGATGGGTTTTATTTTCAAGAAATCCTCATCCTCAAAATCAAAGTTATCATCTTCAAAGTCGTAGGGGTCAATCATTTTTAGCATCCACTAGACGACCTGGAATTATGGTAACTCTGTGTGGGGGCAGGGGAATGAGAAGATACGGAGATGGTTTTGTACCATTGACTTGAAAGTTGATGGAGTTTAACAACACCTTGCACTGTTGAGAATTAAAAATGATATTTGCGATCGCGTACCCACATATTTATAGGTACAGCTTTACCTTGTGCATTCACTTTCACTTCCACTACTATCGGTTGCGGCTGTCCTGGTTTGATTGATCGGGCTTTAGAGATATCGTTGTTAATATCGTTCCGTTGATCCTCTGGGATGTAGTAAGTTTCTAAGCCATAAGTAATCGAATTATAGCCACTATATTGACCTTTTAAGGCTATCTGATTTGCAGCTAGGGAAGTTGGGAATTGTCCACTTACGCGCACAGGTTTCCAAGCTTGAGGAATTCCAACAGAGGATTTTTGCTCTTCCAAAATTATATACAAGTTGGTTCCCTGCGCCAAAGGCTCGCCTCGTTTATCGGGAGCAGGATTTTGCTTCACCAAATCTCCCCAACCAGGAAGTTTTTTTAAATTATCTATGCGAGAAATTTGATAATTTAGCGTCACAGAGTAACCGCGCAGCAAATCGTAAGGATCTACAGGTAGAGTTTGCAAAATAGCTGTTTTACCTGTAACAAATGTATAAACTGATTGGGCTGGTACTGCTAAGATGATCGCTGTTTGAATTAGCAGAGGAACTACAAACCGCCAAAGAACTATAGGTTTTTTTGAAGATTCATTTTGCAAAGGTAATGCTTGATTAGTTTCCATAGGGAATAATCCGAAAAATGAGTTTTGAGTATTGAACGATCGGCTTTTTTGAATTCATCAATTTTTTACACAAGTTTTGCATAAAAATGCACTTGATATTTATTAAACGAACCACCAAAGATGCAAAAAAAGATATGGTTCAAGTAATTAGTGCTTTCTTTACAGAGAATTTGTATTATGACCGATTATCATCAGAAGTTGATAAGACTGGCAAAGATGACAAATAACGTTCAAACCACAATCCAGCAAAAATTACAGCAATACCGCACAAAACAAAAACTAAAGATTTGAAGAGTAAAGCGGTGTCGTACTCTAGTGTTCGGCTGATAATTTGTAGTGTTAATAATATTACTCCACCCCAAAAATCGCGTCGTTGTCCTAACTCCAGCGCTTCCCGAATTAGTTCAAACCCTAACACTGCTAAAAGGACATTAAAAGCAAATATGGGAATGGCTGGACTCAAAGTGATAGCTTGATGAACGAAGATTAATAAAGCAGTTATGACAATCAAGCTGCCAATAAAGATTGTTTTGATATCTATTCCTTGACGTTCCCTGTTGCTTGTTGACCGTAGCAAATGCCACCATTGCCATAGAGCTAAAACTGTGAAAATTCCCACATCAATAAAGGGTAGCGAAGTTGCTAAGTGATTATTTTGAAATTCAGTGTAATAACCAACAGATGGATCTGACCATAACCAACGGAAAGACAGGTAGTAAAACGTGATGCTGAAAAACACCCTAGTTAGAGTCCTGGCAAAGGGCTGAAATAGCCTGGAAGAAACTCGCCAAAATAGTAAGTCATCATAACTCCACAATAATGCTGGGGGGAGGGCAAAGGCGGCTATAGCAATCCAAGGTGGAGCATCTCTATATGTCAGAACTTGCAGCGACTGGAGATGAAATTGCCAGGATGTAACAAATGCGATCGCCGCAATTCTGAAAATCCAACGGGAACGACACCAGTAAGCTAGAGGTACAAACACTACACCTAAAAGTAGGGGCAGATGTTGTATTACCAGCCGCGCCCATGTCAGATCATTTTGTGCAAAGTACCCATCGAAGCATCCTATCGAATACCCGATTAGTACTAGGATCAGGGCAAGCATCCCCAAGGAAGTCAAGCGCAGGCCGTAAGCCATTAGCAAAACAGCCAACCCCCAAATTAAGAACAGTTCGTAACTTGAACCGCTAATATGGAACATTTGCGCCAACAGCGCTATATTTGCGCCTATCGTCAACGCACCTAAAAGTAGCAAGCCTTCTCCGAAGACCTGTTGGCGGCGTTTTCGGCTTCTTGGGGAAATATTATTGCTTGCAGGTTGTCTCCACAAAATAAAACCAGCAATATTAGTTATCAGGAATAAACTTAACAGTAGTGTTAACTTGGCTTCTCTATTCAAAGCTTGCCAGTTGGCAGCTACAAAAGTAATTACACCTAAGCCTAACAATGTTGCACCCACAGCGATCAAGATAAAAACGAAGCGATCGCGAGCGGCAGTTTCTAGATTATTAAATTGATACCTTTGTGCGAGTATTTGGTAAAAATCGGCATCAATAAGTCCTTCATCCTGCCATAGTTGCGCTTCTTGACGCAACTGGCGGCGAAAATTATCAAGTGACATGATTCTCTCCGAGGCTGTAAGCAAATGGAATGTGGGACGAGAACTATGCTCGTTATGTCAATGAAGCTAATTATACTTACAGTGTCGCTCGACTGTTTTACGCAATACAGGTGTGAAAGTAAAGATGGGCTTGACACCATTTAAGGCGATCGCCTAGTTTATTGCCTTAAACATCTCACGACTGCCTAGAAAGTACAAATAAGGAATTTTTTTTCCAAGAGCGGTAATACTACTACTCTATAAAGATGTAAAGACCGATCCAGCTAGTCGCCTCTATGTTTTTACAATGACGATATCAGAACAAAACTGATTCTTGTTCTGTATGCGATGGACACTTCGCCCAAAAAGTGTTCCCCCAAAGTTCTGATATCTGAAGACAAGCTGCCGTCCGGGCGATTATATCGGAAGTCGGCACTCAGATAACTCTGGGCAGCATTGTCTCATGGTTGGGCGTTTACGTTCCTCAAAAAAGCCTATGCAACCAACTAATCCAAATCAATTTACAGAAAAAGCCTGGGAAGCGATCGCCCATACCCCGGATATTGTGAAACAATATCAACAGCAGCAGATAGAAAGCGAACACCTGATGAAAGCGCTGTTAGAACAAGATGGTCTAGCAACTGGCATTCTCACCAAGGCAGGTGTTAATCTTCAAAAACTGCGCGATCGCACTGAACAATTTTTTCAACGTCAGCCGAAAGTATCCGGTACTAGCAGTTCTGTTTACTTGGGACGTAGCTTGGATACACTTCTAGATCGAGCAGACGGATATCGCAAAGAGTTTCAAGACGAATATATTTCAATTGAACACTTATTACTGGCTTACGCTAAAGATGACCGCTTTGGCAAAGGTTTATTCCAAGAATTTGGTTTAGACGAAGGCAAGCTAAAAAATATTATTAAACAAATTCGTGGGAGTCAAAAAGTGACCGACCAAAATCCAGAAGGCAAATACGAAGCACTGGAAAAATACGGGCGTGACCTTACAGAAGCCGCGCGTAAAGGTCAACTCGATCCAGTGATTGGGCGGGATGATGAAATTCGTCGGACTGTACAAATTCTCTCTCGCCGCACTAAGAATAACCCTGTGCTAATTGGTGAACCGGGTGTTGGTAAAACTGCGATCGCCGAAGGATTAGCACAGCGTATTATTGCAGGTGATGTACCTCAATCCCTCAAAGACTGCAAACTAATCGCTTTAGATATGGGTGCTTTGATTGCAGGGGCAAAATTCCGGGGTGAATTTGAAGAACGTCTAAAAGCGGTATTAAAAGAAGTTACTGAATCTACCGGCAAGATTGTTTTATTTATTGATGAAATTCACACTGTTGTCGGCGCTGGTGCAACCCAAGGCGCGATGGATGCTAGTAACTTGTTAAAACCAATGTTGGCGCGGGGCGAATTGCGCTGTATTGGGGCGACAACTTTAGATGAATACCGCAAACATATCGAAAAAGATGCCGCATTGGAAAGACGTTTCCAGCAAGTTTATGTGGATCAGCCCAGTGTAGAAGATAGTATTTCGATTTTGCGCGGGTTGAGAGAACGTTATGAAAACCACCACGGGGTGAAGATTTCTGATAGTGCTTTAGTTGCAGCCGCCGTATTGTCGAGTCGATATATTAGCGATCGCTTCTTACCAGATAAAGCCATTGACTTGGTAGATGAAGCCGCCGCGAGATTGAAAATGGAGATTACCTCCAAACCAGAAGAACTCGACGAAATCGATCGCAAAATTCTGCAATTGGAAATGGAGAAGCTTTCGCTGCAAAAAGAAAGCGATGCAGCTTCTCGTGAACGTCTAGGAAGACTGGAAAAAGAAATTGCCGATCTCAAAGAAGAACAAAAAACTCTAAATACTCAATGGCAGTCTGAAAAAGATATCATTGACAAAATTCAGTCTGTTAAAAAAGAGATTGAACAGGTCAATTTAGAGATTCAGCAAGCAGAACGCGACTACGACCTTAACCGTGCTGCTGAGTTGAAATACGGCACTTTAACCAGTTTGCATCGTCAATTGGAAGCAGTAGAAGCTGAATTGGCAAGCACTCAAAGAAGTGGGAAATCACTATTACGGGAAGAAGTCACAGAAGGTGATATTGCCGAAATTATTTCTAAATGGACAGGAATTCCGATCAGCAAGTTGGTGGAATCAGAGAAAGAAAAACTGCTGCATTTAGAAGATGAACTGCATCGCCGGGTGGTTGGACAAGAAGAAGCAGTCACAGCCGTAGCGGATGCAATTCAGCGATCGCGGGCTGGATTAGCCGATCCCAATCGTCCCATCGCTAGCTTTATTTTCCTTGGGCCAACGGGTGTGGGTAAAACCGAGTTGGCGAAAGCGCTGGCGGCGTATATGTTCGATAGCGAAGATGCGCTGGTGCGAATCGATATGTCAGAGTACATGGAGAAACACGCCGTCTCTCGCTTAATCGGTGCGCCTCCAGGATACGTGGGTTATGAAGAAGGCGGACAACTTACAGAAGCGATTCGCCGCCGTCCTTACTCAGTGATTCTTTTCGACGAAATCGAGAAAGCACACCCCGATGTATTTAATATCTTCTTGCAAATTCTTGATGATGGTCGCGTTACTGATGCCCAAGGTCATAAGGTGGACTTCAAGAACGCTATTATTATCATGACTAGCAACATCGGTTCGCAGTACATTCTTGATATTGCTGGGGATAACGCCCATTATGACGAAATGCGCCGTCGAGTCATGGAAGCAATGCGAAATAGCTTCCGTCCAGAGTTCCTGAACCGGATTGACGAAATCATCATCTTCCACGGTTTGGATAAGAAGGAATTGCGGCAAATTGTGCTACTGCAAGTAGAAAGATTGCGGCAAAGATTGAGCGATCGCAAAATATCCCTCAAGCTCTCGGATACTGCACTTGACTTTTTAGCCGAAGTAGGGTATGACCCTGTATATGGGGCACGTCCACTAAAGCGGGCGATTCAGCGAGAGTTAGAAACTCAAATTGCCAAAGCCATCTTGCGCGGCGAATTCACCGACGGCAGCACCATCTTTGTAGATGTGCAAAATGAGCGTCTTTCTTTTAGTCGCTTACCCGTTGAGGTGTTTACCAGCTAATTAAAGATCAATAGGCTTGGTGTTAGTGATATTTTGCCCATGAAGATTCCCCCAACTCCCTGATAAATTGGGGGGCTTAATTTTATCCTTACCCAATGCATCGTAGAGTTAATCTCAAATCTCAAATCTCAAATCTAAAATTGATTAACCCTTACAAATCACTTGTCGCATTTTACGCATATTTGCAGGTAACTCTAAATTCATTGCTTGTTGAATGAAAATTGATGGAATTGGAATCAGAGGTGTAGCTTGCACAGTATAAGCTAGCATTGTACCATTACCGCAATCTTTTAGTTCTAAATTGGCGTTAAAATCCTCAAAAGTCCCTTTTTCCATGCGGAATTGAATTTGTTGCCCCAGCACTTCTACAACGTTGAGGTAAATTTCAACTTGAGCCGTGAAAAAGAAAAAGGCTTTTTGTGCTGCTTGATACAAGCGTTTGACTTCACCTTTGTGTGATATCTCGCTTTTAGTGATATCGGGGAAATATTGCACCCACCGGGGGTAATCAGTTAATTGCTGCCAGACTTGCGATCGCACCATCGGCACATACATCCAAGCTGTCACCGCGCCACCCCAGGTTTTGTGCGATCGCGTTTCTATTAAAATTTCACCCTGTACCAGCAACTTTTGCTTGTCTTGACTCCAAGCCATATCTGAACCTGCAATAATTGAGTCTGAGATATGAGACACAGACATAATGATTTTAGTTACTCCTCAACTCATCCACCTAAATAGAGCTGAAACTACAAGCCATAAAACTTGATTTAGATCCAACCCATTAAATTTTAGTTCCAGTGTAATGCCTATGCTTTACAGTAACAGAGACTTTTTGGTAATTATTTCAGTTATATTACTGGAAAAACTGTAGTTCTTATCACAATTAACACAATCAATATTTAAGTAGACTTGATAATAGCAGTATTTATAAATTAAAAACTAAGTTCTTAACAGCTAGAATGGCACAAACACGACCTAATATCAAGTATCTTACCCCAACGTTTGGATAGCATCTCTCGATTTTTACGTGTTATTTCTGATGAAACTGCAACTTTATCGTAACTTCATATCTTATTGTCAATATCAAGTGTAATCTCTGTTGAGTTGAGAGGAAAAGTAGGTGAGTCAATCTTATTTAAATCGTAGATTAATCCAGATTTTCGGTATCCTTCTCGGCATTAGTGTAGCCGTCTGGGTACTGAGAGGTTTTGGTATTCTCACTTTTATTCCAGGTGGAATAATTTGGCTACTGCTACTAGGGGCGATCGCGATCGCGATTATCAGTTACGTCCAGAGAACTTGGTGGCGTTTTTAGTCATTGGTCATTTGTCATTTGTCATTTGTCATTTGTCACTTGTACTGAGCGGAGTCGAAGTATTGGTCTAAGATACAAGAGTTTTTGGTATATAGCGCACCACTCCTGAGCGAAAAAAACTAATGATATCGAACTAATTCAAACCACGTCCCAAGGAATGCCCTGAGCTTTGCCGTTGGATGGGCGTGGTTTCTCTTGGACTAATGACTAAGCCTATTTTGACTAACTACCAGAAGTATTTAATACTGAAGCAAAGCCAACAATTTACTAGAGGAAACGAACATGGCAAAGTATATATGTACTGTTTGCGCCTATGAATATGACCCGGAAGTAGGCGATCCAGATAGCGATATAGCGTCGGGAACAGCCTTTGAAGATATACCAGATGATTGGGTATGTCCGACTTGTGGTGCTACAAAAGATCAATTTGAACTAGTTGAATAGTGAAGATAACGGCTAGCCTAGTAAAGTACGTGCTATTGAGAAATTTTAGAACTTGCTACCGTTACGAATCGTAGTTATTGGGGGTGGGGCAGCAGGATTTTTTGGCGCGATCGCTTGTGCTAAAGCCAATCCTGATGCCCAAGTTACTTTACTCGAAGCCAGTCGCCAACCCCTAGCGAAAGTGCTAATTTCTGGTGGCGGACGCTGCAACGTTACTCACGCTTGCTTTTTGCCTGAGGAGTTAGTGGAAAATTACCCCAGAGGTGCAAAAGCTTTGCGGGGTGCTTTGACTCGGTTTGGGCCTCAAGACACACTAGCTTGGTTTGCTGCTGGTGGAGTCTATCTAAAAACTGAAGCCGATGGGCGGATGTTTCCTGTCACCAATACTTCAGAAACCATTGTGGAATGTCTGATAAAAGCGGTGGCGACATCTGGTGTCAAACTCCGTATCGGTACACACGTAACTTCAGTGAGTACCGCAGCAGATGGGGGGTTTGATATTCTTTTGAAGTCGGGAGATTCAATTAAATGCGATCGCCTACTTCTGGCTACCGGCAGCAGCCTTGCGGGTTATAAAATTGTCCAAGAGTTAGGTCATCAAATAGAAGCGCCAGTACCCTCTCTGTTTACCTTTAACATTGCCGATCCTCAATTGCGGGCTTTAGCTGGAGTTAGCGTTAACCCTGTGCAATTGCAGTTATCTCTGGGCGGAAAATCCCAATTACAACAAACTGGCCCATTACTAATTACCCACTGGGGTTTGAGTGGCCCGGCTGTTTTGAAGCTTTCTGCTTGGGGTGCGAGAGTTCTGCACCAAAGGCGCTATCAAGCCACATTATTGATTAATTGGCTGCCCCAATTGCAACATGAACTTGTGCGAGAAAAAGTTTTAGCAGTTAAAGATGAATGGGGAAAGAAAGCGATCGCATTACATCGCGGCGTTGATCTACCCCATCGTCTCTGGCAATATATCATTGCCCGTGCAGGCATTACCACAGAAGACCGTTGGGCAGAAATATCTAGTAAAACCTTAAATAAACTCTTGCAAGAACTTACCCAGGGACAATACTTAATCAGTGGCAAAGGAGCCTTTAAAGAAGAATTTGTTACCTGTGGAGGTGTCAACCTCAAAGAAGTCAACTTTAAAACGATGGAAAGTAGGTTAGTTCCTGGTCTTTATTTTGCCGGAGAAATCTTAGATATTGATGGCATTACTGGTGGGTTTAACTTCCAAAGTGCTTGGACAACCGGGTATTTAGCAGGGATAGCAATGGCGACTAATTCGTAATTCGTAATTCTTATATCGCAAGAGTTTCATTGATTTGGGATGGGTGGTTTACTTCCTCCGTGCTGTACTAATGGTCTGTCCCATTAATTTTGCGGGGTAAGAGAACGAGCCGCGTTCGCACTTCGCGTCTCGTAGAGAAGACGCGAAGTACGCCAACTCTTAGAGAGGCTTTGCCAACGCGCAGCGTCTCGCAGAGAAGAAAGAGGTAAGAAGAGAAATTTAAAAACTGATTTACCTATCAAAATTAATGAAACAGACTACTAGTACGCCACGGCGTAAATAGAGTAACCATCTAAAATCCCTGCATAGCTTATTCCATAATACTTTTGACTTTTGATTTTTGACTTTTGACTTCCGCCTTGCTGTACTAGTACTCCACCACAGGGATTATGACAGTTTAAGAGAGTTAGTAGTAAGCAGTAAAGTCCTTATTGAAACGGACTTTTGCTATTAGCCAGGGACTTGAGTCACTGGCGGTTCAAGTATTTTTGCTATAGGTTTACTAATTATCTGGCTACTACAAAGCGGCAAAAATAAAGCTACCATCCTTTGTAGATCAATTTTGAATACACCCAACAATGAAATTCAGCGAAATTCTCCGCCAATTTGGTGATGCCGCTACCAATCATAGCCTGACTAGCAACCCAGACCATGACCCAGAAATTACAGGGGTAGCAGCTATTGATGAAGCTAGCAACGGTACTCTCAGCTACGTAGAAGGGGCAAAATTCGGGTCTTTTATTGGTAAGACTGATGCTAGTGCTTTAATTTTGCCCCAAGATGAAAAATTACAGGTGGTTGCACACCAGAGAGGTATTGTCTGGATAGCCACCTCAGATCCGCGACTGTTGTTTGCCAAAGCGATCGCACTTTTTTACCAACCATATCGTCCCATCCCAGAAATTCATCCTACTGCTGTGATTCACTCTACGGCAAAAGTTGGTAATGATGTTTACATTGGCCCCCATGCTGTGATTCAACAAAGAGTAGAAATTGGCGATGGCGCAATTATCCATCCGAATGTGGTGATTTATCCAGATGCCAAAATAGGCGATCGCACTACCTTACACGCCAACTGTACCATCCACGAACGCACCCGCATCGGTGCAGATTGTGTGATTCACAGTGGTGCTGTCATCGGTGCAGAAGGCTTTGGTTTTGTTCCTACCCAGACTGGTTGGTTCAAAATGGAACAATCCGGCTATACAGTTTTAGAAGATGGCGTGGAAGTTGGCTGTAACAGTGGCATTGACCGCCCAGCAGTCGGAGAAACACGAGTAGGTCGCAATACAGTAATTGATAGTTTAGTGCAAATAGGTCATGGTTGCAAAATTGGTTCTGGCTGTGCGATCGCAGGTCAGGTTGGCATGGCGGGAGGAGTTCAACTGGGAAATCGCGTTATTTTAGCTGGACAAACAGGAATAGTTAATCAAGTGAAGATGGGAGATGGGGCAATGACATCTGCTCAAACTGGAATTCACAATGATGTTGCACCAGGAGAAATTGTCTGCGGAACTCCAGCCCTTCCTTACAAACTATATCTCAAGGTATCTGCTGTTTATGGTCGCCTACCAGATATGTATCAATCGCTAAAACAATTACAACGTAAATTCAAAAATAGCAATGATTAATAGGAGCTAGTAAGTTAGAAGGTAAAAGTAAAAAGAGAAGAAAGACTTAATAAGTTCTGTTTTGTCTTTTTACTTTTGCCTAATGATGGTGTAGCTGATCTTCTGGTTGGACAAGCTGGTTATGTCCAAGCTGCTGTGAATCAACGGATTGCAGATATTAATTTAACAGTTAGGACTTACACACGCTCTACGATTTTTTCTCTACGAGACGCTGCGCGTTGGCAAAGCCTCTCTAAGAGTTGGTGTTCTTGGCGTCTTGGCGGTTCGATAAATTAAGCTTTTCGGCGATTTTTGCGTAAGTCCTGACAGTGAATAATCAAGCCACCGCCACTTCTACTAGCTCTTTTTCTGGTGGGGGAATTTTTGTCCCATTTATTATTGTCAATGGTAGACGTGATGCTTTGCTAGATAGTAATACTAGTAATGATCCGGCGGTTTATTTCCCTTTCTTGGGTGCTAATTCCGACAAGAGTGACCATATTCCTTTGTTAGGTGATAATGTTTTTGGCTTTGAGGATTTACCTTATCTTGGCGATAAGGATTACAATGACGTGATTGTCAAAGTTGGGTTGAGTGTAGCAGCTTAAGCTAGATTTAGATCCCCAACTTATTCAAGAAGTCGGGGATCTTGGGCGGTGTCATATTCAAACAAAAACAGCAACATTCAAGCTTATAACTCGGAAGTTGAGCCTCTGAACTCGGA
>NZ_CAXTNP010000183.1:0-16661 GCF_964245575.1 uncultured Nostoc sp. | reverse complement strand
GAACTTCCGAGATCAGAGCTAGACCTTCCGAGTTCTGAGGATGAACTTCCGAGATCAGAGCTAGACCTTCCAAGTTCAAAGCTTGAGTGATGAGGCTCAGAGGTGAAACTATAGAGAAAAAACCTTGGCGCATAGCATTTACTGCTACAAAATCAACTCAGCAGAAATTACTGGTAATAGACTTTACCAAATCCGCCTCCTCCAGGAGTTTCTATCACAAAAACATCCCCAGGTTTCATCTCTACTGTTGCTGTACTGTCTAAATTCTCTTCAATTCCATTCTGGCGTTGTATCCAGTTGCGTCCTACAATCCCGGCTTCCCCACCATTTAATCCAAAGGGAGGGACAACCCGATGATTAGAGAGAATATTAGCTGTCATGGGTTCTAAAAACCGGATGCGGCGGACAACTCCATTACCACCGGAATATTTTCCTTTACCACCGCTATCGTGACGAAGATTAAAGCTTTCTAAAAGTACAGGATAACGGGTTTCTAAAACTTCTGGATCGGTCAAACGGGAGTTAGTCATGTGAGAATGAACACCATCAGTTCCATCAAAATCAATTCCTGCCCCAGAGCCGCCGCAGATAGTTTCATAATATTGATATTGCTCATTCCCAAAAGTAAAATTATTCATCGTTCCTTGAGAAGCAGCCATGATACCCAAAGCGCCATATAAAGCATCAACAATGGTTTGAGAAGTTTCGACATTACCCGCTACTACTGCTGCTGGATAAGTCGGATTCAGCATACAGCCAACCGGGATAATAATTTCTAGAGGGTTAAGACACCCAGCATTAAGAGGAATATTATCATCAACCAAAGTCCGAAAGACATATAAGACTGCTGCTTGAGTTACAGCTTTGGGGGCATTAAAATTACTATTTAGTTGCTCAGAAGTCCCAGTAAAATCAATGGTAGCACTACGACTTTCTGGATGAATCGTCACTTTAACTTGAATTCGTGCCCCATTATCCATTTCATAAACAAATGAGCCATCCTTGAGAAGATTGATAGCCTTCCTCACGGACTCTTCAGCATTAGCTTGCACAAACTTCATATAAGTTTGAACAGTCTCGAGCTTGTATTGGGAAACCATTTTACGAAGTTCTTGTACTCCCCGTTCATTTGCGGCAATTTGTGCTTTAAAATCAGCGATATTTTGGTCAGGGTTACGAGCAGGATAAGTATGATTTGAAAGGTGTTGTATTACTGCTGGTTCCTGAAAATTGCCCTCTTCAACTAAGAGAAAATTATCAAAAATAATTCCTTCCTCTTCTACAGTGGTACTGTGGGGAGGCATTGAACCAGGAGTAATTCCACCGATATCTGCTTGGTGTCCACGAGAAGCAACAAAAAAGAGGGGAGTAAGAAATGGAGTATTTTCACGACTCTCTAGAAAAACAGGGGTAATTGCAGTTACGTCAGGAAGATGTGTTCCCCCATTATAAGGATTATTAGATAGATATACATTCCCTAGTTTTAGGGTGTCGCGTTTTTCGTTAATTAAACTGCGGACACTTTCACTCATTGAGCCTAAATGTACAGGAATGTGGGGAGCATTAGCTACTAATAATCCCGATGAGTCAAAAATAGCGCAGGAGAAATCCAGCCTTTCTTTGATATTTACAGATGCTGCCGTATTTTGGAGAACAATTCCCATTTGTTCTGCAATAAATTGATAGAGATTTTTGAAGATTTCTAAGCGGACAGGATCAGGTTGAGATGTTGTGTACATTTTTAACTCCTTAAAAAAATTGTGTAGTAATCCCTTAAGCACTTTTTTAAACAAACTACCACTATCTACTTGGGCGGGAGCGAGATGTGCAAGATTTCGCCTATTGTAGAGAATCCGGCGCGGGTGTAAATTCGTGCTTCCTCTTGATGTGCCGCCATGAGAAACGCCACGGTAACACCTGTGTCGAAAGCTTCTTGCACCAACCGGGTTGTTAAAGCTCCTGCTATGCCGCGTCGGCGAAAAGCAACACGCACACCGATACCAGCGATTTCTGTCGTCTGATTTCCCGGCACGGAACAGACACCAGCCCCCGCAGGTTCATCTGTTGCAACAACACGAGCAAGTACAGCGATTCCGCCTGCTGCTAAACTATTGCCAAGACGTTTACCATCTTCGGGGCTTGGTGCAGACTCTCCGTAAGCCTCGTTTTGCACCGTAACTGTAGCAAGCATTTCAGCATCGGAAACTGGCACGATTAATTCAATATCCGGGGGAACAGGAAGCAATTGCTCTGAACCAGGAATGCAAATCATAAGTGGCAAGCGTCCCTCAACGGTGAAACCAGCAGCTACTAGTGCCTCCTCGACAGCAGGCGCAAGGGAAGCAACATACTCCAAACGCGGTTTTCGTTTGCGACTTTCATAGGCAGCGATTAGTGCCTTGACGTCGGTGAGTGACGGTGTGGCTGCATCGTTAGGGATGGCATAGTTAAGAAAAGGATTGGCGCTATGGCGGTTAAAGCTAGCCAGGAAAGGCCCGATTTGCTCCGTATCACGTTGCTGGCTCGCGGCGAAGCGCAAATATGACTGAATGCGAGAGTCCATAAATGGATAGCCTTTTGATTGTAAAACTGTGTTGAGATTAGTGTAGCGAGGGTGAGTATTTTCCAGCACAACAGCTAGTTTATAAACGTTCTAAAATTAGATGGTTCCGTTGAGTTAATCTGGCATTCCAGTTAGATTCCACTACAATTGTGCTAATTTTTTCTACAATGATCGCAGGCCCATTAATACTATCTTCTGGTTGTAAATGTTCTCGTCGATAAACAGGCGTATCATACCATCTGTCAGCAGTAAACATCCTTACTATCTCAACGCCTTCAGGAGCTTCACCTGTAGAACGTGTACGAGTAATTAAGGGTTCTTCGGGAGTCTCCATTTTCTGAATTACTTCTACTGAGGCTGATTCAACAATTAAAGTTTTATCTAATTGAATAAAACCATAGCGGGATTTATGTTCATCCTCAAAATTTTGCCGCATCAATAGTACATTATCAGCAAATTTAACAGTTAAAGTAGAGTTAGTTTCTTCATATTTTAAATTGACTTTTTGGACTATTTCTGTTTGAGCATTTACTTCATTTGTTTCACTTCTAGCTTGAGTTTCTAAATATTCCATTAACTGCTGTAATTTAGGGATTAATGCTTGGGTTAAAGGCTGTTCTACTCCTTTTTCTCTAATCGCCCGGACATCAGCTAATCCCATTCCATAAGCAGAGAGAACACCAGCATAAGGGTGAAGAAATATTTTTTTCATTCCCAAGGTATTGGCAATTAAACAAGCAACTTGCCCGCCTGCGCCGCCAAAACAACAAAGCACATATTCGCTGACATCATAACCCCGTTGCAGACTGATTTTTTTAATTGCGTTCGCCATATTTTCTACTGCGATCGCCATAAATCCAGCCGCTACCTGTTCGGGAGTACAATGATTTAATGTAGTGGCTTGAATATCTTGGGCTAATTGGGTAAATTGCTGAATGACAGTATCTTTATCTAAAGGTAAATTTCCATCAATTCCAAAAACTGAGGGAAAATATTGTGGGTGGATTTTGCCTAACATTACATTGGCATCAGTAACCGCTAATTGCCCCCCACGTCGGTAACAAGCAGGGCCAGGATTTGAACCAGCAGATTTAGGGCCGACACGATAACTAGAACCATCAAAAAAGAGAATTGAACCGCCTCCAGCCGCAATGGTATTAATTGCTAATACGGGAACTCGCATCCGCGCCCCAGCAATTTCCGAATCTAATTGTCGTTCATACTCTCCTTTAAAGTGGGCGACATCTGTACTTGTCCCTCCCATATCAAAGGTAATAACTAACTCGAAACCTGCTCTTTTACTACTTTGAACTGCACCGACAATACCCCCAGCCGGGCCACTCAAAATACTATCTTTTCCTTGAAATTGTTGGGCTGCAACTAAACCACCGTCAGATTTCATAAACATTAATTGGACTCCAGGTAACTGACTCGCTACTTGGTTGACATAGCGACATAGAATCGGAGTTAAATAAGCATCGACTACTGTTGTATCTCCTCGGCTGACTAATTTCATTAATGGACTAACTTGATGAGATACAGATATTTGTGTAAAGCCTATTGTTTGGGCGATTTGGGCTATTTGTTGTTCGTGTTCAGGATAGCGATCGCTGTGCATAAAAACAATAGCACAACTCTGAATCCCTGTGTTGTAAACTGCTTGTAAGTCATTTTTGGCTAGTTCAATATTTACTGGGGTTAATTCATTGCCATGAGCATCATAACGTTCATCAATTTCAATCACCTGCTCATAAAGCATAGTTGGTAAAACGATATGACGGGCAAAGATGTTAGGACGATTTTGGTAACCAATTCGTAGGGCATCTTTAAAGCCTTTGGTGATGAAAAGAACAACGCGATCGCCTTTCCGTTCTAACAGTGCATTTGTTGCTACTGTTGTCCCCATTTTTATCACTTCTATTGCTTCACTATGAATAAGTTCGTTGCTAGAAATACTCATAATATCCCGTATACCTTGGATGGCTGCATCTTGATATTGTTCGGGATTTTCTGAAAGCAGTTTGTAGACTATAATCCATTGCTGATTAGGCAGATTCACAATTAAAAAACGTTCAGGATGTTTTGATAGTTTGTTTATGATGTCCTGATTGTCAGTAACAGCAACAATATCTGTGAATGTACCACCGCGATCGGCAAAAACCTTCAACATTATTCTGTTTCCTCAACACTATACAGGTAGCATAACAATAAGATTTGGAGTGTTTATACTTAAGGTGGGGAATATTCGATTGGGGTTGAGACTATTACCCAAGGAAGACAGTAGGCAAAAAGCAATAAACTTTGTTGTGCCAAGCTTTAATTGTTAGATTAAGTATTTTTTCAATTAATTACAATCGCATTGAAGCGTTGTATATTCTTAACACAGCAGAAAATTCGATGCTTTCCGATTCCCGGCTTTTGCCTTGTTCCAAAGCTTTTGATAATGGCGGTGGAGATTCAGCTGGCTTTTGAGGGATTTCAATAATTACTGTAATAACATTCAAGGGTTAGGCAGATTGCTTGTCATTACTATTTTTGATGTGTTGGCGCAAGACTGAGTTAATGAGTGTTTTGTATTCGACACCTTGGGTTTGAAACCAAGCTATCACATCTCAATCAAGCTGAATTAGATTCTGTGCTTAAGTTGCTGGCACTCTCAAGGTTGCTTTCTCAAAAAACTCATCAGTCAACGGTGGGATATCAGAATAGTCAATTTTACCTGATAGTTGAGCAGCATTCCAAAAATCACCGCAGGTATCCAGACAAAAATAGCTTGGGAACCGAGAGCAGCATGAATTGCTGGAACCAATGCTATGCAGGAAATATGAGCTGTCAAGCCAAAGCCCCAACTTTCAACAGCACTCAGGCTTCTAGTCAAGCGAGGGTAAGAAGATTGGCCCAAAGTGGCATTAGCAGAATGGGACATGATTGGCAGTGCTGGGTGTGATACTGTAATTAAGCTTATTAGCTAGAGTTCCCATCTCTTAAATGTTCTGAACAAAGAGTTTATATCCAAAAGTTATTTTTAAAGCAGTGAACATAAAAAAGCATGAGTGGCAAATTAATTGTATTTGAAGGGGTGGAAGGCTGTGGTAAAACCAGCCAAATGCAGCTTTGTTGTCAGTGGTTGGAAAGTCTGGGTATTTCTGTGGTGGTAACTCGTGAACCAGGAGGAACAGAGTTAGGGTTACATCTTCGCCGCTTGCTACTAGAGAAGGCAGAGGATAAACCAGTTGCACAAGTGACAGAACTTTTGTTGTATGCTGCTGACCGATCGCAACATGTTGAACAAGAACTTAAACCGCAACTTCAAGCAGGGAAATATATTTTATGCGATCGCTACACTGACTCTACCATTGCCTACCAAGGATATGGTCGCGGTCAAAACATGAGTTTAATCAATCAGCTTAATCATATTGCCACTGCTGGTTTAGAGAGTGACTTAACTATTTGGCTAGATGTCGATGTCGAAGTAGGACTAGCCCGGAAACGACGAGATGGAATAGGGTTAGACCGCATTGAACAAGAAACAATCGCTTTTCATCGGCGCGTTCAGCAAGGATACGCAGAGTTAGCAGCATCCTATCCCTCAAGAATTGTGCAAGTAGATGGCAGCTTGAGTAAAGAAGCTGTACAACAAGTAATTAAAGGAATTTTGCGCGTGCATCTCAAGGAATTGTCATAGGCATAACTTTAAAATTTGAGGCGATATAAAATGATACTTGCCTACAAAACTATCCGGCTGTTTGACGTGGTTCAATAAGATAAAAACTGATTGAAACGGCTCAATACCCTCTTTCAATTTATGGCAAATGGTTTCAGCGATTCTTCACTCTCTTTATACCACTTGCCTACGTGAGCTATTTTCCTCTGCTTGCAGTGCTTGAAAAAGAAGATACTTTTTTAGTGGCTTTGTGGTTTTGTTACGTCTCTCCAATGGCAGGCATTCTATTTCTGATAGTTGCACTTAAACTTTGGAAACTAGGCGAGCAATACTACTGTTCTACTGGTAGCTAAGTAGGTCTGCGTCAAAATTTGTCTAGTCACTGGATGGTTTTGCTCCAACTACAGTGTCGGCACAACTACAACCCTTCTCCACAACTTGGACAGTTTTCTAATTTACAAGTGAGTCTCACTTGTAAACAGTTTATTAGCTTGATAGTTACCTATTTATAAGGCAGATAACGACAGCAAGTTTCCATACAATATTAAGCCTAACTATTTTAAAAAGAAATAAAAATTAATTTTATTATGCTTTTATTACCAAATAAGATGGTAATTTACTTAATAAGTTGGTATTATCTTCAGTAGATTACACAGATGCACTTATCTATTTTGAAAGACGCAAATCTAACAAGAGGTTTGCGGCTAACTTTGGCGTAAGAATTCATTAGTTTTTAATAACTCATATTGAAAACTAGCTATCTTATATCGTTTGGTAAGGAGTTGAAAGTTTAACGAGAGAACCGTTTTTATTTTTCTCTAACAAAATTTATTGTCAACTTGCTCAGTTATGGCGATGACGATACTAATTTTTGGTGAGCAAACAGCTTTGAGCAAAACTATCTAATTGTTTCAATATTCAATAGTAAACGGAGAAATGTTTTATGCGTTTTACCCCCCAGATACCCATTGCGTCTTTAATACTATCGATACTGGTTTTATGGCAGCCTACTTTAGCTGATTCAATAAGTGGTCTTTCCTTAGCTAAAGAAGAAAAAATACCATCTGTCTGGGATAAAAATAAGTGTCTTGGAGGTTTTTCGCCAAGTTTTCGCTTGGGTGGAGAAGTCAATAATCCAACCACCTATAACTTGCAAAATCTGAAAAATTTGCGAGATACTTTAAAAAAACAAAATCCAGCATTAGTTACTGAAATCACTGTGAGCTTTCAAACCGGCTCAGGCCCACGAACCGAAACATACTATGGAGTCCCCCTATGGGAATTGATTAATAATCCGAAAGCTGGAGGTGGTCTAAAACCTGGGAATTCTGGTTTAAATTCTAAAAACTCTTTTCTGAGACAATATGTTCTAGTTGATGCCACAGATTGCTATGGTGCAGTCGTAGCTATTGGTGAAATTCAACCTAATTTGGAAGGAAAAACAGTACTAGTTGCATATGCAAAAAAAGCTAGTGATGGTAAAGTCGTGCCTTTAACAGATGAAGGATTTGCTCGTTTAGTAGTTCCAGGTGATAAAGCTGGAGGTCGTTACGTTACTAATGTGAAAAATATCCTCATATTATCCGCTCCTGCTTCTCCTTTGAAACCAAAATATTTATGATGTAGAGGCTAAGGTTATCAGTCTCAAGACTATCAGCAATAACTTCTGGAGACATTTGTAAATCTATTGAGTGTGACTGGCAAAAAGCTTGTTTACACCCACCATGTCTTCATTAATTAACAAAGCCTAATACGGTTTAGATAAGCTGTTAACGCAGGGGAGGAAAAAGAGTTATTGAGCAATAATTCTTTCTCCCTCTGCTTAATAAGTTCTCCTTCGGCTTGTCTCAACTGATAACTTTATTAACCGAACCGTATTATCACAAAGCCAACATTTGTCGATATAAAATAATTGACATTACCCAATTAAATTGGTAATTGTAATCTTGAAGATAAAATACCCAAAAACTGGAAGATTTTAGCGAACAAATGAAAAAATATTTTTTGACAGGTTCTTTGGCAGCTTGTGTCTTTAGTGTTCTGATACCGAATCAAGCTTTTGCCGCTAATCTCAACTTATATGGAGCAGGTAGTTTAAGAAATGCACTAACGGAAGTAAGCCAAGACTTCACCCAAGAAACAGGAATAGGAACGAATACAGTATTTGGGCCATCAGGGATTAGAGAGCAAGCAATAGAAACAGAACTCCAACTTGGACAGCCTACTGCTGATGTCTTTGCTAGTGCAGATATTGGAAATCCCCAAAAACTATACACTAAGGGGTTGAGCAGTCAGCCAGTGGAATTTGCTCAAAACCAAATTGTAGCGGTGTTTTCCTCAAAGTATTCTCAGGCAAAAATTACATCAAATCAGGTGTTAGATTACTTACTAAATCCCAACATCAAGTTGGGAGCTGCAACACCTATATTAGATCCTCTTGGAGACTACACTCAACAGATATTTACTCTAGCTAATTCAAAAAACCCTGGTAGTTTTGATATCCTCAATAGTAAAGCCTTGCGATTAACAGGTGGAACGAATTCCCCAATAGTCCCATCAGGACAGGACAGCTTAGTGTATTTTCTAGACAACACTCAGCAAGCAGATGTTTTCTTGAGTTACTATACTGGCGCGATCGCATCGCAAAAAATTGATCCGAGTCTGCAAGTAGTTGGGCTACCAGATTATTTGTCTGTTAAAGCACCATTTGGTTTAACAGTTATCAAAAATGCTGATCCGAATGCACAGAAGCTAGCAGATTATATTTTGTCAGAGAAAGGACAGCAAGTTTTGCATAAGTATGGATTTATTAGCCCCACCAAATCAGTACCCGAACCCAACTATGTTTGCGGACTATTACTAACTGCGGCTATGGGTTTAGCACTAAAGAAAAAATTGGCAGAGCCAAAGCAAAAGATACAAGTTTAAAATCTTAGATAAACTGAATCAAAATTGCAGCGATAGTGAAATAATTGTCGCTGTTAACAATCATTTATAATCTCATCCTAGAGTTTATTTACAGTAGTAACAGACACTGCAATTTTTAACCAAAAAATGTCAGTTTTTTACTCATAACTCTACAGGTGTTCTTTTTTGATCACTTGTCTTTAGTTTAAACTCCAGTTAAAAGTTCATCACTTAAAACGTCAAAAAATAAAAGCGATGTCTGACGACAAGCGGCTGCGCGTCTAGGTAACAGAATTTTAAATCATTGAGAGTGATGGGTGTTGCATAATGTAGAAAGAAAGCGATCCTCAAACTAACAATAAAGCGATCGCCTTTACCCCAATGTCAACACTCCTGCTGGAAAATCTGCTACTAATCGTTTTGTCTGTAACCAACGCACACCCAAAAGAATATCTTGTAGTTCATCTCCACCCAACGCTGAAATCATAAACTCTTCTTCATCTAAAAGTACATCCTTGATACAGGTTAAACTGTGCTTCTCCCTGCGCCGTCCGCATATCTTCTCTCTGACTTTCCCGTAACCATCCCAGCGAGAGAGCATCTTGGTTATCAATTGCTAGAGTGCCAGTAAATCCTGTATCTAGTAGCGCCTGTACTGGGATAATATCACCATTAGCAGCTATCAAACCAATTTCAAAAATTAACATCGCCTTTACTGTTAAACTCTCCGAAAATCATATTTTGCCACAGGCTCCAGTCTCATTGATTCGCATCATGAGACGCAAAGTATCACCAAATTGATCACGAGCCTTTGTTCTGGCAACATCCTCATTTGGATCTATAAAATAGTCTCCACTCTCAGGCTCAATGACTATAAACCAGTCGTAGTGTTCTTTGATTAACTCTGGTTGAACTCTGTCAAATACTACTCGGCAACGCTGATAAAATTTCTCATATTCAGCTTTGCGTCGGGCTTTTTCTTCTGGTGATAGTTGACGTTCTGGAAATACTCTTCCTCGACGCGGTGTGTGATTAGAAGATAGCTGTGTCATTTTGTTTACTATCTGATTGGATAATAGCCTCTTACTTTCTATATATTGATTATATTTGAAGCGATTGCCAGAAATCAGTTATCAATATTGTTTTATATCAAGCTCTCTTTTGGAAACCTCATATTCATCAATCAAAATGTCAAAAAAAAGCGATCGCTCCTTTCAAATAAAGAGCGAGCGCTTTTATTTATGCAGAATACAACTTAAGCAGCAACAGGTTCCAACAATTTAATATCGGAGAAGATAAATTCTTGAATAGAAAATTGTCCTGCTGTCTCGGTACGAATCTCCCGACGATTTAGGATGAAATAGTCACCAACTTTTTCATATTCATCGATAAATTCGCTTCTACCGCCCTTTTGTTCCCCAGTCTTGGGGTCATGGTACACAGAGTCATAGCTGTGGGACAGGTAGCCTTCCCCAGTGTCGTGACTGCTAAAAGTGTCAATTGTCACATAAGTACCGTGAATTAAACGGTGAACATGGCATACTTCATTATTGCGGACTTTGTATTTATCGCCCTTAGCCTTACCACCCATTAAAAGCTCAACCGCACCAGTTTCGTCAGTTTTACCATAGCTAAACGTATTGGCGCTGTGGGTGTCTTCAAAGCTACGGCGGATGCGGTGAATTGCTATCTCCCATGCTTGACCATGAATTGCTTGCTTGGCCGACTCGTCATCTACATCCAAAACTTCCGCTTTGAGATTGGCGTTGATGACCACTTTACCTGTAAACACTTTATCATCTTGCTTAAAGGTAATATTTGCGGTATAACCAGGGAAATTTTTGTCCCAAGTGTAGCGGTTCTCATAAGCAGCCCGGAAAAGTTCCTGAGCAGAGAGTTGTGTAACTGTCATGTGCTTCTCCTAGTCGCTACTGTAATTAGCGTTTTAGTTTCATTGGTATTAGCATAGAAGTAATTGTTGAGGCTTGGATAGTCCCCAACTGGGTACACTTATGGTTAATTCTCTTCACGCCGTATTTGATGCGATCGCCAATGTCCAAAATGAGCAAGAATTAAGGCTAGCTCTCACGGATAAAATTGGTGAGCATTTTGGCGTGCAAAATTGGGGCATTTATCTCCTAGATGAGCAACCAACGGCCCAAATCGATGTTCAGGGCATTCCGGCAGTATGTTTAGAAAGCAATCCAGTCGGGCGCTACGTGGTTGAGCGTCACGCTCCCGCCCATGAACAGTTATTATTATCACCAAAAGACTGGAAGCATTTTTGCTCGCGTTCTGATCACGAACATGTGATGACTGGACCAATTGTTTGCGATGGTCGTCTTGTCGGAACGCTTAACTTGGCTCGTGACAAGGGAAATCCTGCTTTTAATGGCAACGATTTAGCTGATTTGAGTGCCTTATGCATTCATTTATCAGCAAAAATGGCAACTCTACGGACAAAACCAAAAATATCCCATTCCCTTTTAGTAAATCCTCTAACAGCGCGTGAGTTAGAAATTGCCGAGTTAGTGGCGCAGGGGTTAACAAACGCAGAAATTGGGGAAAAACTTTGGATTACGCAAAATTCCGTCAAACAAGCTTTGAAGAGGATGTTTCGTAAGTTGAAGGTTTCGGCGCGTGCAGAAATGGTGGCAAAGCTACAAGATATACAAGTTTATTGACACTCCCCGCAGCTATTTCATCAGGGGCTTGGGAACTAAAAGTCTTAACTATCTAGTTAATGCTTAAGCCTCAATTCTTTTTGTTTCAATCAATTTCTTAACTGTCTTAAATAAACTTATCTTGTATTAATCTGAATTTTGCAGTAGGGGCGCACAGCTAGCTGTCCGCCCCTACTAAAGGACTATATTTTATGCAACTGAGAAACGCTACAATCTATCATCAGCAAGGGTAAACGCGTTACCCAAGTATTAGAATTCGGTGGTTAGACACCAGCGCCCCTATTATTACTCTTTTATTGGCGAAAAGTTATTAGTACTTGCTGCCAATAGAATATCGTAACGCATTTAGCGTCCAACTTTGTTTGAGACATTTTTGGCTGCCTCTGCCGCACTGTCCCCTACATCACTAGCAGTTTCTTGAGCGCCCTTTACGTATCCAGATCCAAACTCTTTAAGGGCTTCTCCTGACTGTTGCCCAATCTTCTGAAGTCGTTCACCAGGAGAACCTTCGGTTTCGCGAGCATCCTTATACCACTGCCCTACTGTTTTCGGTCTTTGAGCATCATTTTGCTCTACCTGTTCGCGAACTCTCTCCTTTAAGCCTTTGTCATTTTGCCCATCACTAACATTTGTTGTCAGCACTAGAAAACCAACTACGACAACAGCCAAAAAAGATTTTACCTGAAGTCCTTTAAGTAAGGAACTGATGTTACCAATCGTCCTAGAAATCAAATTTATCATGCCAATTAGCTTATTTATTGACTACAAACAAACACTAACTATAAAAAGATAATGATTCTTCTAACAAAAGGCATATTTTAGTTAGAAACAAGAAATATTTTTTAAATCTTTGGGAAGAGGTGATTTATTAGATGTATGGATATTTGCAATTGGTCTATGGGCACGAGCAATGAGCAATACTGCCTTTCTCTAGAGAGTTTGTATAACAAGCAAAAGAGAGCATTATCCGAAAGCGACTGCTGAATGAATATATCAAACCGCAATCAAAGAGTTATTAATTATTAGTTATTAGTCATTATTTTATGATTTATGCATTTACAGGAAAAACTAAATATGGATGTTTTGAAGAACCATATCTGTCGTAGCGGTAAAGCGCAATGCTAAACCCCTAAAGAGGGAATCTATTTACTATAAAACTAATAATTAATCAAAGTCTGAAATGACCTATTTTGATAAAACCATATCATGATTAATTTGTACAGTGCGTAAGTTCTAGCCAAACGTAATCTATTTGATCTGCGATATTTAGTCACCCACGATATTTTTCATGTATTGCTTGATTTTGACTTTTTACTTCCCCGAACGCGAATTTATCTCCAATTGGGGCTGACACCACCTACGCTGGAGAAATTGCTGTACTTGCTTTTGCTGCTACACAAAACTACAGCAAATCACTCCAAATCGGTTTGTGGTTAGCTAAATTGCTCTATCCCATCTTGGCTTTCCGACAAATCAAAGAAATTTTCACCAACCAAGCAAAAGGGCGAGAACTAGGAAAGAAAGCTGAATTTCTGTTGGGCTACCGCTTTGAAGATCATTGGGAAGAACCAATTGAGGATGTGAGAAAAAGATTGGGATTACCATAAATTTCCACAATTTATCCTAAAAAAGCATTTTTCTGTTCCATAACAGCTTTTTCACAAGCTCGCTTTCTGTTTATAAATCATGCTTGAGATTACTTCATCTGGCAAATGTAGCACTAAATACATTTTTAATGCTACATTTAGTCTTTAATACAAATATAAATTAAAAAAACATGTATCTTTAGTTTGATAAATTATCTATTTTAAGAGATAGATACTTGATGGCTAATTCCTAAATTGCTACTAATAACAATCAATAGTCACACGACTTTTAGGCTAGAGGCATTTTGTCTGACTTAGTGGATATACCGTAATACCTAGATATTTGAAGGGCTTGCAGACGACGAGTTAATCCACATTCTTTCCTCAATACGAGAACTGGTTCAGGTGGAAAGCCAAAGGATGAAATACTGGATAAGGAAATTAGCAATCTGTATAGTATTACTGTATAACTTGCTCCTTTCAAGTGATTACGCAGCAGCAAACCAACTTTCAAACATGGATGTGCAACAATTAAATGCACTCCCAACTGTTGAAAACTTAGCAAGTGCTGACAATAATCTTGCTAAGAGTAGAAAAAAAGATTTTTGCCAATCTAATGAGATTATCAAAAGAATAGATAAATTAGAGGGACTATTCACACTTTATTGCAGTGAGGATTCGGGCAAAATTTACTTAGAAATTAAACCAGAGCAGCTAAATAAAGACTATCTAGCTATAGTTACATTGGAATCGGGCGTGGGGGAAAGGGGAATTTATAGTGGATTACCTCTTTCTGATTTTATTTTCTACTTCCGACGAGTAAACAATAGATTGCACTTTGTTGTTCGTAATGTAAAATTCCGTGCAGAAAGTAGACCAGAACAGCGATCGCTGGCTCGTTCTTTTAGCGACTCAGTTCTTTATTCAGTCGAAATAGTCACTATTGATCCAAACAGTAAAAATCTGCTGATCAGCCTGGATGAACTGTTAATGCAGGATTTTCCCGGATTAACTCCCATATTAAAATACTCTTTGCAGGCTGATTATCAATTAGATGCAAGCAAGTCTTATTTTGGGGATGTTAACAGCTTCCCAGAAAACGTAGAAATTGATTCGATTTACGGTTTTTCATCACCAGAAGGAGCAAATTTAGTCGCCTTGCCTGATAGTAGGGCACTGACTCTGAAGGTACACTACAGTTTTTCTCAGCTTAAAGAAAACACTGGTTATATTCCCAGACTGGCAGATGACAGAGTGGGATATTTTATTACTGCTTTCCAAGATTTCTCTAATAATAATGCTCACGAATCATTTGTCCGTTACATCAATCGTTGGCATCTAGAACCATCCGACCCTAACGCCCCCTTATCTCCACCCAAAAAGCCAATTCTGTTTTGGATTGAAAATGCTGTGCCACTAGAGTACCGCGATGCGATTCGTGAAGGTGTTTTGATGTGGAACAAAGCATTTGAAAAAGCTGGATTTAAAAATGCTATTGAAGTGCAGCAAATGCCAGATGATGCTGATTGGCAACCGGCAGATGTACATTACAATACTATTCGCTGGTTCAATTCTTTAGATGCAGGTTTTGCCAGAGGCCCAGTACGCGTTAACCCACTCACTGGGGAAATATTGGATGCAGATATTATTGTAGATGCCAATATGGTGCGTTCAATTCAGCAAGAATATCACACACTGATGGAAGTAAATTCATCTTTTACAGATGGACACTTTTCTCAACTGAACAAAAACCCATGTCCAGGTAATTTATCTACAATGTTCTCGAAAGGTTTTAAAGCTTTTCCTGACAAACATTTAGCAGATAATGACCTCTGCTATAGCATGGAGTCTTCAAATCAAGCTGCAATGGGGGCGTTGGTGTTGTCAATTTTGCCAAACACTACACCCAGTAGTGAAACCATGAAGAAGTATTTGCATCAATATTTGCGTTCTCTGATTGCTCACGAAGTCGGGCACACTCTCGGTTTGCGCCACAACTTTCACGGCAGCACCATGTTAGCACCCGAAGAATTAAATAATACTGAAATCACTCGCACTAAAGGTTTAGTCGGTTCGGTGATGGACTATCTACCTGTGAATATAGCACCGCAGGGAGTAAAGCAAGGTGATTATTTCCCAGGAGTTGTTGGGCCCTACGACGAATGGGCAATTGAGTATGGTTATAAAAGAAGCCCATCAGTAGCACTTGAGGGAATCATTCCAGAATCAGAAAAAAGTTTTTTGGAGCAGATTGCACTGGTGTCGCCTCAACCAGAATTATCTTATGCAACTGATGAAGATATCTGGGACATTAATCCTTTGGCAAATGTCTGGGACATGAGTAGTGATGTGCTACTTTATTCGCAATGGCAAATGGATAATGCCCGTTTTATGTGGCAGCGTCTTGACAAGGGTTATCTATCGATTGGAGAAAGTTATAGTAACTTGCGCGTCTCATTTAATAGAGTACTTAAATATTATTTTCGCAACGCCAGCTTACTTTCTAAATACATTGGTGGACAATCATTTCGGCGTCTCCATGCTAGTGAGGATGCTTCTTGGACATTTGTACCAGTTTCACTTTTAAAACAACGTCAAGCATTGACAAAATTACAAGAGTATGTGTTTGCTGAAAATGCTTTCAGTTTTTCATCACAATTGTTGAATCAACTAGCACCATCGCGCTGGGAACACTGGGGTAGTTCTGTACCTAACAACCGCCTTGATTATCCAATTCACGATCGCATTCTGAGTTTCCAAAGTGCAGTACTGCGATCGCTATTAGACAGCGATCGCCTGAATCGTTTACAAGATATAGAATTAAAAACTCTGCCTGGAGAAGCACTTTCCATGCCGGAACTGTTCGATACCCTGCAAACAGGCATCTGGACAGAAGTTTTAACTCCAGGAGAACCAAAGCCAATTTCTAGCATCCGCCGTTCATTGCAACGGGAACATCTGAATATTTTGTTAGAGATGATGTTGGGTACTACTGATACACCTGAAGATGGTCGGACACTGGCTTGGTATAAATTGCGCCAACTACAAAAAGCTATTGATATCAGACTCAAACAACTTAGTGAAAGCCTTGATATTTACACCTTAGCCCACTTAGAAGCTTCTGGCGATCGCATCACCAAAGCATTAAATGCACAGTTAATTTCTAAGTAGACATTAGTCATTTGTCATTGGTCATTTGTCATTGGTTATTCTCCCCCTGCTTCCCCTGCTTTCCCATCTCCCCTGCTCCCTCATCT
>NZ_CAXTNP010000182.1:0-16670 GCF_964245575.1 uncultured Nostoc sp. | reverse complement strand
GTTACGAACAATGGTGTTTATAATATTTTTATCCAGAAACTTTAGTTAAATTAGAGATGATAAATGTCTTCTAGAAAAACTTATAGGGAAAAACAGCAGTGAGTAATTACTTCGGCAATTGCTCACTGCTGCTCATTTACAACCTGGTAAATCTACAAACTGAGTATTTGGTAATTGAGGTAATTTGGCTTGCAACTAGCAATAGTAACGTAAGCCAAACAAGCATCGTAGTCACCAAATATAAGACTTATTTAGCCAGCCATTCCTTCTAATGTTTGCAGTATTTGGTTCTAAGCTACTTTACAACGCTGTACTTCTCTCCAAGCACGAGGAGTATTTTTATAAGAAATGCGAAACTGACAATAAAAATGATTAATATTTTGATAGCCTACTTTTAAAGCAATCTGTTCAACGGACTCGTTAGTTTCTAAAAGCAAGGTGCTTGCTTGCACTATCCGGCGCTCGATAATCCAATTATTGACCGTTTTTCCAGTAAGATGTCGCACTAAGTCGGTTAAGTAAGCTGAGGAATAACCGACTGCTTGAGCTACTTCTTTCAGACTAATACTTTGATGATAATTTAATTCAATGAACTCAAAAACCTCACGGAGTCGAGGAATGGATGGAAATATGGACTCTTGAGTATTTGATTTTTTCCTTTCGGTGGTAGTAGACAAGTTCTCCTGTTTTAGATGAACACTAACAAGACCATTTTCTGTAATAATCACCTCAAACCCTGCTGTTTCTAAGCATTTAATTAAGAGGTTTTGGCTTTCAGGATTAGCGTCATTTACTAAAATATTGGTCATTTTTTCTCCTAAAATTTAATATATTTATCCCGTTTTTTGTGGCTTTAAACCCTCGTAAATTGACAGATGTATTGTTACTAATGTAATATCTATTAACCCAGTTTTCTGCGCGAATACTACTCATACCCTTGATCTAAATAATTTGTTTTACCAATATTTCGGGTATCTACTTTCGTGGGTAAAATTATTATAGAGAAGCGCAACAAGGATTAAAATTATTGCTCCAAAAAGAGTAGGAAACAGCAGAAAAGTCCATACTGGTTTTGTCAGGTAAATAATAACTGGATTGGAGCCTGCTGGTGGGTGAGTTGTTCGGGTAAGCATCATCACAGAAATGGCACTACCAACAGCTATAGCAACTGACCACCACGTTGCTCCAAAAAGCTTCAGACATACTAAACCAATAAAGGAACTCAAAAAATGACCTGCGAGCACATTTCGCGGTTGTGAAAAGGGTACATCTGGAAACCCAAAAACCAAAACGCAGGACGCTCCAAAAGAGCCTAGTACAAGTGCTACAGAAAATGTATTGCAGAGAAGCGCGATCGCACTGATTGCCAGAAATCCTCCTAACCAAGCAAGTATTATTGCTCTAGCCGAATGCTTAGGAGGTAGTTTAGTATTATCTCCTTTTAGCTTATAAAAGAAATTGATCCAAGACGCTGCTTTTCTGGTGCTACCAGTATCGCTGTTTGATTGCCTAAGCATAGACATTCACCTCAAATTGTTAAGGAATTTGCACAGACTGGTCTGTCTAATAGGGTTAAAAAAATAAATGGTTAACTAATTAACCGCTTAACTGCTTCTCGTGCAGCTTGAATAGCTCGTGTTGATCTATGAATTTGACTCTCAGTAATTGCTCCTTCAAACAGAACATAGATGAAATCCGCAAGCATTACTGTATTATTTTTCTTGGTTGAAATATTCAATCTGTCAACAAGTTGCCTAATGTAATCCTGCAAAGCATTTTTGTGATCTACAACCAAGAGCCGAATTTTACTCTCGGGTAACGGAAATTCCGAGGCGATGTTTAAGAAAGCACAACCTCTAAAGTTGCTATCAGGTAACCATCGTTCTAGAAAAGTAAACAGGCTCAACAAACGTTCTTGGTGATCTTCATAGAGTTCAACCTCTTGCTGCAACCAAGAAAACCAATTTTGATGACGCTTGTGCAAGTACGCTATACACAACTCTTCTTTAGAGGAAAAATGGTGATAAAAACTTGCTTTGGATACCCCTGCTTCGGTGATCACTTGATTGATACCAGTAACATGGTAGCCTTGCTCGTAAAACAGCCTAGATGCTGTTTGTAAGATTTTTGTACTGGAGTCACCAGATAAATTTCGTAAGCTCATAAAATAAAGATACTTTATACAGACAAGTTTGTCTAGTAGGAATCTGAATATTTTTCAATTTTCAGTGGGTAAGGCACAAGACTCGAAAAAAATTTCCCGCCGGATCATAAATATTTTAGGTATAGCGTTGATATATTAGCGCTTTTGACCTCCAGTCAAAAGCGACAGCGGAACATTTTTTATTGGATCTTCCTAAGCGCCTCCCCTACTAATAAGTCCTTGCGAACCTTGCCCGTCGCCGTCTTGGGCAAGTTGGTAAATAAAAACACTTGGGGTTGCTTATAACAAGCAAGTTGAGACCGACAAAAATGGCGCAAATCTTCTTTGGTGATGGCTTGGGAGTCTCCTACCTCCACAAAAGCCACCAAAAGGGTGTGGTTTTTCCCTAGCTCTTCGGGTGAGATCCCAATGACCGCCGCCTCTTTTACTTGTTCGTGTCGGCACAGCACATTCTCAATCTCTATGGAGGAAATGTTCTCCCAACCGTAGTCAGTTTCTATATAGATTAAGTCCTTCAGGCGGTCTCGAATCTCTAGATAGCCATCTGGATGGATAATTGCCATGTCGCCGGTGTGGAACCACCCATCCCGAAAGGCTTTTTTGGTAGCTTCCAGATTGTTGTAGTAGCCTGTCGCTACTGTATTACCTGCCACAATCACTTCCCCCAAGGTACGACCATCCCAAGGAACGTCTCGCTTTGAGGCATCGACCACTCGCAATCCCGTTCCAGCATGGATGGTTGCTACTCCTTGACAGGCACGCTTAAGGGCACGGTTTGAAGCAGGCAATGCCTGCCATTCTTCTTGCTCCTCACAGACGACGTAGGGGCCAAAGGTTTCATTTAACCCATATTGGTGGATGAAATTGACCCCCATCTCATCTAATCGTTGGATCAGGGTAGGAGCAGGAGCAGATCCCCCCGTGGTAATCGTCAGCCCTCGAAATGCTTTTTTGTCGCTAGGGGCTGATGCCAGCGATCGCACAAGGCGAGGAGCACCAGATAGGTGGGTAATCTGGTACTGGGAGAGTGCCTGACTTATATCTGCAAACCCATCCCGGATTTGATCACCTGGCAGGACAACTTGGGTGGCTCCCACGGCGACATTTGCCCAGATATGCCCCCACCCATTAACATGAAACATGGGGAGCAGCCACAGATACTTTGAGGCTCGGTTGAGTCCAATCATCAGCGCCTGCCCTAGTGCATTCAGGTAAGCGCCTCGGTGATTGCAAATTACCCCTTTTGGACGACCAGTAGTACCACTGGTAAAGTTGATGGCGAGGGGATCTAGTTCGCTGACAACGGTTTGATCCAGCCGAAAATCGCCATTTTCACCCGCCAGACAGGTTTCGTAGTCGAGGACTTCAGAATAGATTGGGTTGGCAGCGCCATTGATAACAATTACTTGTTGCAAGTGGTTAAGGGTAACCTGAGAGTCAATGAGGATTTTCTCGCTCAAGGAAGCATCCACAATCAAGACTTTCGCCTCGCAATATTCCAGCAGGGATAGGAGGTCTGGCGCTGCCAGCCAAGGATTCAGCATGACGAGCACCGCACCGATGGCTGGAATACTGAAGTGGGCTTCGATTGTCTGTTGATTATTCTGTGTTAAGAGAGCAACGCGATCTCCATACCCCACCTGGAGTCGCTTTAGCACTTGTGCCAAACAGCGAGAGCGGTGCAATAGCTCGGCGTAAGTCACTATTCCATCAGGGTAGACGATCGCGTTTCGGTTAGCAAATGCCTGACCACTGCGCTCTAAGAAAGTGGTTGGACTCAAGGGTACATAGGAATGCATAGGTTCTCTTTTAATCTGAACTGATATAGCGGTTATTAGTCTAGTGCAGTACAATAGGAAAGAGCAATTTTACTGATAACTGGTGGCGATGAAAGCCTACTCTCTCGACTTGCGTCAGAAAATTGTTGATGCTTATGCCTGCGGTGACATTTCCCAACGAAAACTGGCGAAAAACTTTGGCGTCACCTTAAGTTTTGTCCAAAATTTACTCAAACGCGATCGTGAATTGGGCACGATCGGCCCCAAGGTGCGGACTGAGCAGACGCCAACAAAATTGAATGCCGAACAGCTAGAAATCCTGCGCCAACTGGTCACAGCACAGCCCGATGCGACGTTAAGCGAATTGCGGGAACGACTTTATGATAAAACAGAGGTGTTAATTGGGGTGGCCACAGTGAATCGGATGGTTCGCTGGAAACTCAACCTAAACCTCAAAAAAAAGTCTCCACCCCACGAAAAAAGGCACTGATGAAGTCCAATTGGCCCGATTTGAGTACTGGAAACTCTTGAGGGGCATACCCGTGGAAAATCTGATTTTCTTAGATGAATCGGGGGTTAATTTGTCCTTCATTCGCAAATGTGCCCGCGCTTTATCAGGGGAACGGGCCTATGCTCCAAAGCCAAATCGCAAAGGGAGAAATGTCTCGGTGATTGGTGCTATTAGCTTGAAAGGACTGCTCACCCACTCTTTGTGGTTTAGGTTCTATCGATGCCTTGACCTTTGATGCTTTCATCGCTCAAAAGTTAGTACCCCGACTTTGGACTGGTGCAGTCGTGATCATGGATAACTGCTCGATCCATAAAAGTGATGAACTTGAAGCTTTAATCATCGCTGCTGGAGCTAGCCTCATTTATCTCCCCCCCTACTCCCCCGACTTTTCACCCATCGAGAACTGTTGGTCGAAGATTAAGAACATTCTCCGTCGCATCGGTGCAAGGACATATCCTGATTTACTCAAGGCATTAGATGCGGCATTCGCAGAAGTGACGATAGAAAATTTAGTGGGTTGGTTTACTCACTGCTGCTACTGTACTTCAGAAGACTGATAATCGCTATATAGCGATCGTGGGATATGACGAAAAACGTGCAAAATTACCCATGTTGTAAAGTTTAGTAACATAAATTCTCAAAACCTACTTGCTTGGGATGTCGGAATGTATGCCTAACCAAAACAAAGAAACTACCATTGAAGATGCTGGTAATCTGACCATAAAATCAGAGTACTTCCCACTAATGACTATCCTGAAACAGGCTTAACATTTTCGTTGCCTGAAGCAAACTCGTTCCACAAATCAGGTCGCTGCTTGACCTTGATATAACGCGTAGCCAAAATGGTGCAGCCATTGATGGAAGCCATTGTATGAAAAGTGCTTGGTGAACGAAGTATTAACGATCCGGGCAAGAACGTGACACCATTCTCTATATAATCCCCAGTTAACACTAAGACCATTTCATATCCTATATGTTCATGCAAAGCAACAAATGCGCCTGCCTCATATTTAAGAATTGCGGCATCGGGACCTTGCGGGTCTTGATCTACCAGACTAAATATTGTGTGAATTCCAACATCTTTTCTAATCTCTGGTTGATAAGGTACGAACTCAAGATCATCTGGTAAGGAAACATTTTCCATGCCCAGAAACTTAATTACCCTGTCGTTAATGGAATTGTATGGGAATGGGTTGAACTTTACTTGCCCATTGCTCATCAATTGGCCTTTTCTTGGAATTGGGGCATCACTTTTGTTTGTGTCGTTGTATCCCAATGAGGGTATTTTTGACATTTGATTGTTCTTTAACATTTGCTTGCTCTTTATTTAAATTAATTGAATCTTTCTTTGTTCTTGACTAAAAGGATGTTTGAAAAGTCAGACTTAAAACCCCGCTTCCATTCATTCCCCTCTTCAAGAGAGAGGCTTTGAAACCCCCATTTCTTCATAGAGAAGGCTTGCTCAGGGGGTTAGGTTTGGGAGCTATTGCTGTTACCAACAATACTTTTCAAACATCCTCCATTTAAGCGACGGAGAGTCTTTTATTGGCTTGGTTACGGGTTTCTAAAATGCCCTTGAGAATACCGTCATAAACTCCGGCTCTGGCTTCCAGCATCCGCATTGCACTAGAGAACACCTTTTGCAAATCAAGAGAGGTGTGTATATAGGGTCTTCCGGCAGCGAACCACCCCTCACCGTGGTCTTCATCAAGTTCGCAGTGAACGACAAAAAATTTCACCATCTCTTCACTCAAACCGCGACGGCGCAGGTGTGCCAAAACTCGGCGCTGTTGGAGGGGAATTGCCAATTCCAAAGCTCCCATCCCGCCAATGCCGTAATGAAGTCCATCAGCAAACCAGCAGAGGTTAATCTTGGTATTGAGCAAGTGGCAAGTTTCTGGGTTAACATCCTCTTCCCGCGCTCCGCCGAAGTAATCCATTAGGGGTTCAAATAAATTGGGGTGAGCCTGGGCGAAATCCCCCTGACCAAACTCGTCATGGAGATTGTGATAAAGTTCTTCGCGCATCTCAAAAGGCACAATCAGGCTGAAGGCGGCAACGTGCAGGTGAAAGCGTTGCATGTTGACTCGGTAATTGGCAAGGAAGTAGCGGACTTCTTCATCGCTCAAATCATCGCGATCGAACAGCTTAAATAGTGGATGGTGGTTGACGCGATGCTGGCTAATCCGCTCTTTTAGCCACGGCATGAAAACTTCAACGCAATCGAGTTCAATGGGGAGTTGCTCCTGGGGTAAATATTGCTGCTCAACTTGCTCAATCAGGTGGCGAAGTTCCCATTCTCTGAGGAAGCGGGGAGTTGCTAACCCAAACCCCTCTCGCATTAAGCGCAAATTCATGTCAAATAAAAGGAACTGAATTTTTTGCCAAGCCAGACCTCCTTTATTTTGAAAAGCTTCATGTGCCAAATTTTTGACTTGCTCAATGGGATATACATACTGCTTAAGCACTTCCCAGGAATTGGTCTGTACTAAGTCAGATTTGACTGATAATTTTTCAGAGTAATTCAATTTCAACATTCTCTTTCTTCCTTGGTAAAATCGATGTAAATTCCTATTTTTTAGGAACTATGGTTATCAAACTGGCATTCAGCCTCTGAGCAGAACTCAAAGGTAAATAGGGACTGCAAAGTATTCATTCAAGTATTTAACTTTAGTTCCAGGTATGAGAGGGGGTTCACTAACCTCATGACGTTATAATAATTAGTTTTTTTAAAATATGACAATACGAAAAAATCATGACTTTTCCCGGAATTAAATATTATGAAAACCTAGAAAACATTATTAATATTAGTTTGAGATTTTTGGTAAATAAAGAAGCTAAATTTCAAGCAGAAATTCTGATATCATAAATTTCACTAGGAATTAGCTTGACTAATATTTATTTAAATGGGTTTGATAATAGAAAATAAGAAAACATCATAAAAACTAAGGAATTATCTTCTGAATATAATTATTCTTTATGAGTTAAATATGAATGGCACTTTTTTAAAGCTCTAAGCTATGACAGATAAAGATTTCAAGCTTTAACCTATTGATCCGGATCGATCAGGCGATATCTTGGAGGCGCTGCGTCTACACTTGTTGAGGCAGTGCTATGGGGGGGCGATCGCTTTCTTTGAAGGTACAGAATCATGGATACAGCGATGGTGCGTGGCTTGTCCAAAAATTTTTTAGGTAGAAAAAACGAAGTTCCTTCGTGAAATACTTTCTTTGATAGAATAAGCCAACAACATAAATACTACTGTCAGTAGACTAAAAACTTTTGCGATCGCTGTGTGATGAATACCTGCCTAAATAGATTTTTGCCTAAAAACCGTGCTTTTAAATATCAGTGTTAAATGACTTAGTTGACGTAGCAACATAAGTAAAGCTAATAAATCAGCTAAAGATGTAAGAGCAGCTCTTGAACCAAAATATGGTTCTGGTGATGTGTCTGAGGATTTTGTTTCTTGAGTTGAGTGAAAATTGAGCTAGAAGAATGTCTGGTTTAGCTATGACTGTCATTTAAAAAGAAGCACGCTTTCAAGTTTTCTCTCATCTATTTACCCTTAAACAGTGAAGAGAGTTTTTACCTCAAGCTGTAGACCGCAACTATGGAGTAGGCTGTGAAGTGTACTTACCATCTGGTTGATTTTAGTTGATTTTTGAGGTTTATTGATAAGCTAATCTTATAATCTACCCAAAGCAATCAGCTTTTGTACATTTCCCCCAAAACGGTATCATACACTACTATTTTCTGGCGATGGCTACGCCCGCCGTTGGCGTTCGCGTTAGCGTCTCTGAAAGAGAAGCCTCTCGTAGAGAAGGCATCGCAAAACTTTTTAGTCTACTGACTGTGACACTGCGGGTACAAATTCTCTGGTAACAAATTTATAATACTTTTGTATAGTACATAAATACTATATACAATTTGAGTGTTTTAACCATGTTTAGCACAAGCGCGATCGCTCATGTTGCGAATAAATCAAGGTTAGGCACTTACAAGTAATAAAATGCTATGAGCCTAGCTTTCGCCTGGAGGGCGAAAGCGCCAAAATCTCGTCGTTTTGGCAACAATATCCTTGAAACGGCGCTTGTGTTTTATTTTTTGGATCTCCCTTATGCCAAGCGCCTGAAACGGATATTTGCTTAATACACATTATGGTTAATTTGTATAGTCTGTAAGTCCTAATTTATTTAGTCAAAGTTTGAGATTGCCTTTTAAACAGCTATTACCATCCTCAGTATAATAATTAGGGGGAATTTAAATCACTTTGAGGTATGAACTCAACATTTACTTACGAAGAAGCACTGGAATTTGCACATCAATTATTAAGTATAAAAAGTAACAACCTCTTAACTGATTTAGAAGAGAAAATATTCAGGGGTTGTTGGGAAGATAGGGATTATGTGGACATTGCTGAAACACTTGGATACTCTACTGGTCGTATTACTGAGGTTGGGAGTCAGTTATGGAGCAAGCTGTCAACAGCTCTGGGAGAACGAATTAGTAAAAAAACTTTTCGGCAACCATTGCGAAGGGAATGGGAAAAGCAATATCCTACAAGTAAAACTAGATTATCTGAATTTTTAATAGCTCCACAATCTCTGAAGGATGCCTTAAATCACGATTTTGATTATTATGTAGAGCGCCCTTTGATTGAACAACACTGTTTATTGGAGATTTTGAAGCCAGGATGTCTTTTACGAATTAAAGCCCCTTGGCAGACTGGAAAAACAGAATTAGTTTCAAAACTTATGTATCATATTGCACAAAAAGGATATCAAACAGCAGTTTTTAATCTCCGAGACGCAACAAAAGAAGATTTTGAAAATTTGGATAAATTCTTACAGTGGTTCTGTACTCTACTTGCTAACAGGCTAGAGTTAATTTACTCAGTAGAAGAGCATTGGCACAAAAGCCTTGGTAATAGCAAGATTAAATGTCGAAATTATTTTGAGAAATATTTGTTAGTAGGAGATAGCCCTTTAATCTTGTGTTTAGATGAGGTAGACCGAATATTTCCATATCGAGAAATCGCCAGTGAGTTTTTGGGAATGTTGCGAACTTGGCATGAAGACTCTAAAACTCGCCAACTATGGCGGCAATTCCGGCTAATTATCGCACATTCGGAAGTATATACTGAGGTCGATATCAATCAGTCACCGTTTAATGCTGGATGTGAGATAACATTAACAGACTTTAATCAAGAGCAAGTGTTATATTTAGCACAACAATATAAACTGGATTGGAATATGACTCAAGTTGTACAGCTTATGGCTATGATTGGAGGACATCCTTTTCTGGTGAATGAAGCTTTCAAAAAAGTGGCACAACTTGGTATGACGTTTGAAGAACTACTGCAAATATCTCATAAGACATGGGGAATTTATTATTACCACCTAGAACGGCACTGGAGAAATCTGCAATCCAATCCGGAATTGGCTGATGCTTTTCAAAAGATAGTCTTGGCAAGTACCGCAGTAGAATTCCATTCAGGATTAAATCAAAGCATTATAGTAAAGTTAAACGATTTGGGGTTAGTTAAACTGTTAAGTAATGGTGTAATACCACGTTATGAATTATATCGGCACTATTACCGAAATCGCTTTCAAAATAGCTTATGAGTGCAACATCTAACAAGAGTAACTCTTATCAAGTAGGGGGGAGTTTACCAGAATTTGCTTCCACCTATGTAGTCCGACAAGCAGACTCTCAACTGTATGAAGGATTAAAGACTGGTTCCTTGTGTTACGTGTTAAACTCACGACAAATGGGTAAATCAAGTTTGCGGGTAAGAACAATGCGAACCCTCCAAAAAGAAGGATTTACTTGTTGTGCAATTGAAATGAGGGATATTTGCAGTTATGAAGTAACGCCAGATGAATTTTTTGGCGGTTTTTTTAGCCTGATAGTAAGTGGATTAAATTTAGAAGTCGATCCAGCAGATTGGTGGTATAAGTATCAATATATTCCTTGCTCGCTACGTTTAAGTAAGTTTATTGAAGAAGAACTATTAGAGAAAAATTTTCAAAATCTAATTCTATTTGTCGATGAAATTGATAATGTTTTAAATTTAAAATTTAAAGATGATTTTTTTGCTTTTATTAGTAGTTGTTATAATAAACGTGCTTTGCAGCCCAAATATAATCGTTTTACCTTTGCATTGCTAGGAGTAACAGCGCCCTTAGATTTAATTGAAAATATCCAAAATACACCTTTTAATATTGATAGTCAAGCTATTGAATTAACTGGTTTTCAGTTAGAGCAAGTTATGCCTCTGGAGCAAGGATTGGTTGGTGTAGTTAACAATCCTAAAGCAGTTTTAAAAGAGGTTTTAAAATGGACCGATGGGCAGCCGTTCTTAACACAATGGTTGTGTCAACTGGTTTGCATTAATCCCTTTAAGCTTCCTTATGCAGATAGTGAGATAGAGTGGGTAGCTGAAATTGTACAAAAGAAAATAATTGAAAATTGGTGGGTGCAAGATCGGCAACAGCATTTAAAGACAATTGGCGAACGTGTAATCAGCAATGAAAAACGTAACTGCCGATTACTAGGGCTGTATCAGCAAATTTTACGCTTTCAGGAAATCCAGAGTGACGACAGTTCTGAACAGATGGAATTGCGTCTATCTGGCTTAGTAGTCAAGCGTGGTGACAAGCTAAGAGTTCAGAACCGCATTTACAAATCTGTTTTTAATGAAACTTGGATAGAGAAAGAGTTAGCAAATCTACGTCCGTATGCAGAAGCAATTTCAGCTTGGGAAGCTTCCGAATACCAGGATTATTCATATCTTTTACGTGGACAATACTTACGTAATGCCCAAGTATGGGCAGTAGGTAAAAGTTTAAGTGATTTGGATTATCAGTTTTTCAGCGCCAGCCTTGAGTTGAATAAGCAAGATATTCAAATTGCTTTAGATGCAGAGAAAGAAGCGAGTCAGATATTAAGTGAAGCTTATAACACGTTGATGAGGGCACAACAAAAAGCTCAACGGATAATTCGCTCAGGACTTGGCGCACTCTTAATTATATTTATTGTGATAGTAATGTTGCTGAAATGGGCAGATATCCAGCTAAATGAAGCAAAGGAGCAACAAAAGTTAGCAGAAGTCGCAGCACTGAATGCAACATCTATAGCTCTTTTACGCTCAGATGATCAGCTTGGAGCATTAATACAAAGTGTCAAGGCAGTTAAAGAATTAGCCAATGTCAAAGCTCTACCTGATGTTCAAAATAAAACTGTGGATACGCTAAGAAATATAATAGTCAATAACGTCCAAGAGCATAACCGCCTGGAAGGGCATAAAAATTTGATAAATAAAATCAGTTTTAGTCCTAATGCTCACCTTTTGGCTTCAAGCAGTAAAGATAATACTGTCAAAATTTGGGAGAGTGACGGCAGTTTGCTTCATACATTAGAGGGACACGAGAAGGGAGCCACTAGTCATAGTTTCAGCCCTAATGGTAAATTCTTAGCTTCTACCAGTGGTGACGGCAAAATTATGCTGTGGCGGATTGACGGTTTTTTACTTAAAACCTTCAATGGGCAAAGTGGTTGGATTAGTGATATCAGTTTCAGTCCTGATAGTCAGATATTAGCGACTGCTGCTGTAGACAAAACCGTCAAACTTTGGCGACTTGACGGTACCTTGCTCAATACCCTTGAAGATCATAAAAACTGGATTACTAGTGTCTGTTTTAGTCCTGACAGTAAGATACTAGCCTCAGCTAGTGCTGATGGTACTGTTAAACTTTGGCACCCCGATGGCACTTTAATTAAAACATTGACAGATCATAAAGATATAGTCTTTCAAGTCAGTTTCAGTCCTGATGGTCAGGTGTTTGCAACCGCAAGTGCAGATAAATCCGTCAAACTCTGGCGACATGATGGCACTTTGCTTAAAACCTTGAATGGTCATACAAGTTCAGTTTTAAGTGTAAATTTCAGCCCTAATGGTCAGATATTAGCTTCATCTTCTAGTGACAACACGATCAAACTTTGGGATGTAAGCACAGGCAAAGTTACCAAAACGCTCATCGGGCATCACGATTCAGTCTATAGTGTTAGTTTCAGTCCAGATGGTAAGACTTTAGCTTCATCTTCTGGTGACAAAACTGTCAGACTTTGGCAGTTTGACAGCACCTTGTTTGAAAATCTCCCAAGTTATGAAAATATAGTTTACAGTGTGAGTTTTAGCCCTGATGGTCAGATAATTGCCTCAGCTAATGCCGATTACACTATCAAACTTTGGCGGCGTGATGGTACTTTACTTCAAACTTTGGAAGATCATAAGGATAAAGTTAATGATGTAAGTTTTAGCCCAGATAGTGAATTGATTGCTTCAGCAAGTCAGGACAACACTATCAAACTTTGGCAGCGCGATGGTACTTTACTTAAAACTTTAAGCTATCCTACAACTGAAGTTCATGAAGTCAAGAGCGTCAGTTTTAGCCCCGATGGTGAATTGATTGCCTCTGCTCATGATGACGACACAATCAAGTTATGGGGACGTAATGGTACTTGGCTCCAAACTTTAAATGCCCATAAGGCTCAAGTTAATAAAGTCAGTTTCAGTCCAAATGGTAAAATCCTTTCTTCAGCCAGTGATGACAACACCATCAAACTTTGGCGACGAGATTTAAATCTAGGCAGATTCCAAAATCACCCATACAAAACTTTGCAAAGCCACAAAAGTGGAGTCAATGATGTCAGTTTCAGCCCAGATGGTCAGCTCATTGTCTCGGCTAGTGATGACAACACTATCAAACTTTGGCAAAACGATGGCACTTTACTCCAAACTCTACAAAGTCATGAAGCTAGAGTCAATAGTGTCAGTTTCAGCCCAGACAGCAAGTTGATTGTCTCAGCTAGTGACGATTACACTATCAAACTTTGGCAGAGGGATGGCACCTTACTCCAAACTCTGCAAAACCATAAAGATGGAGTTTATGATGTCAGTTTCAACCCAGATGGTAAATTGATTGCCTCGGCTAGTGCTGATGATACCATAATTTTGTGGAATTGGCAGTTTTTGCAAGCTTTAGATCTAGAGCGTCTGCTTAAATATGGTTGCAATTGGCTGAGGGATTATCTAAAGACTAATCCCAATATTCAAGAAAATCACTTTCTGTGCAATGATTGAAGTAACTATTTAGAACCCATTTTCAGCCAGCTAGAGAGGATAATTATGTCAAAAATCTGGGAAGCCTTTGACGAAATATTCAGCAAAGAGCAGTTGAGCGACGAAGTAAAGAAGCGCTTGTTGGCAAGACTTATCTCAACTATTTCACAAGCGTTTAATCAGGTATTGAGTGAAGAGCAGTTGAGCGACGAAGTAAAGAATAGTCTGCTTTCAACACTTACCTTAGATATAGAATCCGGCATTATCGAAGAGCAACCCAATCAAAATCCTCTTGGGCTTGACGATTCATCAAGACCTATTCAAAAAGGTCAATCAGAAAAAGGTCAATCACAAACTCAAGGCAGAGACACAAAAGTGCAGTAAACCAGGGCAAACGCGTCTAAATTACTCTTGATTACAATCAAGGTTAAGAACCAATGAAAAAATCAGTATTTCTCGTTTAGTTTAGTTTCCAAGACTCAAAGCTACGCCTAAATCTTTAGCAATAAACATACGTTAATGAGATCGCTTTTGCCTCTATTGAGAATAGACTGGTTTTGTTGACATGATGCGTTTGCCCTGCATGCTAGGCTTTTATTGATTGATGTGCCGAAAACAAAAAGAGGTATGATACCAATACGGTTTGGTTAAAGGGAAAAGGTTTTGAATACATCCAAATTCCTTTTCCCCTTAACCTTTCCCCAGACCATAAGGAAAGTGAATAATGCTTATCCGAACCGTATTGAGTATCTATGGTACAATTTTTGACAACACTGCATCTCTCTTCTGAGCTTTGCTTAACAAGCTTGAAGCATTGAAACCCCGTAGTAACTTAAAAGCAAGACCTTTACGAGACCCAAGGTAACAATCACCAAGTATCAATAAACGGTTTTATGTCGTCGTTCTTCCTACTGTCTTTTAGAAGCAACGTATCTTTGCTTGAAGAATCAGCAAAAGAAGTTTTTGTAAGTTCGCCCCTAGTTACATTAAAATTTTTCAATCTAACTCCCGGATTACTGACTGCTATAAAAACACTAGCTGCTAATGGTGCAACTGAAGAAGATTTTAGTGATATAGTGCGAAAAATAGACGGAGATTTTGCACTTCCTAAGTTTTATAACTACCTGAAAAAATTTAATGATTGGTCTATGATTTCTCACACACTTCTTGAGGAGAGAAATCCAATAGCAACAATTGTACCTATCTCGCGTTACTATCAATTCCATCTCAAAGAAGTGAAGCCAGAGCAAAAATATGTTTTATCACGCTTCGCTTATTGCCGTAAATATCAAGAGCAATTAGTTTTGGAATCTCCTTTGTCTTATGCACAGATAGTTTTAAAATATTGGTCTACTACTACAATCATCAATGAACTTGTTAAGCCTCAAAATTATCTTGAACTTGAGCAAAAAATATCTGGAATTTCAGAAGATACAATTAAATTATTTTTGGGTTTACTTATAAGCACTGAATTTATTTCCGAAGCAGATGAAGATGGAAAGATTCATGAAGAAGATAATGTTACACTTCTTCAATGGAGCTTTCACGACCTTCTTTTTCATGCTAGAAGTAGATTAGGTAGACATATTAATTATTATAGAAAAAGCACTCCATTACTGAGTGAGGCTAAACCGCATTCTGTGGTCAAGCCAAAAATGTCCAATGATACGATTGATTTGTATAAACCAGATATTGAAAAACTAAAGGAAACAGATTTCCCCTTTACCTTAGTACAAGAAAAAAGAAAGTCTATTAGGAGTTATGCTGCCAAGCCTATAACTGATAAACAGCTAAGTGAATTTCTTTATCGCTGTGCAAGAGTTAAAAATATTATTCAAACTGATTATGGTGAAATTAGCAGCCGACCTTACCCAAACGCAGCAGCAGATTATGAATTAGAACTATATATAACCATAAATAACTGTGAAAATATTCTTCCAGGTCTTTATCATTATTGTCCCAGAGAACATCAACTTTGTAAATTATCTGATAACAATAACTATGTTGAAGCCCTTTTACAAAAAGCAAGTGAAGCAGTAAGACAAAGTAAAGAAAGTTTGCAGGTACTAATTACAATTGCTGCTCGTTTTCCTAAACGAAGCTGGCAGTATGAGGCTAATGCTTATGCTCTTACACTAAAGCACGTAGGTATTTTAACTCAAACAATGTATTTAGTCGCAACGGCTATGGATTTAGCTCCTTGCGCTATTGCATATGGAGATGCTGATTTATTTGCAGCAGCAGTGGGAACAGATTATTATGCCGAAACATCTGTGGGGGAATTTATTCTGGGCAGTAAGCAAAGCGATTAGAGCGGCAAATAAACACCATACTAGCTTTATTTTGGCGCATTTAGCTTGTCCAATCGCTAAGAACTTTTGAACCCAAGATGCCAATTGTTTCTGGTAAACATCTTGAAAACTGAACTGTTTGCCGTACCAGAAAACAGATTATGTCAAACGACAGTACATTGGTAATTTAGGAAAATCGAGAATAAAATAGTCGCAGTCACAGCCAGGGTTAGCGCGTCTCAAACCCTATTGACAAGAGGACTTGCTTGAGCAAAGTGGCACTATCAGAGCTAGGGTAAGATTTAATTCATCTAGCTGCCAGATCAAATTAATGTCAACAGGATTTGAGAAGAAGAAGGGTAAAACCAAAACATCTTTTGCACTCTGCGTAGATAGCTTTGATATTATCAGAACCTATCCCACTAATAATATTTGTGCTACAAAGCTTAAGCTTATTGACAACTGAAAACTAAAAATCAAGGTTTTCAAGCACATTTTACGAAAAGCACTAGGGATTTTTAGAATAGTGGGATAGGTTCAAGTAGGTTTACGGGAAAATTTGTAAGTATGTCTGACTTTTATCGTTAAGTGTGAAAAAGCTTTTTCACAAAGGATTTTGGACAAAGCACAGCATATACCCGGATTTATCACTACATTCTCAAAGCCTTATAAAATCTAGATAGTGCGATCGCAACCTCCGCTAACATAACCTCCGACTTCTACTCTGTAATATCAACTGCGTAATCAGGGAAAACGCATCTTATTTACTAATAAAAACTAAGAGAGGTTTCAAAATGAT
>NZ_CAXTNP010000181.1:0-16717 GCF_964245575.1 uncultured Nostoc sp. | reverse complement strand
ATTGTCACTCGAAACAATGGCATTGTTAGCCGAAACAATCGCATTGTCAGCCGATGTATCAATAATGCAAGGAGAAAATAGTTCTTCTCTCCTGTGGATAGAAAGAGTTAAAGTCAGCTTTTACGCTGGGACGACAAATTTCTCACTACCAGCCAGTCCAAAAGCAGCATGAATGGCCTGCAAAGCTTTAACACCTTGCTCTTGTGCCACGACACAACTAATTTTAATTTCTGAGGTGGCAATCATTTGAATATTAATTTGGTGTTCGGCTAGTGCTTCAAACATTTTAGCGGCTACACCTGGTTGTCCCACCATACCTGCACCGACAATACTTACCTTAGCGATCGCACTATCTAAAACAACTTCACCCCATCCTAATTCTGCTGCTACTTGGGTAAGCATTGCTTTTGCACTTTCCCCGTCTATCCGCGAGACTGTAAAGGCAATATCTCGTCTGGGAACACCATCAATCACCCGACAACGCTGAGATTGGATAATCATATCAACGCTAATATTATGCTGCGCTAATAATCCAAACAGCTTCGCCGCCATCCCCGGCCGATCTGGCAATTGGCGAATAGCAAGACGCGCTTGGTTCAAATCGAGAGCGACACCACGAACGGGAAAAGAGAAGGGAGTGGGCAAGGTGGGGCCCCCTCTGGGGATAAGGGGTAATGGGGAATTCTCCGCTGCTCCCAGCTAAGAGATCCCCTGCCTCTATTTCAAAGGCGCTGCGGAGTGCGATGACAGCGCGATCGCATTCTGTTGCATTGACTACGCAACTTACTTTCACTTCGCTGGTGGAAATCATCTGGATGTTTACGCCTGCTTCTGCCAAGGTGGCGAACATCTTTGCAGCCACACCAGGACGCCCAATCATTCCTGCACCTGCGATGCTGACTTTGGCAATATTATGTTCTACCATTACCTCGGCTTCGTCAGATTTGGGGTTAGATTGACTCCTCAGTGCTGGGGCGATCGCTGCTGTTACTGCTTCTGCCCGTTTTAATATTGGTGTTGTAACAGTAAAAGCAATGTCATTACTGTTACCTTCATGAACTGACTGAATAATTAAATCTACGTCTACTTTTTGCCGAGAAATTTCGCCAAATAACCTTGCTGCTATTCCTGGTTTATCAGGTACGCGCAACAAAGCCACCTTTGCTTGGTCAGTGTCAAATTCTACACCATCCACCGGACGGGCAATTTCTAAATTGATCAGCGATCGCCCTTGGGGTTTGGCTGATGTTACCCAAGTACCGGGGGCATCCGTCCAGCTAGACCTAACTACTAGGGGAACACCATAGTTGCGAGCAATTTCCACTGCGCGGGGATGCAGCACTTTTGCCCCCAAGCTAGCTAGTTCCAACATTTCATTGCAGGTGATGTCATCCATCAACTGGGCTTCGGGAACTAAGCGGGGGTCTGTAGTTAAAATCCCTGGAACGTCTGTATAAATTTCACAAAAATTTGCTTGTAATGCGGCTGCGATCGCCACCGCAGAAGTATCAGATCCACCACGCCCCAAAGTTGTAATTTCCATTTCTCCGGCGCTGGATGTGCCTTGAAAACCTGCTACTACAACTACTTTACCTGCATTTATGTGGCGAGTTAGGCGAGTAGTTTCAATATGCAAAATCCGAGCGCGGCTGTGTTCGGCTTCGGTAACAATTCCTACTTGAGCGCCAGTCATGGAAATTGCGGGTTGTCCGAGTTCCTGCAAAGCCATACTAAGTAAGGCGATGGTGACTTGTTCCCCAGTGGAAAGCAGCATATCCATTTCCCGGCGGTTAGGATTTGGAGAAATTTCATTAGCGAGTTTGACGAGTCCATCGGTGGTTTTGCCCATTGCTGAAACCACTACGACAAGCGAGTTTCCTGCTTTAACGGTTTTGTAAACGCGTTGTGCAACAGCTTGAATACGTTCAACTGAACCGACAGATGTACCACCGTATTTCTGAACTATGAGCGCCATAACTTTTATGCAATTCCCTTGTGTCTGTTTTGCTCAATGCCTCCGCCGGGTTAGGAAGCCTTGAAGATATTAATAGATATTTAGTTTACTAAAGATTGTGTATAATACCCAATCATAAGTTGATTATTCAAAAACTACATCTTCGTAAAGTACTGCTATTGTTTCCTCAAAATCCACGCTGTTGAGTCGAAATGATTCATGTTCTGCTGTGTAAGATTGTAAAACCCAGAGTCTCTGCTCATTGCGTCGAAAACACTCGACTCGCTGACGTTTTGTATTAATTAAAACATCCTCTTGCAGACTTTCTAGCGTTTGATAATCGGCGAATTTGTCGCCCCGGTCAAAGGCTTCAGTAGAATTAGATAAAACTTCGACAATTAAACAGGCAAATCTTTTATAAGCTGGCGTTTCTTGATCTCGTTGGTCGCAAGTAACCATAACATCAGGATAATAAAAGCGATTTAGAGATTCAATTCGGGCTTTCATGTCAGCGATATAAACACGACTTCCAGAGCCGCGTACATGATTACGCAGGAGAGCAAATAGGTTCCCAGCAATGGTAACGTGTGCATCAAGCGCTCCAGCCATTGGGTAGGGTCGAGGTGTGCATTACTGCATCACCCCTCCCATTCGGAACCGTGCTTGCGACTTTCACCGCACACGGCTACTCAATGTGTTATTTATCTGTCAAATCGGACTTCCTGACAGCATGACCTATGAAATTAGGAATATCATGTATCCACTCCCAGTTAGTTTTATTCCAAAATAGAGAAAGTTTCTCTCGGAATTTTGAGCGGTCTTTGTTCCGAATTTCTATTAGGTCAAGTGCGGTCTTTTCGTCGTGACAATGCCGATGTAGTAGTTGCAGATTTTTGTATTCATCCTTGCCTCTTAATGAACTGGGGATGATGTGGTCTACTTCTATAACATCCCATTCTTGGAAGTTTAAGCCGCACCAAGGACATTTACCCTTTTGAAGTTTTAACAACTTAGCCTTACGATTAGGCATTTGGTGGTGTTTCCCTAGTCTTTTACTCCAATAAACTGTGTCGCCATCGTAGGGGCTTTTATCGCCTTTAACTTTCACATAATCAGTGCTACTGCAACTAAACTCTTTATGTGCTAGTAACCGAAAGGGGTTCGCTTCTCCTCCCCTGGTTGCGAATACCCAGTTATCACCGTCTATGGTCGTCCAGTATTTATCTGAACCTGCTTTTGCTGTTCCACATCGGCGTTTTGCCCATCGTCGAAGTTTCAGGTATGTGAGGTTATCTTGTTTCTGTAATTCTCCAACGGTTTTGGCATCGGATTTTGTGTAGAAAGAAGTCCATCCCCTTATTACAGGATTAAGGTCTTTTATGAGAGCCGTTTGGGGCGTTGACCTATGTTTTGTGATGATTCTTCCGATTTCCTCTTGATGAGCCTTACTCGCCTTCGTGGATGGGGTGATGAGGGTGTAAAAACCTAATATTTTACCTTCGGCAGTTTTGTTGCTCCGGTACTTCCCTGCTAGGTATTGTTGGATGTGATGACCGAGAAAGTCAAATCCAGCTTTACCATCCTCACTTAGTTCAGGGATGAATGTATGAGTTAGCCGAGTTTTTTCAGGTTTTAATTCAAGTCCTATGCTAGTTAACCATTCCGATATGATTTCTCGGCATCTTTGGACAACGGCTTTGTCTTTATGGAACACTACGAAGTCATCTGCATATCTTATAAGAGTCAGTGACTGCCTTCTTTGGTCTTTTGATAATGTGTCCCCTTGTTTTTCTTTCTTCTTAAGAGGTAGTGTCTCAGCATATTGCTTTAACATTTCCTCTAAGCCGTGGAGGGTTATGTTTGCCATTAGTGGAGAAATGACCCCACCTTGCGGCGTACCCGTCGCGCGAGTACGCGCGCCCGCTTCGCTAACAGATGTGGCAGTAAATGCTCCTTTGTCTATCACCCCAGATTTTAACCAGGCTTTAATTTGTTGCCTGACTTTACCCTTGATGTTCAACTTTTGGAGCAATGCCTCGTGGTTGATGCGGTCAAAACATCTGGCTATATCCGCGTCTAGCACGAATTTTGCCTTGCCTTGAATACAGGTTTTAATCTGTTTTATCGCATCGTGGCATGACCTTCCGGGTCTAAAGCCATAGGAATTTGGTTCAAAGACTGCTTCCCATTCTGGCTCAAGCGCAGCTTTTACTACGGCTTGTAGTGCGCGGTCGTACATTACGGGTATTCCTAATGGGCGTTTTTCTTCTCCTCCTGGTTTTGGAATCCATACTCTACGAGTAGGTTTGGATTCTCCAGTAAGTTTTAGTTGCCCTGCCAGTTCAAGACGTGCTTTTGGGGGCAGTGATTTAATACCGTCCACACCTGCCGTCTTTTTACCTTGGTTATCTTGTGTAACCCGTCGTACCGCTAACACCCTATTAGACCAAGACCTCATCAACGTCTTTTGGAGCTTACGGCATTGCTTGACATCACCACGGCAAGAAGCAGCATAGATGCGTTTTTGCAACTTAAAAACATATCTTTCAGCTTGTCGCCAATTGATAGTTCTCCATCCCTCGATATTCATTTCTGAATCCGAATTAGGCTTATTCATAGCTACTGTTACCTCTAGCTTTTCCCACACTGCGGCTCACGTCAGCTTATCCCGGCAGTTACGCCATCCCTTTTAAGGCATTACCCGTTGATTCGGGTTGGGCATTTGCTTCTTAAGTCATCCTGCGCCTTCATCTCTTATGGCTGATGCCTACCTGTTACCAATTTCAGGAGAACATGAGGGGTTGTTTCGTTCCCAATATCCATATTTGAGCCTTTAGGGCGTGTCTATCCACCGAGGTTATGAGTGGTGCGCTATCTCGGTCAAGGAATCCTGATAGCCTCTACCTCTGCCGGATATTTCCGACCCAAGAGTGTGGCTTATGCCACTAGCTTATAACCCTTGGCGGCTATTGACGATGGTTCAGACGACACTTTGCTTGTTCTACCCATAGACTCTTGCTTGCAGTAGATGCTTTCAGCGATTACCACCTATTCCTGCTTTCACCCCCGCTTTACACCTTTGATAATCAGTCTTGGGTGTAGGGGATACCAGTCTTCTGGTAGCTTGTGTGCTTTTAATCCCGCACCGGGACAGTAGGACTTGGTGTATTTTTGATTGGGTTATAATTCAAGTTAATCATTTGAATATTTTCCCTTTTTTCCTCTAGCTGTCTAGGCTAATGCTCGGCTAGATTTCCTCACCTACATGGATATTGAGTTGTCATTGGTTGAGGATTAAAGTGCGAACTCTACCCTGCGATGGGTTACTCAACCACTGCCAGTCATCCTCCTTATTCAGGTTTCGACTGAACGAATCGCACCATAGATATAGCCGTCGATGTATTCATGTTTGACAGGGTTTTGTTCCTCTATTTGGAGGTACTCTTCAGGGGTAAGGTAGTTTTGTTGGGGCGAGGCTATCATATTTGAAACTTCAAGGTTTAAACGATACTGATTTCTAGGGTGAAGTTAGTAATTTATTTATTTTGTACCAAATAAGCGATCGCCTGCATCTCCCAACCCAGCAATAATATAGCCATGTTCATCCAAGTAGTCATCAATGGCGGCGGTATACAATGGCACGTCTGGATGTATTTCCCAAAAATGCTTGATACCTTCGGGTGCAGCGAGTAAGCAGACAAACTTAATTGATAAAGGATTAGTTGATTTCAGCCGTTCTACAGCAGCTACAGCCGAATTCCCAGTAGCCAGCATTGGATCTACCACGAGCATATCTCGCTGGTCAACATCATGAGAAACTTTAAAATAATACTCAACAGCTATTAAGGTTTTCGGGTCACGGTATAAACCAATATGCCCCACCCGTGCTGATAGCATCAACTCCAGCATACCATCCAAAATTCCTTGTCCTGCCCGCATCACAGAAACTACGTTGGACGAATATCATATCCCTGTTGGCAATAGGATGCAAAAACCTCAGATGCGATGCCTCCAAAGGGGTCGAGGGATACTATTTTATCAGGGTAAGCCCAACTAGGTGAGGCCCGATATGCTCTACTGGGGATGTATTCGTCAAATCCGCTCGATGATCCGACTGCAAAGCACCGCTAGCCACAGCTAGAGCACGATAAATCGCATAACTGCCAGAATGAGTGCCAATCACATTCCGATGTGTCTGCTTAGTTAGCGTGGCAATAATCAGCCTGCGTTCCATAGGTTCGGCTGCTCCCCATTGAATGGGGATTGGTTTAGGGCCAAAGCTACTAAAATGGGAAGTAAGAACAATATGCCTGGAAACGTCGTTTTGCTTTGGCATAGTCATTATTTTTATGGGGATGTTTTTATAAGCTATTAGTCACTAGCACCGCAAGGCAGAAGTCAAAAGTCAAAAATCAAAAGTCAAAAGTATTACGAAATGGGCTTTTTAGAGATTTTAAGTGATTGCTCTATTTCCGCCGTGGCGTACTAAGTATTTGTCAACTGCCTCTATAGGACTCCGATTTGATTTCTGAAAACATACTGAGACTGAAAAGCTTGTTTGATCAGGGTTTTATCTGAAATCTTGTTCAGAAATCAGATATGATTCCTCTAATTAGTTTTTATTTTGATGACTCTAAATGTCGAGTGTGGTATTAGTCGTATACTAAATACAATAAATCACACAGAAAATTCATAATTCCCAATAAATTACCGTTATTTTAAAGATGGCTTTAAAAATCATTTAATAGATATATTTTGTGAGAAAGTTAATACAAACGTATATTCACTGATTTGAAATTCATGGATTCTTTACCTATCAATTCCTTACTTGAAGAGTTGAAAAACCCAGATGCCACAGTCCGCGAAAAAGCAACCAGAAAAATCTGGCGGATTTGGTTTCAGCAAAAGGGAATTTATGGGCTGGAAATAATTGATCGCAGTCAAAAGTTACTGGATGCAGGTGAAATTACTGAAGCCGAAACAGCGCTGACAGCACTAATCAAAGACCAGCCAGATTTTGCAGAAGCTTGGAATCGCCGAGCTTTTCTGTATTACAGTATAGGAGATTATCAAAAATCTCTGGCAGATTGTCAGATAGTTGTGCAGATAAATCCAATACATTTTGGGGCACTTCACGGTATGGGTTTGTGTTATGCAGCACTAGGAGAGTATGGTGAAGCCATCAAAGCTTTTAAAGGTGCTTTAGAAATTCAGCCCTATTCGCTAGTGAATCAAAAGTTGATTCTAGAATGTACATTTAGATTCAGCTACAAAGGCAAATAAAAGAGAATATCATCCTGTTTTATGAATCCGCCATCACCCTCATCAACAGCAATTCATCGCCTTAGTCGCCGCAATTTTATTCAATACAGTTCTATCTGGATTGGTAGCAGCTTCATTGCTGGTTGTACTAACAGCAACCAACCATCAACTAGCAATTCTCGGTTGGATAAAGTTAGATTTGGTACAAACTGGATACCACAAGCAGAACACGGCGGATTTTACCAGGCGATCGCCACTGGTATTTATAAAGACTATGGTTTAGATGTCACTATCAAAATGGGTGGCCCGCAGGTTGCCAGTGGTACTCAATTGTTGATGGGGGATGCGGTAGATTTCTTCATGGGTTATGGCATAGATGCCGTGAATGCCATAGCACAAGATATTCCCAAAATCACAGTCGCAGCAATTTTCCAGAAAGACCCCTGGTGTCTTATTGCACATCCCAACCCAGCAATTAAAACCCTTGCAGACCTCAAAGGCAAACCAATTTATGTCTCTGCTTCTGCTAATATTACCTATTGGCCTTTACTCGAAGCAAAGTATGGTTTTACCAACGATCAGAAACGCCCTTACAACTTTAATCCGGCTCCTTTTCTGATTGACAAAAACTCAGCCCAACAAGGTTATATTACGTCTGAACCCTTTGCTATTGAGAAGCAAGGCGGTTTTCAGCCAGTGGTATTTTTATTAGCAGATTATGGTTATCAACCCTATGCAACCACGATTGAAACAAAAAAAGAACTAGTAGAAAAAAATCCAGAATTAGTACAGCGATTTGTTGATGCCTCAATAAAAGGTTGGTATAGCTACCTAGAAAATCCCCAACCGGGGAATCAGTTGATTAAAAAAGATAATCTAGAAATGACGGATGAGCAACTTGTTTATAGCATTCAAAAGCTAAAACAATATGGGATTATACTTTCTGATGCCGCAGAAAAACAAGGGATTGGGGCGATGAGTGATGCAAGGTGGAAATCACTGTTTGACAGCATGGTTGATACTAAGATTTCTAAATCTAACGTTAACTACAAAGAAGCATACACCTTGCAATTTGTAAATAAAGGAGTAGGCTATTACAAGAAGTAAGCGATCGCTTGCTATCCTCCAGATTTTTAGCTATTCTCAAAGTGGAGTATCCAATTCAGTCTCAATATTTGAGTTTATTTCCACTTCAACACTCTCAACAGCTTGGCGCAATGCTAAAAAAGCCTCCTTTAAGGGTTGACTAACTGCACTATCGGGTTCAGCAAGCACAAGCTTTTGATATTCCTCGACAAACTGCATCCGTAAGCGATGAAACAAATGCAAAAAATGCCGTAAAAAACCAAGACAATCAAATACTACAATCTCTATGCCTCCTGTCTTTTCATAAAGATTAGCAGCATAGTCTTCTACATCTTTATCTATAGTTTCAGTAGTTATAAATATGTAATTATCAATTTTATATCCAGTTTGTTCTACTCTTCGTGTAATTTTTTGAAGGGCATTATTGATGTCATTTATAGTAATCCGTTTCATTTTCATCTCGTAGCTGGTTACTAAATTGTTACCAATTATGAGTCTGATTTCAATATCACCTAAAGAACCAGTTTGTTTATCAGCCGCATTGTGACTTTCAAGCGGTAAACATCGTTCTCCTAAATGTTCTGAGGCTGATTGATAAGCAGCAGCTACAATAAGCACTGGCAAACGACTTGCTCTCGGACAATCCAAATGCTGTCTAATAAGTTTTACAATTGCTTCAGCAGAAAGAGGAATTGCCCGATCATCTAGAGTGTTTAAATTAGCAATAAGACTTTGAATTCGCTGCTCTTTCTCTTTTTTGAGAATCAAAAGCCATTTTATAGTTTCTACAAGAAGGTCTTCTGTTGCTACACGCTCTGTATAAACATCGTCAAATAGCTGTATAACAGTCTCGTATAATATTATAGGTTTTCCTATCAACTTAGCATCTAAAGTTAAAGGTATTGCTTTAGTACGAAGTGCAGGTGTTAGAAAAGCAGTTGTTGGGTTGCATACATCTTGTAAGTTACGTTCATTAATAAAAAATGCTATGTATGATTCATCGTAAAAACGACCAGAGTAAGAATCTTTTGTGCCAATTTCAGTAAATGGCTTACGAATATCTAGATGAGATTGATGAACTTTCGCTAATAAGCAAGCTAATAGAAGCCTTATGCCAGCCTTATTTTGAGGGTGTCTACATACAAATTCGACTCTATCAACAATTTCTGGAGCAATCATCGTTGAATCGCCCGTTCTAATGTATTCGGATGCTCTATCAAAGGCTGAGTTAAGAATCTCTGGAGGCGTTGACATAATAGCTTGTTTAGACTTTTTGGACTTACTTTGAGATATTATTTGTACAGGTTGATATTCTAGGTCATAGTTTGTCCAGAGGACTTCTGTACGTAGCTTTTTGACAGAGTGACAGTACTTTGACGGTGCTGGAATCCGACGCCAGTCACCATATAGTTCCTCCATAAGGGTACAGTCGTATCCTGAGATAGCAACTTTAGCACTGATATTGTGAAGGACATAAGCTAGTTTATGATGTTGTTCATCTGTCATCTCATACCCATAAGCATTACTGTCTCCACGGGAATCATGTGGATAAGGAGGGTCACAGTAAAAAAGTGTTTCTTCGCTGTCATATCTTTGAATAGCTTCAATTGCTGGGCAGTTTTCTATTTGAACTCGCTGAAATCTTTGAACTATTTTAGAAAGGTCATCTATACTCCCTAACCATCTTGAGACAGCCCCAGCCATACCTGCACGACTTGTCAACAAACAATGTGCCCATCTACCGGAGCTTGCTGTCTGAGCTAATCCTGTTCTGACTTGTCTAGCTCGGATAAAAAACCGCCTAGCTCTCTCTAAATTAGATAACTCTTTAGTGGGTTGAGAAATGGCAAGTTCAAATTCACGTCTTGAGAAAGGAGTGAAAGTAATAGCACTAATTAGTTCGTTTTTCTCATCGCGTAGTACACGAAAAAAGTTAACTAGTTCGCCATCAATATCATTGTAAGTTTCTACAGGTGATGGTTCTTTGTTTATCAAAACTGCTGCTGAACCTCCAAAAGGCTCACAGTAGTGAGTAGTTTTTGACAAGAGTGGTAGAAGCCAGTCAAGATGACTGTATTTCCCTCCATACCAACCGAATGCTATCAGCTTACTCATAAGTTTGCTATTTTATGTAACCCTCTACTCTAACACTAAGTTCTTCATTTAAACTCAAATAGATCCCATTAAAATTTACATTACCAGTGTTTCTAAGGAATATTTACTTAACATCTACTCTAAAAAATGTTATTAATACTTTCTACGGCTTTGAGTTTTAACTGATAATTAGGTTAACCATGAAACATCTTTTCCATATTGTCTGAGACAGTCAAATTTTAATCTACAGAATGAATGAGTCACCATCCCGTTATCACACTCAATCAGATTAGCAAGGTCTACACCAATGGCACTGTTGCCCTGCAAGACCTCAATTTAGCAATTCCAGAGTCGCAATTTGTCAGTTTAGTTGGCCCCTCTGGGTGCGGTAAAAGTACAGTTCTGCGACTGATTGCCGGATTGGGGGGCACGAGTTCTGGTAGTATTGACTGGGGTATAACTCAGCAAGCAAGAAAACTGGCTTTTGTTTTCCAAGATGCCGCACTCATGCCTTGGGCAAATGTCAGGGAGAATATACGCCTACCGCTAAAATTGGCGAGAATGTCTAAAAAAGATAGCCAAAAATTGGTACAGCAGACATTACATCTGGTAGGATTAGAAGGTTTTGAGGAAAACTATCCCCGCCAGTTATCAGGTGGGATGAAAATGCGGGTATCAATTGCTAGAGCATTAATTACTCAACCAAATGTCCTGTTGATGGATGAACCATTTGGCGCATTAGATGAAATTACTCGTAGCAAACTCAATGGTGATTTACTCGATTTGTGGCTTCAACAGCGCTGGACGGTGGTTTTTGTTACTCACAATATTTACGAAGCAGTGTACTTATCAAATCGCGTGCTAGTTATGGGGACAAGTCCCGGAAGGATTGTAGCAGATGTAGAAATTGATGTTTCCTACCCCCGGGACGATGACTTTCGCACATCATTGCTGTATAACCAATATTGCCGTGAGATTTCTCAGCATCTAGCCCAAGCTATGAGCTTTGCGCCAATTTAAAATTTTTAATTTATATGCTATTCATCCGTCATACCCAATCACAAAAGACATTGAGCAAGTTTCTTCCTGCTGACGTTTTGGCACCGATGGTAGTTGGCATTATAGCATTATTGTTATGGGATATATTTGTGCGGATAACACATCTACCTCCTTATATCCTCCCTGGCCCTTTATTAGTATTTAAAACTTTAATTACTGACTGGAGGGAGCTTTTTGCATCACTATTAATTACACTGCAAATCACAGTCGTTGCTTTTATTGCTGCGGCTATTTCTGGTTTACTAATGGCGATTTTATTCACCCAAAGTAAATGGATTGAACGCAGTTTATTTCCCTATGCAGTAATTTTACAAACAACTCCAATAGTTGCGATCGCACCCTTAATCATTCTCTGGTTAAAAAATAATACTTTTGCCGCCTTAGTAGTTTGTGCCTGGATTGTCGCCTTTTTCCCCATCGTATCCAACACTACACTAGGACTCAACAGCGTTGACCGGAACTTGCTCAACCTATTTCAACTTTACAAAGCGTCTCGCTGGCAAACTCTGCTGTATCTCCGTTTACCCAGCGCCATGCCCTATTTTTTAGGTGGTTTAAAAATTAGCGGTGGTTTAGCATTAATTGGCGCAGTGGTTGCCGAATTTGTTGCTGGTACTGGCGGGGCAAAATCTGGCATTGCTTACCGGATTTTAATTTCCAGCTACAACTTACAAATTCCTCGGATGTTTGCAGCATTATTTCTTACAACTGGGTTGGGTGTATTAATTTTTATCAGCTTGAGTGCCCTATCTGACCTTATATTAAGTAAGTGGCATGAAAGTGCTGTCAAACATGAGAATTAAAACCCATAGGGATGCAGAAGGAAGCGCAAAGGGGCGCAGAGGAGTTAAGTCTCTGCGTTCCTCTGCGTAAACCTTTGCGTCCCTCTGCGTTAAAAAAAGGATATAACCTATGACAACATTGGATGCCCTAATTAATTCTCTAGAAGGCATAGAAAGCATCACTGACTCCGCCCAAGTCGCAAAATTATCCCAGGATTATCACACCTTTAGCCCAGTGTTGATACCGAAACTAGAGGGAACGGAGTGAGTATTGCCAATCCCCACACGTATATTATTGAGGACAGCGGCAGAAAAGTTATTGATCGTGAACAGTTAAAATTTAAGGAAATAGTTGACCCATATCAGTTGATGAATCCCGGTAAAAGCAAGGTTCTTCAATTCCAAATTCAAAATTAGCAAACTACAAGAAACACATATTAGAATTTTTTCTGTATATTTGTGTAACTTCGCTTCAAAAAGCTCGCTGTTAGGCGTTTATAATTTGTGGTTTGATTTCAACAGCCGTGGGGATAACCCAAAATCCAACATCCCAAAATCGCCCATGATTGAAATTGACGGTTCCTACGGAGAGGGAGGCGGACAAGTTCTTCGCACTTCCTTAAGTCTAGCGGCCATCACTGGCGAACCCATACTGATTGCAGGTATTCGCGCTGGACGCAAAAAGCCAGGATTAGCAGCACAACACTTAACAGCAGTTCGGGCTGCTGCGAGAATTTGTAATGCCCAACTACAGGGTGATGCTTTGGGTTCAATGCTGCTGGAATTCATCCCAGGTAGTGCTGTGCAAGCTGGAACTTATACCTTTGATGTTAGTAAAGCACAACTTGGTGGTTCTGCGGGTGCGATCGCTCTAGTTTTACAGACTATTCTCTTACCTTTGGCACTAGCATCTGGCAATTCCCAGATAACACTAAAGGGTGGAACTCATGTAAACTTTAGCCCGACAGTGACGTATATTGAGCAAGTTTATTTACCGATATTGCAACGCATGGGTGTAGAAGCCCAAGTCAAGTTAGGCGCTTGGGGGTGGTTTCCTAAAGGTGGCGGAGAGGTACAGTTGCAGGTGAGTGGCGGTGGTAAACTCAACGGGATCAACTTGCTAGAACGGGGAGAATTACAACAGGTGCGAGGGCTAGCAGTGGTAACGGAATTGCCTTCGCATATTCCCCAACGGATGGCGAATCGTGCCGAGAGTTTGTTACGAGAAGCCCATTTGAAAGTTGCTGTACACGCTTTGCGAGAAAGAGGTGTAGCACCGGGGGCGGGTATTTTTTTAACTGCTGAGTATGAGAACAGCTTGACTGGCTTTGGTGGATTTGGGCGATTACGGTTGTCGGCGGAGACAGTTGCAGAAATTGCTTGTCAGCAACTGCTTGAGTTTCATCACACTGGCGCAGCAGTGGATGAACATTTAGCAGATCAGTTATTATTGCCAGCTGCTTTAGCGTTACAGGAAAGTCATTACCGGGTGGCTGAGGTGAGTAGGCATTTGACGACGAATGCGGCGGTAATTGAACAATTTGGGTTGGCGCAGATTAGGGTAAATGAAGCTGAGAAAATAGTTTTAGTAAAGAGTTTGACTTGATGAAATAAGTGTTATTACTTTTGTAGTCTCTTATGCTAGAGTATTAGAAAGCACTAATCTGTAAATCAAAATCAATCTTGTGATCTTTTTTGCCTTCAACTAAAAACTGCAAGTTTTAGCAGACAACTTTGATAAAGATTTAAAGCTTATTTAAAAATTTGAGTCAGAAACAAATTTATGTCATTGCAACCTCATCAAGCTATTGAAGTGTTTTATTCTTATGCTCATGAAGATGAAAAACTTCGCAAAAAACTAGAAAATCACCTCACTCTTTTAGAGCGAGAAGGTGTAATTACAGGATGGCATGATCGCAAAATCGGAGCAGGAAAAGAATGGCAGAATGAGATAGACACCCACTTAGATTCATCTCATATAATTTTGCTGCTTGTAAGTGCAAATTTTATCGCTTCAAATTATTGCTGGGATGTTGAGGTTAGACGCGCAATGCAACGGCATGAAGCCAAAGAAGCCAGAGTTATCCCTATAATTCTCGACTTTGTTGATTGGGAGAGCGCACCCTTTGGCAGACTTCAAGCTCTGCCTGAAGGCGGCAGAGCTTTGAAAAAATGGGGAAATCGTGATGCTGCATTTTTAAGTGTTGCTCAAGGTATCCGAATAGTAGCGAAAGAATTGGCAGGAAATTTATAGAAATTAACTGTTGAAAATTCATAATTATGACTGAGTAAATTATCAAAAATTTAAATATAAAATGCTATGAAAATAAAGTAATAATTCTTTCATATTAATAGGTGCTAAGGTCAATGCCTGCTACTAAGGTTGTCAAAGTTTTTTATTGCTGTTCTGACTCTGCTCAAGATGAAGAAATGCGGCAAAAACTAGAAAATCACCTCAGTCCTTTGGAGTGGGAGGGCGTAAGTACTAGTTGGCATAGGAGAATGATCAGCCCAGGAAAGGAATGGAAAAGTGAGATTGATACAAATTTAAAGACGGCTGATATAATTTTGGTGCTAATTAGTTCAGAATTTAATGCTTCACATTACCACTGGAATGTTTTGGCGAAACAAGCTATGGAACAGCATAGGGCTAAAACATCTCGTGTTATTACTATTCTGCTTCGTCCAGTTGATAATTATTGGAAGGTCGCATTCCCGAATGTCAAAGTTTTACCCAAGGGTGAAAGACCCATCACTGAATGGAGACCCTATGATAAAGCTTTTGCAAATATTGCTACAGGTATTCGAGAAGTAGTCGAGGAACTTACCGATTCTACCTTCCTTATTAAAAAAATTCTGCGTTGGATTAGGGCAATTGTGATACTTGTTGCAAAAGCTGCTGGAAACACTTTTATATATGTGGCAAGAGCAACCTTTTCATATTTGTTTAGACCATCAAGGTATCGTCGTCGGAATAGGGTAAGTAAGATTCCTGTAGGACTACTTCTTATCATTGTAGTAGGTAGTATGTTTATGCTCTTCATTTCTCAACCACCTGATATATTAGAGATCCCTTCATCAGCACCTAAACCAACTTCAAATTCAATAAAAACAGTAAATACAGTAAATCCTACTGGTTGGATATGGATAGGGATGGTTAATAATACTTCAGGTGGTTTATCTGCTGGAAAACGACTAATTCTTCGACCATCAAATTCTGAGCAATTTCCTAGTATTGCTCCTCCTATCATACCATCACCAGGAGCAATAGTAACTGTTAAATATGAAGTGAATCTAAGGAAGGAAAAATCTTTATCAGCACAACCAATTTTGAAACTGAAAAAAGGAGAAAAGCTAATCATACTGAAAGTAGAGCCTTTCGCAAAGGTGAGTAAAAATTCACCTTATATTAAATTGATAGCGCAAGATCATAAATGTAACCAAACTTGCAAGAAATAGTACTAAAATAGGCGACATATATTTCAGCACTAACACTTTATCCGCATCCCCAACGACAAAATTACCCGTGGGGTGTACATCTGCATAGAAATTTGCCTCATTTCCAAGAGTGGGAATGAGGCAAAGAAGTTTTATATAAGCAAAGACAGAAAACTTTTGATAGTTTATTTAAGAGGATTTGCAATCAAACTTGTAACCTGCATGTGTTGTAACAATCAGCAACTAACCAATTTACAAGGCAATGCAAATGTAGTTGAGACTGAGTTCAGTTGTCTCTGATACTTGCTCTTTAATTAACTATGGAGCAGAGCGTTTGAATTTACCTCTGTCAAAGGCATATACTTAGGTTAAGTCAGTTTGCGCTCGCAAATACAAGGGACTGGGAATTGAATATGGGGCACTTTGTACTGAGCATTGCCGTAAAGCCTGCGGCATAGCTACGCTTAGGGCGTAGCCTCTCGTAGAAAAGTATCGAGCATTAGACACAGAGATATTTTTTATTGCCTGTGGTTATGCCTAATGGAGTATAGGACTCTTGCATCTAGTAAAGTATGGTCTTAGATCAGTATTAAAGCTTCGTTGATAAACCTCTGAGCTTCGTTGATAAACCTCTGAGCTTCGTTGATGAACCTTTGAGCTTCGTTGATGAACCTTTGAGCTTCGTTGATGAACCTTTGAGCTTCGTCAACGAGTTATTAATAGACGATCGCACCTATTCAAATTGTCTGCAACTACATCTAAACTAAAGTTTTCAGACAATAGACGAGACGTTCTGCTGGGATTAAATTCTCACTTTCTATTTCTACTTTATGATGAAAGCGATCGCAGCAGAACTCCATTACGTTCCCTATGCCGTGGGTTTGTGGTATATGGTTGGCTGTAAGCTAGAAACCTGAGGACAAGACATTAAACCCGTCAAGCCCCATTTATTCCAACAATAAGCAACTGACAAATTTATAAGGCGACTGCGATTCGTGACAAGTTAAGGAAAAGCAGGATTTGTCAAGGGGAGAGGAAATGG
>NZ_CAXTNP010000180.1:0-16781 GCF_964245575.1 uncultured Nostoc sp. | reverse complement strand
CCATCGCCATCGCCATCGCCGGAGCCGGAGCTGGAACGTTACTTAACATCTACATCAGTTGGCTAGCCATGAAAGGAGACGAAAAATACTCCTTAATTCGTAATATCGCTGTTACCTTTGCTGCAACAAGAGGTACAAGTTTTCGTGGCGCTGATTTAACCAATGCTGATTTCACCCAAGCTACGCTCAAAAGTACAGATTTGCGAAACACTATCCTTATCTGTAGCTGTTGGCATCAAGCCAAAATGCTTGACCGTGTTCGTCCTGGTTCAACTTATCTGGAAAACTCACAAGTACGTCAACTGCTAGTTACAAAACAGGGACAGGACAAAAACTTTGACCGTCAAAACCTCCGAGGTATCAACTTAAAAGCAGCGAACCTAGCAGATGCCAGCTTTATTGGCGCTGACCTCAGTGAAGCTAATTTGCAAGATGCCGATTTGTCAAGAGCAAAGCTGAAGCAAACGCAACTAGACGGCACAGATTTAACAGGTGCAACTCTCACAGGCGCGTACATCGAAGATTGGGGAATTACAAATACAACTAAATTGCATGGGGTGAGGTGTGAATATGTCTTCATGCGCTTACCCACCAAAGAAGACCCCGACCCCCTCCGCAAACCTGATAATAAACAAGAGGTATTTGCAGACGGGGATTTTGCCGACTTTATCAAGCCAATTTTTGACACCCTCGACCTTTACCATAATCAAGGTGTTGACCCCCGCGCCATTGCCATAGCTTTCAAAAACCTTGCCGAAAATCATCCCGAAGCCGAGTTAGAAATCGTGGCAATGGAGAAACGCGGCGATGATAAAATCTTGCTCAGAGCCAAAACAGCCGCTCTTAGCGATAAATCTCAACTGAGTGCAGAATATTTTGATAACTATAATCAACTCAAAGCTTTATCCCAGAGTCAGCAATTATTGCTGGTAGCAAAAGATAGTTATATAAGTGATTTAAAAAATATGATCACAACTGCACTTGGGCATCCTAAATCTTATACACAAGGAAATACCATCATGTCTGATATCAGCGGCATCAACATTCAAGGCAGCAGCAACGTCAGCGGTATCGCTGGCAATAGTTCTGTTGCTAATCTGGGAACCATCAGCGGTAATGTAAGTATTGCCCTGACTCAGTTACCTGATTCACCGGATGCGGATAAACCAGGAATTAAAGAATTATTGTCGCAGTTGCAAGATGCAATCATCCAATCCACATATTTGCCAGAAGAAGAGAAAGCTGAAGCGCTAGAACAGGTGAAGACTTTGGCAGAAGCGGGTAAAAATCCTCAAGAATCCACCAAGCAAAAGACGGCAAAAACGGCAATCACCATGTTGAAAGGGATATTTACAGGCTTACCTGCTGTTGCTTCGCTGGTGGAAGCGGGTAATAAATTATTGCCTGCGATCGCAAAACTATTCGGGTTGGGATAATTTAACGTGAGTTCAACAAACCTCTCCCTGTCTTGAACTAAAGTTTAAGTTTCTCTCCGAATTGGAGAGGGACGGTTTTGTGTAGTAAAACCAGGGAGAGATTTTTTGATTGAACTACTTTCTTCATTCTCAGGTAGTTTTGCAATGTAGAGTTTAGTTTTTCCAAAATGTCTTTAACTGAAGAAATTCTTTCCCAATTACCCGGCGATATTTTAGGAGGATTGCGCCAAGGCGATCGCATCCTCACATCTGTGCGCGAAAACACCGCACCTATCCCAACGTTAGTTAAAGAAAGTCAACAGCCTTTAGGCATTGTAGACTTCGATGTAGTTATCTGCGGTGGCACTTGAGGTATTTTAATTGGTTGCGCCTTAGCGGTGAAGGGCTGCGGGTGGCGTTGATGGAACGGGGAATTTTGCGGGGGAGGGATCAAGAGTGGAATATCTCTGGTAAAGAATTAGATGTGTTTGTGGAATTGAACTTGCTAACTGAGGAGGAATTATCAAGTGCGATCGCCACTCAATATAACCCAGCAAGGGTTAGAAAGGCGAATAAATTAAACTACCTCTTGTTGTTTTTGAGTTAAATACATCGCAATTCCTTTCTCGTAATAAGCTGCTTCATTAATAAAAATAGGATAAACAGTAGACCCTCCCTCATATAAAATATCTTTTCCTTCAAAAGTTAAAAACATTGGATCGCCTGGATTCAAAGGTTCATAATCCCTAAACTGAAGGTGAGGATGAATCATGGCTTGAATCTCCCCGCGTAGGCGTAGCCCGCCGTAGGCATCGCTTCTCGGATAATCGATAGTCCTAATGTATTGATAGAATGTAAGCGTACTGTTTATCTGCGGAATATTACCTTGGTTGCAACCTTCAAAATAGTCTAAAATTGTATAAATAAGCTGCTCTGTTTGCTGAAATAATTCAGCGTTTAAAATATTCTGAGCCACAGCACCAACTTCTATAACAAAACCCAATTCGCACAGAGAACGCAGAAAACCACCTTCTCTAGATTGTTGATTAACAAAAACCTTTACCATCGGATTTATAGAACTTAAATAAGCACCTAATCGAAGCAAGAAAGGATGCATATCACAAAAAATCAGACTTAACCCCATATTGGCAGTTGTGCTGTGCAAATCAACAATTACATCTACAAAGGGCTGATTTTGCGGTTGCAATATCTGTTGAATTGCTTTTGCCCGCGTATCTTCATAACTTGAGAGTTGGGGATTTTGTAAGCCTTGATTAGTAAAACAACGATTTAAATCCTTATCAATGTATCGTTTGCCTTCTTCAATAGCTTTGAGATTTCCAAGTAATGCCAGAGTTTCAAAACTTGCCCTGTTAATTAAATTAGGATATTGCTGAAACTTTTTGACTAAATGTATTCCTGTTAACTCATTACCGTGGCTTCCTCCAACGATCGCAACTCGTTCAATCTGACTCATAACAACCTCATCTCTAAAAAACTACCCTACGGTTATTGAGAATGGTGCAAGATACAACATAGAAGTATACCTGCTGCTGACTAAATCTTGTAAAAGACTGACGCGATCACTCCATGTTCGAGTCAAAATATGATAACTGTTAAGCTGTTGGTTTTGGTACAAAAGGGGAGGAAATTTATGGAGTATAATTTTCAAGCGATGCCTCCGGCGGGCTACGCCTATGCTGAACTTTACAAAAACGCTCTCCTCAACGATGTACTCCCATTTTGGGAAAAATATTCTCTCGATTGGCAGCAAGGCGGCTATTTCACTTGCCTGGATCGCCAGGGCAAAATTTATGATACAGACAAATTCATCTGGCTGCAAAACCGCCAGGTGTGGACTTTTTCCATGCTTTACAACCAGTTAGAAAAGCGCGAAAACTGGTTAAAAATTGCTAGCAATGGCGCTAATTTTCTCGCCAAACACGGCAGAGATAGTGATGGTAACTGGTACTTTGCCCTAACCAGTGAAGGGAAACCACTGGTTGAGCCTTACAACATCTTTTCTGATTGCTTTGCGGCGATGGCATTTAGTCAATATGCACTCGCTGGCGGCGAAGAATGGGCAAAGGATGTGGCAATGCAGGCTTACAACAACGTATTACGCCGCAAGGACAACCCCAAGGGCAAATATAATAAAACCTATCCCGGCACACGCCCCATGAAATCATTGGCTGTACCGATGATTTTAGCCAACCTGACTCTAGAAATGGAATGGTTGCTGCCAAAGGAAACACTAGAGAATGTCCTAGCTGAAACTGTCCGGGAAGTGATGAGCGATTTTCTCGACCAAGAACGGGGGCTAATGTACGAAAATGTTACCCCTGACGGTTCCCACATAGATTCTTTTGAGGGACGGCTGATTAACCCAGGCCACGGTATCGAAGCTATGTGGTTCATCATGGATATCGCACGTCGCCAAAACGATACCAAAACTATTAACCAAGCTGTTGATGTGGTGCTAAACATCCTAAATTTTGCTTGGGATAGCGAGTATGGCGGCTTGTATTACTTTATGGATGCAGATGGTCATCCCCCACAACAATTGGAATGGGATCAAAAGCTGTGGTGGGTTCACTTAGAGTCTTTGGTTGCATTAGCGATGGGCTATCGCCTGAGTGGGCGTGAGGTGTGTTGGGAATGGTATGAAAAGATGCACGATTACGCCTGGTCACATTTTGCTGATTCAGAATACGGTGAATGGTTTGGCTATCTGAATCGGCGTGGAGAAGTATTGTTGAACCTTAAAGGTGGCAAATGGAAAGGATGTTTTCACGTACCGCGTGCATTGTACCTTTGTTGGCAACAATTTGAGGCATTGCAATGCCTGCGGCGGTAAACAACGCAGTCAGTTTAATCTTCAGGGAAAACGCATCTTATTTTTTATGCTCAAAGAATTATTTGACGGCGTAGACTATACAACCGATCCACTTTGGATAGTCAAGTCATACTTTAATGCAATAGCAGGTATCTCTTTCCCTGATGCATTAAATTATCTTCTTGAAGGTACTGGTTATGGTAGTGAATATGCCATGTGTGAATTTCCTTGTGAAGATGAGGATGATATGTTTGAAGGAGTTCGCTTTTGCTTTCTGGATAAAGATGAAATAATAGTTTCTCAAGAGATATTCAAAAAATATCTCAAAATAGCGGCTGAAAGGTACATTGAACTTAATCCAGAAAGAGCAGATGAAGTTCAAAATATACTCAAAAAATTATCTTAATAGCACTGGCAAGTTAAGTGATTAGACGAGGTTTTTTACTCCGTTAATGAGGTTTTAACTGCCAAGGTTAACGTTTCGCTTACTCGCTTTCACCTTAAGTTGACACCAATAAGCAATGCTATGCCCCTACTGCATGGTCTATTTACCTGAAAATTGCTGTAATCTCTGTTAATGTACAAGTAAAAGTAGAATCAGTGTCATTAGTAAGGATGTCTTATGAATGTTGTGACACCTAAGCGATTTACGATCGCTGAATACCATCGATTGATTGAACTCGGATTTCTCACAGAGGCCAATCATATTGAGTTAATTCGAGGAGAACTGATTCAAATGACAGCAAAGGGAACGCCTCATACAGTTTGTAGTTCTATCCTATGCCGTCAATTAGATCGGCTTCTAGGCGATCGAGCAGTCATCCGTGGACAAGATCCTATCACCCTCCCTAATCAGAGTGAGCCTGAACCGGATGTTGTCATTGCACGAGGAAGAGATGAAGATTATCTTGCTCATCATCCGTATCCCGAAGATATTTTGTTAGTAATTGAAATTTCGGATAAAACCATAGATTACGATCAAACAACCAAGTTGTCTTTGTATGCAGAAGCCGGAATTTATCATTACTGGATTGTGAATTTGCCAGATAGTCAACTTGAGCGTCATAGCCAGCCATATCAAAATGCTCAAAATAAGTTTAGCTATCTCACCAAGCAGATTTCTCTATCTAACCAGTCAGTAGCGATTCCTGGATTTGAAGATGCATTATTAGACTTAAGTCGTTTGTTTCCAGAAGGTGCTAGTGAATGATTTTGTTGGTGCGATCGTGTAAAAAAGAGTTCTATTCTCTGAAACACGTTTAAATACTGATACCTTATGCTTTCAATGATTGATATTATACTAAAATACGCAAAAAGTATGCTGTTAGTATGCACCACATCGAACTAATTATATTAATTTTGGATTTGTTTCCGAATTACATGGGTTCAGACAAGCTATTGAGAATGCTAAAAATGCTTGATAATCATTTTAATGTAATTGACAGGCAGATAAGTGAAATAAAATTTCTTCTGTCTATGCTGTAAGTAAGCATTTTTCAGTTTTCTAATACATAACTACAAACTTTTGTTTGAGCCTGTGTTTGGGATTTGGGTTTCAACTTCACCACGATTTCCACATCACAACCTAAAGCATTTAAAAATCGGAAAAGTCGCTCTGTTGAAAAGTCTGATAGTTTTCCCCTTACTAGAGCAGAAATCTTGGGTTGATCAACTCCCAATAGTGCGGCTGCTTCAACTTGATTCATGTCCTGTTTAGCGATGATCTCAGTGATTTGACGTGCAAGTTCTGCTTTGACAAGTAGTTCATCAGGGTTCGCTAAACCTAAATCTGCAAACACATTGCCGCTACTTGCTTGTACACTGATTTCTTCAGTCATTTTTTTCTTCCTTTTGTTTCCGGCTATAGTTTTGTGCGTGATGCTCTTTTGCCCGCTTAAACCTTGCTTTAATTAATTCGATGTCTTGTTTTGGTGTAGTAATACCGTGTTTGGATTTCTTCTGAAAAGTATGTAAAACATAAATAACATCTTCCAGTTTGACTGTATAAACAGCTCTGTAAGTGTCACCATCAAAGTCTTCTACAACTTCCAACACTCCAGCACCTTTAAATCCTTTGAGAGGTTTTGCTGAATCATGCTTCTCACCACACTGAGCCAAGTACAGAGCATAACCCATCATTTGTTGAGCTTCTTCTGGAAACTCTCTCAAATCATCAAGCGAGCTTCCAACCCACTCCACGAGCTTTAATAAAGGACTCATCTTTTACAAGATGCTAGTTTTGTTTTGGCATACTTCGTTAATGATAATATCACAAACTAAATTCTGCTGCGCCATCCTCATCCACATCTGCATCCTTACCCATAGCAGTAGGTTTAAATTTAGAGCCATGAATTAATTCACCAAACGCAATTCCTGGATTTTGGTGAAGAATATTCAGCACACTCATAAAATCTCGCACAATTTCCCCTGGTGTCAGTAATGCTTCTGCACCTAAGCGATTAATAATTTCTTGCACAAACTCCTTCAACTCACGATTTGTCAAAGTCTGTTCATAGCCAAAATTGAGTGCATGAATCTCAGCTAAACGTTGCAAAAGGGTCAAGATTTCCGCTTCACTCAAGGGATTTAGCCGAATTACTGGCCCTAAATGCTCCTGAACATTAACTTGTGCAACAAAACGGCTTTCTTTTGTGCGTCTTTGCCAAGCTTGGTCTGCAAAAAGTCCCCGTTTGGGGTCTTCTAAAAATTTAGTTGTTCCACCAATAACAATGCCAAGATGTTCTGCTTTGCACTGCATAGTATCGTTAAACATTGCCAGAAGTCGATTATAATTCTTTTCTCGTGTAACGGTGGTAGATATTTGATATAAATGCACGGCTTCATCAACTAAAATTAACAGTCCTTTATAACCAATTTCAGCTACAAATTTCGCAAATAGTTTTACATAATCATACCAACTATCATCATCAATAATAACCCGTACTCCTAAAGCTGCTTTCGCCTCAACTTTAGTAGTAAATTCTCCACGCAACCAGCGCATCGCCGCATTTTTTAAATTATCATCATCCAATCGGTAGCCACGCCAATAAGCGATAATCACGCTACCAAAATCAAAGCCGTGAACTAAATCTTCAATATACTGAACTACTTCCCTAATTTTTGATTCAACTTGGTCATCAAAACCATCGTCATTCGGACGTATTTCAGTTTCTTTAACCACTTCTTGTTGAATTTTATTAATCCATCCTTCTATAATCGAGACTAAAGCACCACCATCAGGACGAGTTTTTGTAGCTAGGTGGCTCATTAATTCTCGATAAGTGGCTACACCTTCATTGTTGCTTCCAGCTAATCGACGTTCAGGGGATAAATCAGCATCAGCTACTACAAAACCTTGCTCCATAGCACGGTTGCGAAGTAGTTGCAATAAAAAACTTTTACCAGAACCGTAGTTACCAATTATGAAGCGAAATGCTGCTACACCTTCTGCAATATCATCGAGATTTTGTAATAGGCTTTTGAGTTCTTTTTCTCGCCCTACTGCTATATATTCAACTCCCACTCTTGGTACTACCCCCGCACCAAGGGAATTAATTAAAGCAGTGGAGATTTTTTTCGAGATTTTGAGCTTTGCCATGTATTACACTTCACTTTATTCTAAACGCAGAAGCACGCAGTCAGTAGGTAAGATATTCACCTGACTACTAATCTAACGACGGCAATAATAATTTAATTTGACGAAGCATGTCTAGTCATAAGGTCTTCATACATTGCAATCATTTTTTTGACATGCGTCATATATTCCTGATAAATTTTTGGAATTTCAGAATTTGAATCAATTATTAATTCACCAATAATATCATTTGCTCGTTCATTTATAGAATCGATTAATAGATTTGGCATAGTAATGTTTGCTTCAGCAATTTTCTTAATATCAGCATTAGGATTATCTTGTTCGACTATAGCTTTTAATACTTGTAGTTCGTATGCTGGAAGATTTTCTCCAAAATTAGTCCATTCTTCAGGTAAATTATTTGATGTATCAGCTTCCGAAGTGTTTATGATTGATGTAGTTTCCATTATCTCAGAAAAAGGAAACAATTCATTCTCATCTTCATTGAAATTATCAGATAAATGTTCTGGATTGAATGTTTCTATTTGTTGGAGTAATTCCCATACTTGATTTTGTAATGAATCTCGTTCTTCTTGCAATAATGAAACTTGTTGTTGCAACTGCTGTAATTCGGCTTTGTGTTCTGCAACTTGGGTTTGTGAAGAATTCAGGATAGCTTGGATATTTTCTCTTTCGGCTTTTGTCGTTATCAGTAATTGATTTTTTTGGGTTGTCTCAACTTCTAGTTCTTGAATTGCAATTCGCAGTTCGTATAATTTTTCTTCTAATTGGGGTTTGAGTCTGCCTAAAAGAGTTAAATTGCTTTCAACTTCTTGCTTCTGCTGCTGAAGTTCGGAAATTTGACTTTGCAAATGGGTGATTTCACTACGAGATACATTACAATTCGACTCTAGACGGCGCTTCTCTGCTGTGAGGACAGAAAAAGCATTATTCAATTCTGTTAAATTTTTCTGCAAGTTATTAATTTCAGTTTGCAGGCTACTGATTTCAGTTTCTAACTGCTTTTTCTGTCCGGCAAATGTTCTTAATTCTCGATGTAAACTATCCCTTTGATTACGGCTTTCTGTTACTTGATTTTGCAGTTGTTGTGACTCTGCATATAATAAATTATGATGTTCTTCGATTTGATTAATTTCTCTGACAACGCGAGCCTTCAATCCCTCCATCTCTTTAATTCGCTTGTGGATAGAACCTAAAAGAAACATTTCATAATTTCTGCGTCGCTTATCTACGAATAATGCTGCTGCATAGATAGTAACGGCAGTAATTAAACCTGTGAGAAAGGCTTTATTAAAATCCCAGTTTGGGACGAGGCTAAGACCAAAACTCACACTAAAGGCAACTATCCCTAGTATAAATCGATTGCTGATCATTACTGATTGCATATTGCTGGTTTTTAGCGTAGTTAAATTATCAGAAAAAGTAGCTCTCATAGTAATTCGTAATTCCTAATTAAAATCCACATAGGAAAATGCTTAATGCTAAGTGTTGGATGTATTGTTATTTGCATGAAAAAGTCTTAAGTCTGCTTTTAAAAAATCAACAAACTGCCGTGCTGTGCGTCCAGAACGACCATTATGGCGAGTTGCCCATTGTAATGCTTGAAATTCCAAATCTTCTTGAGTAATATTAATTTCAGCTTGTGCCGCTAAATGTTGTACAATTTTTAAATACGTTTTTTGATTGGCTGGTTCAAAGGTCAAGGTTAAACCAAAGCGATCGCTAAACGAAAGCTTCTCCTGCATCGTATCCCAAGCATGGATTTCCTCGTTATCCTTAGGGGTAGGTCTATCCACAAAAAACTCCCGAATCAGGTGGCGGCGATTGGAAGTAGCATACACAACTACATTTTGCGGCCGCGCGGTTAAATTACCTTCTAAAACTACCTTGAGCGCTTTAAAGGCATCATCATCTTCTTCAAAGGAAAGATCATCAACAAAGATGATAAATTTTTGTGACACTCCTCGTAAATGTTCCACAATTTTTGGTAAGTCTTTTAAATCCGATTTTGCCACTTCCAACAAGCGAAGGCTGCGATTACTATATTCATTCAACAAAGATTTCACCAAAGAAGATTTGCCAGAACCTCGACTACCGTAAAGTAATACATGCAGTGCCATCTCTCCTGATAATAAAAACTCTGTATTTTTCAGCAAAGCATCTTTTTGAGACTCGTAACCTACAAGCGCACTCAGCTTTACCGGGTCGGAATACCGAATACCGATAAACTGCCCAGCTTGCCAGCGTAAAGCGCGATATTCTGCAAATAAACCAGAGCCACATTGCCGATAATAAGCTGCTAACTCTTCTACAGCATCACCCCAATTATCTAACTGTTGTAGATATGTAGCGAATGCCTCTACTCCTACCAATTCTTGCTCTTTATACCACACTACTGGCGAAATCGGCATGTGAGCTACGCCTTGTATCCACTCACTCAAAGAAGCGCTGCTACATTCATAAAGACTTTGCAATATTTGTAAATCATGGTGAACTGCTGCTACTAAAGCTGGGGGCAAATCTTTAAATTCCCGCACTTGGGCAAGCTTTGTAAAGGGATTTTCACAGAAGAGAATTTGAGTAATTAAATAGTCTTCCCAGTTTTGATTTTTAGCAGCCAAAGCGTGGAAGTAACTACCGTAGGCTTGCAGACAACCCCGGGCATCGGCATCAGTGTAACGTATAGCTTGCAACAGTTCCAGAAATGCTATCCCCACTTCGCCTTGCAGAACAGACTGGTACAGTAAAAGTGAGGCTGCTTGGCGTTGGAGATATTGAACTTTTGTATAAGAGGAAGTAATTGCCATTGGCATTCCTTGATTATCCATCAATCAATTGTGTGGTATAGCTAAATAATTATGGTAAATTGTCTGCTGACCCTGGCAGTAAAGTCAAAGTCTACATAGGTTTTAACAATGAATTTAGATATAGTTGCTGCTTTTACCTACGGTATATTAGCGTTTATTGGTGGCATTATTGGCTACATTCAGGCTAAAAGTTTGGTTTCACTCTTAAGTGGTAGCATTAGCGGTTTATTACTAATACTTGCCGCTTACTTTCAACTCCAAGGGCAAACCTGGGGTTCGATTTTAGCACTGATAGTTACTGCTGTTTTGGTAGTTGTCTTTGGATTTCGATTGGTTAAAACACGCAAGTTTATGCCTGCGGGATTAATGACGATTTTGGGTATCGTGGCATTGGGGGTGATGGTAAATCAAATGGTGGCTTTAAGGTAGCATTTGTCTCTAAGCAATAACCACCCTGCTGTTTTTTGTCACGCTATTAAGGCGTTCTTACAGAGTGGGGGAAGTGATGATTTGCAGCAGTGAATCGACCAATCGGGTGTTTCTGCAATCGTGTACTTAGTACAGTTTTGCGTAAAAGCGTAGCGTTTTTAATGCAAGGGAACGCATTGGCATTGCATTGAGATGCATTAACAAGGCGGCCGACGCATTGGGATTGCAGGGTATTGCCAAATTTTATTCGCTACGAATTAATGAAATGCTGTACTTAGCGCAAAATCTGGTCAATCATCCGGTTCGCCTGGGAACCATAACCGCCCCCAAATAAATTGAAGTGATTCAAAATGTGATACAGGTTATAGAGCGTTTTTCTCTGCTCATAGCCTGGATCTAAAGGAAAAACTTCGTTGTAACCTTTGTAAAACGCTGCGGGGAACCCACCAAACAATTCTGTCATGGCAATATCAACTTCGCGATCGCCAAAATAAGTTGCTGGATCAAAAATCACGGGTTCTCCTGAGTTAGTACACCCAGCATTTCCGCCCCATAAATCGCCATGTACTAAAGAAGGTTGCACCTGATGCGCCGCCAATAGTTCCGGGATAGCTGCTAGTAATTTTTCTGAAGAGGGGAAATTTCCTCCCTTTCGCCTTGCCAACTGAAATTGATAACCCAGGCGATGTTTAATATAAAATTCTGTCCAGTCTGCTGTCCAAGTATTGATTTGGGGCGTGGAACCAATAGTATTGTTAATTTTCCAACCAAAACCTTTGCTACTGCTAGCTTTATGCATCGCCGCCAACTTGCGTCCCATCTCTTCCCACGAATTGCTGTTACCGCTACCAAGTTCTAACCATTCCAGCACGATGTAGCTAGAATTCTCAGCTACACCCCAGCAAATGGGATTTGGGATGCAAATACTAGCTGTGGCTAGCATTTCCTTTAAACCCATTGCCTCAGCCTCAAACATCGCAACTTGGGATGCAAGGTTTTGCTTGACAAAGTAGGTTATCTCACCATTGGAGATAGCATAACCTTGGTTGATGCACCCGCCACCAACCGATCGCCGTTGCTGACTCTGAAATTTTTCGCCAGTCACCTGGCTAATTTGAGCATCGATTTGAGTCCAAGTGTTTTCTCTCATAAAATTGGTGAGATAACTATGGTTATGTTGTTAGTTTTGATCTAGTTTGAACGAAAAATCGTCATTTTAGGCACTTGAAAATTTTGCTCGCGTACAAAAAACCCGAATGGACACGGTGACCCCAGTCATTGTGCGACCCATACTCATCTTTGGGTCACGGGGAAAACGTTGAGTGTAGCGCAGTGGGTAGAACTTTTGTAAACAAAGGGTGTCCTCTGCGAAAAAGTTATGAGTCGGAACTGATAACTCAACAGACACTGCGCTGTCAAATTATCAAGAAGGATTTTTTTATGAACTTTTGTAAAGAATTGACAGCCTCTGCATAAAACTTGTGAGCAGTCATGTAGTAAGTATATGGTTACTAGCTTGATATAAACTAATTGTGGTTTACTTCATCTGCAATCCGAAGCAAAAGCTGGAGAGTCAAGAAAACTACCTTAGTCTTAGTAAGCGTGGTTGAAATTGCGTTTGCCTTGTCACCTAAAGTAGTACGGAAACACGGAAGCTTCATCTATTTATAGCGAGTCGGAAGTGTGACATGGGCAATTTTAATTGCAAGGAAAGATTTACGGTACTTAGTACAATGACATCCGCAATTGGCAGAACTAATCGTATTATTCAACAATTGTCGGAACAGACGGGTTGATACCATCTACGTTTTAGACAGAAACGACATACATATCACAGTGTATTTATGTTGTGCGTAAGTCTTAGGTAGTTCGGAAAAATCAACATCTTCAATAGCGAAACTCTACAGTTCATCTTTGTTTTTAATGGAAATTAGGTATGCAATTTATCAAACAGTTAGGGAAGCAGCTAGGTTTTGTGGTCTTAATCGGTTCTACGATGTTTTCGGCATCTTCAGCTATCGCACAGAGAACCCCACGAATGACAACCCCAATTCTTGTCAATACTGATATAATTATTGACCCCGATAGGTTGAAAGACGACTTCCTTGGGGAGAAACAACTTTTTCTTAACGAAATTGGTGGGACTGTTTCGGTTTTACCTCCCACGGGGTCTGTTATTGTTGGCAATGTACAGATCCTCTTCGATCCATTTAACATCTATGTTGGTGGCTATAATAACCAGAGTGTGGGTGAATCTAAGCGTAAGGGGTATTTTGGTAATTTTATTAATGGCAGGCAGGACGTACTCGGTTCATTTAATGAGATTGAGGGAAAGATAGAATTAACCTTTGGTCTTGATCCCATTAGTGTTAATCCTAATAGTATTAATCCTCCTGCCCTTGCTAGCAATGGCACTACTTGTAAGAATGGCAATGGTTGTGTGAGATTTCATTACGGATATACCGAGGACGTTATAACAAACGTTATACCAAATGGTGGAACTATAAGTCCCCGGTTCGAGAACTCATTCATTAAGGTACGAGATTCAACCCGCACCAGGGAAGGTCTGTATAAATTTTTTATGGCGTCTCCCAATCTGGGGGGTACTCTACTTTCGGTAGGTACTATAAATGAATATGTGGTGGTTTACAGCGAACAGATAGATCCTCAACAGCCGGATCTGGTAGTCGCTAACTGGACTGAATTCGCAGTTGTACCCGGTGCAGAACAGACATTAAGCTTCAGTAATAGTGATCCCAACTCCGATTCAGTGATCATATCTAACACTAAAGTTTTGCGAAGTGCTACTAAGATACCACTAGAAAAGCTAAACACCGCAGATTTACCACCAACAAAAGAAGGGTTCGTACCCGTTCCAAGTGCTAATGGTTCCGTAGCTCCAGGCGGAACCACACCCACAGTTGATGTACCGATTACAGATATTACAAGGGTGTTAAATTACATCGTTTCCTTTAATGGTACAAGCGACTATTTTGAAATTCCCGACAACGAGAACCTAAACTTTGGCACGGGAGACCTGAGCATTTCTGCCTGGGTCAAAACAACTAGTAGTAGCGGAATTGAAGTCATTTTAGACAAACGAGTTGAGACAACAGGGCCGATACAAGGGTATTCGCTGTCTAACTACAACGGTAGTTTATTGCTTCAATTAGCAGATGGAGTGGGAAATGAATTTACAAACTATATAACCAATATCTCAATCGCTGATGGCAATTGGCATCATGTAGCTGTGACTGTAGACCGCGACCAACCAGATGGCGGTCGTTGGTATATTGATGGAGTAGAAGTCGTTGGTGAGCGATTTAATCCAACAAGAAGAGGTTCTCTTTCTAACTCCAAGCCCTTAGTCATTGGCAGACGCTCTGATAATCCGGGTTGGCCAGGCTTTTTTAAAGGTGAAATAGGCTCTGTCCTACTTGTCAAACGGGTACTGTCATCTCAAGAGATTCAAGCAATTGCTGCTAATAAACCGTAAATAGGTTAATAACTCAAGTTGCTAGTTATGCATTTGGGCGATCGCTTCAGGTCACTTAAGTAATAAAATTCCCTCAAAACGAAAAATCGGAGGGGTTTATACTAAAAGCATTCGTGAGAAATAAGACAAGACTACTTTTGTCAATCAGTAAATGTCTTAAATAGTCTTAAGAGATAGAGTATAAAGTGGAATTTACATACTGACTTTTGAAAGCAAGTATGGCGATCACCATTTTATTGTCCAATCAGATTTTTTAATCACCTGATTTTTTTGATTTAGACGCTTGAAAATCAGAGCCTTTTAGGGAATGAAACAGCCCTGCTCCTCTCCCCAAAGTTCTGAACGCCGGCTTTTGGCGCTCAGACTTCTCTTTTTGTCTTCCTTGTCTCTTCCCAATGCCTAATGCCCCATGTCCTAATTTACGGCTTGACGACAACTACACCATAAGCATCTGGGGAAAGATACTCTTTGGCTGCTTGCATCAAGTCAGTTGCATCTTGGCTTTGAATATAATCTGGGTAGTTAAAGGCGGGTTCTAAATCTCCCACCAAGGAATGATAATAAGCATACAATCCAGAGCGATCGCTTGGTGTTTCATTGGCAAAAATAAATCTGTTCGCTACTCGCCGCCGCACACGGGCAATTTCTGATTCTGTGACTAACTCGGCTTGGACTTTGCGAATATGTTGAGCGATCGCATCTTCTACTTCTGTTAAATTTTCCACTGCACATTTAGCTGAAATATAAAATGTCCCTTGCAGCTGATTGCTCATGTTGCTCACAGAAATTGAAGAAACTAATCCCCGTTCTTCTCGTAAATCCCTCACCAGTCTTGATGTGCGTCCGTGTCCCAAAATTCCTGCTAAAACATCCAGTCCATAGGTGCGATCTAACTGAACCATTCCTGGAACCCGCCAAACCATCACTAGCCTTGCTTGCTGGAGACTTTCATCTATAAATTCTCGACGGACAATTTCTGTAAATGGTAACTCAGGAGGCAGAGACGCGATTAATCGCGTCTGTACTGGTGATTGGGGAGAGACGCGATTAATCGCGTCTGTACTGAGTTTTGTAAATCCTTCAGCAACGATTGCAATTAATTCTTCCACAGGCAAATTGCCCACAGCTACAGCAGTAATTGACTGGGGTTGATACCAATTAGTATGAAAATCTCGCATTTGCTGGGGTTTAAGTTCGGCAATTACTGATTCTGGCCCCAATACTGCACGGCGATAGGGTAGTTCATTAAAAGCTGTTTCCATCACCCGCCGAAATGTCCGCCGTTGGGGATTATCCTCTGAACGCCTAATTTCTTCTAAAACTACTAATCGCTCCCGTTCAAAAGCATCATCAGGAATACTCGCATTTGATACTACATCTATTTGTAGTGGAGCAAGCTCGGCAAAATCTTTGGGCGCAGTGGTTATATAGTAATGAGTATAATCTTGGCTAGTAGCGGCATTGGTAACAGCACCCCGTTCTTCAATTCGACGTTCAAACTCGCCGCTAGTCAGTCGTTCTGTTCCCTTAAAAATCATGTGCTCTAAAAAGTGAGCCATGCCGTTAATGCTATCAGATTCTACGGCTGAACCAACTTTAATCCATAAGTTGAGGTTTACAGCTTCAACTGGCATCTGCTCCGCTATGATTGTCAAACCATTGGGCAACTGATGCAAGGTTGGGGTATTAAGACGAGGAAGTTTCCGCAGGGTTGAAGTCATTGCTACTTGTGTGAGGAGCTATCTTACTCCTTTATCTTATCCGTGACCGAAAAGAGAGGGGAGCAGGGAGCAGGGGGAAAAAGAGTTTGAGCCTTGTTTACTTTTCTTCACCAGTTTGGTTTTATTGTACCGACTTACTTAGAATACAAGGTGCAAAAAGAGTTTCAGCGCAAATAAATTTATTTATGCCCAAAAGCAAAAATATTTATTTCGAGTGGAGAGTGCCACAATCAAAAATAATGCGTCTAATACCAATTTAATCTGAAGCTGCACTAAATGAGTAAGTCTCTATTCTTGGCGCTCTTCTCTAACGAGACGCTACGCGTTGGCAAAGCCTCTCGCAGAGAAGGCGTACTTAGCGGTTCGTTTAATATTCTGTGCATCTTCATAAAGAATTGATATAAAAGGTTTTACTACGCAAAACCTGTCCGACTCAGGTGCAATCAACAAATGCGTACGCCGAATCAACAAATGCGTACGCC
>NZ_CAXTNP010000179.1:0-16789 GCF_964245575.1 uncultured Nostoc sp. | reverse complement strand
AAATGTTTTGCAAACAGCTTAACCACAAGTGTTTCGGCTTTTCTTAGTGCCATTCGGCTCTAAAATAGATGCAAGCCAAATTCCCACTCAACTGAATAGGGACAGTCTGCTCTTGCCAGACTGCTCCTAACTGTAAGCCAATTTCGTAAGGTAGAACATTAACACTCGCACTTGTATCTAACAGTGCGATCGCTCCAGCATTAAATAATAAAACAGGAGCCGTTGCCAAACCCTAAATAATTTCCAATACCAGAGCATATCCACGAATCATGTCAGCATTCGTCCGCACACAATTGATGAAGTGACGAGTACCAAGCACCTGAGAAATTGGTTGCCTTAATTTGTTCCAAGTTACCTAATTAATGACTTAATTAAAATACTAAAGGGCGCATTAGATGCCTTTGGAATACTGAAATCCCGAACTCTCCCAGGACATCCCAGGAGGGTTATATTTTGCAACTAAACCAACAGACTTAAAGCAACTATAAGATTTATGCTCAACAATGTACTCTTGTAGCTTAAAAACCAATGCCGATCGTATTTAATGTTGTAGACGTTGAGGACAAAGAGCATTACCTGAACTATGAAGACATAGACGAAACAAAGGTAGCTGATGAAGGATTACGCAACGATGATTACCTCGATGCTCAATGCTTTTTCGTCGTCCTCAAAAATGGAGATATACTCCTTCTGGAAATGGCTAGACAAAACCAAGTAAGTAAAAACTTCCTTTACCGCTTACTGATGCCAGGAGAATAGCCTCCTTTAATATCTAGGGCTGCCTGGATGCCTGCGGTTGCTATTCTTAAATCCATCGTGGACACACGAACCTGTTGCGATCGCAGTTGATCGAAGACTGCGATCGCTCCAACATATTGTTAGACCGTGTTTGTGTCACAGCCGTTTTATTACCATCAATGTCTTGCTCATTTACTTGAGTAACCATTTGTTGAAGAAAACAATAGTTGGAGCGTGGAAAAAACTAGCTACACTGTCAAACATCTCTAGTTCAGGTTCTAACGGCTCAGAATCAACAACCGATAATTCCAGAATTTACTCAATGATGTATAACCCTTGCTACCGTCTATGAGAATTCATAGCCTGTATCTGCTATTTATATTGCCCAAATCTACTCTTAGATATCTCTTTTCCAATGAACTGCGATTCTTGTTCTAACTGCGATCGCATTCCAGCAAGCATCTCTAAACTACGTCAAAATGACTCAAACGAAGGGGTTTAAAGTCATACCAGCACATTTGTTCTATTACGTCAAGTTACTCTAAAGTAACGCCACGCTGGATAAAAACTCAGATGTCAGCATCTTGTCAAGAATCCTTCTCATAATAATAATTGTCTGGAAAACAACATAAATGGTTGATTTCCTACTCAATCTTGCTTATACTTTCCAATGTAAGTTTTTCTTGCGAAGGTAAAGAATATTGGCACAAAAATTGGTAGGAAATTGGAATGATCAATTATCGGGGTGTGTACAATGGGTGTTTGCTAAATTTGGTAGCGAGTATTTGCGTTGGTTTTGGTAGTAGCCTAGTCAAGCAAGAGCCAACTCTTGGACAGTCCCCAGTCAAAAAAGAAGCGATGCCTGCGGCGGGCTACGCCGAAGCATCGCTAGTCAGAAAAACCTCTGTTCAATCTGCTTTAGTCACCAAGTGGAAAGCGAAGCGGGAGCAAACACCCATATCAGAAGTTCGCCAACTCAATTCTATAGAACGTTCCCTCAGCGGCAGATCAAATGTATTGGGGGTCAACAGAGTAAAGAACTTGATCGCTCAACTAAGTCAACCCAGAACAGATGTAGTGTCAGTTACAGATGTGAAGGTGAATACCACTGATAAGGGGATAGAATTAATTTTAGTTACGGCTAACTCCCAGAAATTGCAGGTTTCACCGAAGACTGAGGGGAACTCCTATATTGTAGATATTGCCAATACTAAGTTACAGCTTGCTGGTGGGGAGAGTTTCCGACAAGCAAAGCCAGTAGCAGGTATTACTGAGGTAATAGTTACAAATACTTCTGACAACACCTTACGATTGACGATTGTGGGGAACCAGAGTCCGCCACAGGTGGAGTTGTTTGATAGTGATACTGAGGGTTTAGTATTTAAGGTAAATACGACAACTTCTCTACGAGAGGCTACACCAACTACTGTACAGCCACCAACAACTACGCCTGAGGACAACCAAGAGCCAATAGAACTAATAGTAACTGGTACTCCAGACACTAGGTATCAGGTTCCCGATGCGACTGTAGGCACTCGGACTAATAGGCGGATACAGGACATTCCTCAGTCGATTCAGGTAGTTCCCCGGCAGAGTTGGCAGGATCAGGGAGCCGTTAACACCATTGATACCTTAAGAAGCGTTGGTGTTATCCAAGGTTTTAATTCGCCGACCAATGGTGATGTCTTTACAATTAGAGGTTTTCAGACGAGCAACCTCCTTCGCAACGGTCTTAAGGACTATACATCAGGAGCTATATCAGGACAAACTCAACTCGCCAACATTGAAAGGTTAGAGGTTCTGAGGGGGCCGGCTTCTGTCCTTTACGGTCAAGGTAATCCAGGTGGCACGATTAACTTTGTCACAAAGCAGCCGCTGAGTGAGCCTTACTTCGCCGCCAGTACGACTTTTGGCAGTTATAGTTTCTATCAACCAACTTTAGATATCTCTGGGCCTCTCAATTCTGACAAAACACTGCTTTATCGTTTAAATACTTCTTACATCAGCACAGAAAGTTTTATTGACTTTTTTTACAATCAGCGTTATCTAATTGCACCCGTTCTAAGTTGGCAAATAAGTAAGAATACGAAGCTGACTTTTGAAAGCGAGTTCCGAGACCAGCAACAGTACCCCAGAACGGGGCTACCGGCTGTAGGAACTGTCTTGCCTAACCCAAATGGAGAGATTCCGCTCAGTCTTAACACATTAGATGAAGATGCCAGAAACAATCGTCGTTCCATTTTATTGGGCTATAACTTTGAACATCACTTTAGTGATAATTGGTCTTTGGTGAATGCTTTTAATATTAGGTCTATAAGATATAGAACAGATAGTGCCAATTCTGGCTCTCTACAACTTAATGGTCGGACTCTGAACCGCACACAGCAAAACTATATAGGAGCGCCTGCTGCCGATGAAGAGTATGCTCTAGATAACCATGTAGTAGGCAAATTTAAAACTGGTAGCCTTCAGCATGAATTAGTTGCTGGTTTTGACTTGTATAGAGACATTAGTCAGTTCGATCAGACGATGCGGGCTATTGGTACTATAGATGTGTTCAACCCCGTCTATGGTCAGCCCGTCGGTCGTCTTCTTTCTAGAATTAATCAAAAAACTAAAAACGATCAGCTCGGCTTTTATGTTCAAGATATAGTCACACTTACTAATAACCTGAACTTGGTTCTCGGCGGACGCGGAGATTTTGTCGATAATAAAGTTACCAACTTTTTAAATACAAGTACCAATCAAAGTCAATCAGACTTTGCATTTAGTCCTCGTGCAGGTCTTGTCTATAAACCTATCCCACCCGTCTCACTCTATGCCAGCTACAGTCAATCCTTCTCCCAAAATCCTGGAGCCACATTTGAGGGTAATTTATTTCAACCCAGTACTGGCACTCAATACGAAGTGGGAGTCAAGGCTGATTTCCTTAGCGGCAGGCTATCTTCAACCCTTGCTTTGTATCAATTGACATTATCCAATGTTTTGACGCCTGATCCTAATCGTCCCACCACATTTAATATCCAAACGGGGGAGCAACGCAGCCGAGGCATTGAACTCAATGTCACGGGGGAGATATTGCCAGGTTGGAATGTGATTGCCTCTTATGCTTACACGGATGGACAGGTGACAAAGGACGAGCGATACATTGGCAATCGACTGGTGAACGTCCCTGAGAATAGCGCGAGTTTGTGGACGACTTACACCTTTGCCAAGGGGAATTTGCAAGGGTTAGGGTTTGGACTGGGTTTGTTCTATGTCGGCGAACGGCAGGGGGATCTTACAAACTCGTTCAGTGTACCCAGTTATTTACGCCTTGATGCTGCTGTCTACTATCGAATAAATCGCCTTCGCTTCGCGCTTAACGTCAAAAATCTGTCCGATGTTCGCTACTTTACCCCCCGAACTATTAACCTTGTTTATCCTGAAGATCCATTTATTGTGGAGGGAACAGTAAGTTGGGAGTTATGACAGGGCAATAGTGGAATGGCACGCTTAAAAAATTGATTATTCCCAAATTTTGATGTTTTAGAGTATTTATGTCTAATGATATCGATGTTGTTTGGATCATTTCTAGTCATGTATTGCAGCCTTTTGATTGGCCATTACTACAATACATATCGCAGTATATGAAGGTGGATCAGTGGGAATATCACCACTATAAAGATGAAGGTAGTTGCATAAATGAAGCTGTAAATTTATTGGATGAGTTTTTGTCACAATCTTCTCATTCAGTACATTTAGTAGGTCATGGTGCGGGTGGTGCGATCCTCAAGATAGAAAACAGTGGAGACTGGAAACAGCCATTTATGCCAGCGGCAAAAGCTTTGGGGAAAACCGAGACAGCAAAACGTTTAGTGGACAATTATAACGCACGCTTAACCGAGTTCAAGCAAAAGATGGGTTATCGACTCAAAAAGACTGTAGTTTCCGTTGTGCGCCTCATCCCACAGACGATTAACCTGTTAACCAAGGGTGCATTCTCTGGAGTGCTTATAGAGGATGCTGGTCTAATCCGTCCTCCTTTGCAAAATCTGGATGCCATAGCAACTCAAAAGAAATGGGGCAGTCCCATTAATTACAATATATCTTCACAGATCCTCGCCCAGATAGATGGGAATGTCTTATTTATACCGCTCTTCGGCTTCAAAGACCCTACCAAAGCCAATAATGCTGTGCATCAATTTATGGCAGAATCTCTATGGTCAAAGCTTAAAGTTGTCAAGCAGGGTAAATTCTATGTAATTAATGGATTTTATTGGCAAGGTAATAGCTATATATCAGCCAATCGAGTTCTTGATGATTTATTTACTTATATTTTGCACCCACTGGAAGAAAGCAGGAGTAAACGAATAAAGCGTGCAAAAGCGTAACATCTTTTTTTTGGCGCGATCACACGAGTCTTTGGTCATCTGTGAGAGATTCTGATAACCTTACTTTTGTCAATTAGTAATTATGCTTAAAACTTCTAAAAAGCAAAGGTATGAAGTTAACTCTTGTTATAAATCCATGAACACAAATATTTCTCACCCTGAAAAATACTATATCCGCATTTTCAGTTTAGGCATAGGTATCTTAGTAGTATTGTTAGGTATTTTCGTCAGCATTTCTTACGGTGCAGCTGACATTCCCATTGCCAAAATACTTACTGCATTCACTAACTATGATGACTCTACCGAACACATAATTATCCGGTCAATGCGTCTACCGCGTACACTGATAGCAAGTATGGTGGGTGCTAGTTTGGCCGTAGCTGGGGCGTTAATGCAAGGACTGACTCAAAATCCCTTAGCCGCACCAGGAATCTTGGGGATCAATGCAGGTGCAGCCTTAGCAGTGGTGACAGTAGTTTTTGGCTTGGGTACATCAACACCCGCCTTGATTACCCTTGTAGCATTTCTCGGAGCCTTAATCGCAGCCTTAACAGTTTACTCCCTCGGTTCACTTGGACAAGGCGGCTCAACACCATTGAATCTGACTATTGCTGGTGCAGCTTTAACTGTCTTGCTATCTTCAATTACCACAGGTGTACTGATTTTAAGCTCGCGCACTCTTGAAGAAGTCCGCTTCTGGTTAGCAGGTTCTCTGGCTGGACGAGACTTCAATCTATTCCTGACTGTGCTGCCCTGGATGGTAGTAGGATTATTAACAGCTTTTGCCTTAAGTAGACAAATCAACGTCCTCAGTTTAGGAGAATCGGTAGCCACAGGCTTAGGTCAGCAAACAGGTTGGATCAAGTTGGCAACAGCATCGAGCGTTGTCATATTGGCAGGGAGCGCTGTCGCACTAGCAGGGCCTGTAGGCTTTGTCGGTCTGGTAGTTCCCCATCTGGCGCGGGGAGTCATGGGTGTTGATTATCGTTGGGTATTGCCTTGTGCAGCTGTGTTTGGTGCAGATTTATTAGTATGGGCAGATTTAGCAGCCCGTTGGTTAATTAGACCCCAAGAATTGCCTGTTGGCGTGATGACAGCGCTTTTGGGTGCGCCCTTTTTGTTGTATTTAGTGCGTTGGCGGGTGAAGAGAGGATGACAACAATTCAAAATTCAAAATTTATAATTCAAAATTCAATACTTAGCAACCAGCCTGTAACTAGAGTATTGTTACTACTGCTATTACTCACGTTCGCAGTCTTGGGGATGAGTCTTAGTTTAGGAGATTATCCTGTCTTGCCAGCAGATATAGTGAAAGCTGTTGTTGGTTTACCAACTCAAGATCCAGAATCTCCCTTTGTTGTTGTCACTTTGCGTTTACCGAGAGTGTTAATCTCCTGGTTGGTAGGAGTGGGCTTGGCAATTGCGGGTGCAATTTTACAAGGATTGACACGTAATCCTTTAGCTGACCCTGGTATTGTTGGGGTAAATGCAGGTGCAGCCTTAGCAGCTGTGACTTTGATTGTACTATTTCCGGCTGTACCCACTATGTATTTGCCCTTTGCTGCCTTTGGTGGTGCTTTTATTGTGGGCTGTCTAATCTACTTGCTAGCTGGCACGGGAGAAAAATCACCTCTGCGCTTAGTTTTAGTGGGAGTTGCACTTGCAGCAATTATGGGAGCTTTCACTACATTAATGCTCACTTTTGGTGAAATCAACGATGTTACCAGAGCATTGGTCTGGTTGGCAGGTAGTGTGGCTGGTAAAAGTTGGGAGCAAGTCTGGCAACTGCTACCTTGGATAGTTATCTTCGTTCCCTTTGCTTTAGTGCTGGCGAGAGAACTTGATACTTTGCAACTGGGTGACTTGGTAGCTAAAGGACTCGGTAGCCGAGTCACATGGCAAAGAAGCAAATTATTGTTAGTGAGTGTGGCGCTGGCTGGGTCAAGTGTGGCGATCGCAGGTACAATTGGCTTCGTTGGATTAATGGCTCCCCATTTGGCACGTAGACTTGTTGGCTCAATACATAAAAATTTACTGCCAGTTGCTGCCTTGATCGGGGGATTATTGGTAGCAGCAGCAGATTTTTTGGGTAGGACTTTATTTTCTCCGACAGAATTGCCATGTGGTTTGCTAACTGCTGCCTTAGGAGCACCTTATTTTATCTATTTACTGTATCAAAGACGGCAAAGATAAGTAGGAAAGGAGAATCTGATGTCAGGGTATTTTTACCAAGTGCAGAACTAAGTACCCAATATTATTGGTAATATCATCGTAATACGATCTAAATATCTATCCTGAAAGGCGATCGCTAACTTTAAAGAATGACCCATAAGATACTCTGCTCCGGGATTTTGACTAGCTTGAAAAATCGGATTTTGGTCATTCCCCTGCCAACAATTATTAATTGGATTCAAAAGCGTTCGCAACAAGGCACTAGGCGGCAATGCGATCTGCCAGCAGAAGCCGCTTTGCAGCTACGCATTTTCAGACCACTTATTCTTGCAATCAGAAAGTCTTATGGACAACACAGTCCTTGAAACCCAACATCTGAGCCTAGCTTACGATGGCAAACCCATCATATCCGGTCTTAACCTGTTAATTCCCACAGCACAAATTACTGCTCTAGTTGGCCCGAATGGCTGCGGCAAATCTACTCTACTGAGAGGTTTAGCCAGATTACTCAAACCTCATATTGGTACTGTATATTTTAATGGTGCTGATATTTTTCAACAGTCAACGACCAAAATTGCACAACAACTCGGTATTCTTCCTCAAGGGCCAGTTGCACCAGAAGGATTGACTGTGCGAGATTTGGTTGCACTTGGTCGTTATCCATATCAAAAAAGTTGGCTGCAATCTTGGACAACTGAAGATGAACGTCAAGTCCGCAAAGCATTAACAACTACAGACCTTAACGAATTAGCCCATAGAGCCGTAGATACCCTCTCTGGTGGACAGAAGCAACGTGCTTGGATAGCCATGACTTTAGCACAAGATACACAGATTTTATTATTAGATGAGCCGACAACTTTCTTAGACTTGGCTCATCAAGTAGAAGTACTAGAGTTGCTGGGGGATTTGAATCAACTTGAGGGACGAACAATTGTCATGGTGTTGCATGACCTAAATCAGGCGTGTCGTTATGCGCATAACCTCGTGGCTTTGCGTGATGGCGCTGTTATGGCTTATGGAAATCCAGCAGATGTAATGACAGAAGAAATGGTGCAGGAGGTGTTTGGATTGGCTTGTCGAATTGTGCCAGACCCAGTAATGGGTACACCTTGGTGTGTACCTTTGAGACGACAACCTCATAAATATTCACAAGATTAAAGATTCAAAAGCGATTTGAATAATTTTTATTTAGCAGTAGAACATTAAAAAAGGGCCGTTTAATTGCCCCTCCCTTAATAAAATGCTAACAATCATTTGGTACACAATATTGACTCAACAATTGAAATCGTTGTATTGATAGGCTTTTGAGTCTATGTAAATATATTTGCAGGGGGAAGTTCAGCTTAAATAGTTGATTTCCTATTCAATCTTGCTTATACTTTCCAATGTAAGTTTTTCTTGCGAAGGTAAAGAATATTGGCACAAAAATTGGTAGGAAATTGGAATGATCAATTATCGGGGTGTGTACAATGGGTGTTTGCTAAATTTGGTAGCGAGTATTTGCGTTGGTTTTGGTAGTAGCCTAGTCAAGCAAGAGCCAACTCTTGGACAGTCCCCAGTCAAAAAAGAAGCGATGCCTGCGGCGGGCTACGCCGAAGCATCGCTAGTCAGAAAAACCTCTGTTCAATCTGCTTTAGTCACCAACTGGAAAGCGAAGCGGGAGCAATTTTATCAATCAACTTTAGATATCTCTGGTCCTCTCAATTCTGACAAAACGCTGCTTATATCGTTTAAATGCTTCCTACATTAGCACAGAAAGTTTTGTTGACTAGCCTTTTTTGCGATCGCTCTAACATTACCTGTATCTTCTTAACTTTATATGCCTAAGTTCTGCTTTGTTGTACTGCTTACGCTCTTGGTGATTTCTGCTTGCAGTTCCTTTGGTCGTCAATTACCGACCCGCGACAGAGCTGTTGTTCCCTCAAGTCAAACATCACCTGTGCCCGTCCACGTAGTCAAACACGCAATGGGTCAGACTCTAGTTCCCGTCCATCCTCAACGAGTCGTCGTCATAGATCCGTGGCTAGTGGAAATACCTCTAGCTCTGGGAGTCAATCTGGTAGGTGCTCCAGATCCAACTAAAACTCTCCAAGGGCTAGGTTTAGAGGATAAGCACCCAGGCGTTGAAAACATTGGTGCGGTTCTGACACCACCGAACATGGAGAAGGTTATAACTCTCAAGCCGGACTTGATTTTAGGTACAACGCGGAACCGGGATACTTACAATTTATGGTCTCACATTGCACCCACCGTTCTGCTGAAGGTGCAAAGCAATGGAGACTGGAAACAACCGTTTATGCCAGCAGCAAAAGCTTTGGGGAAAACCGAGACAGCAAAACGTTTAATGGATAACTATAACGCACGCTTAACCGAGTTTAAACAAAAGATAGGATCTCGACTCAAAAAGACTTTAGTTTCCGTCGTGCGCCTGATCCCAAAGACAATTAACCCCTTAAGTAAGGGTGCATTCTCTGGAGTAATTTTAGAGGATGCTGGTTTAATCCGTCCTCCTTCGCAAAATCTGGATGCTAAAGCAACTCAAAAGAAAGCGGGCAACCCCGTTGGCTACAATATCTCTCCAGAAGCCCTTACCCAGATAGATGGTGATATCCTATTTATAGTGCGCTACGGCTTCAAAGACCCTGCACAGTCAAAGATAGCTGTCAATCAACTTATGGCAGAACCTCTGTGGTCAAAGCTTAATGTTGTTAGGCAGGGTAAAGTTTATGTAGTAGATGATTATTATTGGCTCACAGGTAGCTACATATCAGCTAATCGAGTTATTGATGATTTATTTACTTATATCTTGCACCCACTGAAAGAAACTAACAGTAAATGAATAAAGCGTGCAAAAGTGTAACCTCATTTTTATTGGTGGTTAATTTTCGAGTTATCAGTCTCAAATTCACATAAAAAAAGACAAACAATATGTAATGATGTTTTTATCATGCTTATTACTAAGCTGCTTTTATTTGCCAACATAATTATTATTTATACCGTATTAAAATAACCTACTTACAAAAATTGCCATAAACCAACGGGTGAAAATGTAAGATTAGCAACTAAAAACAAGTCTATGAAACTCTATTAAATGATATTCAATCTAACTCTTAACAAGCAAACTTTGATTGAGCGGATTAGCCAACTTGCACGCGACAAGTTCGCCTCTCGCGCCGCTGGTTATGACCAGAATGCTAGCTTCCCAAGAGAAGATTTTGAAGAGCTTTTTCAAGCAGGTCTGAATGCGCCTGTTGTGCCAACTGAATACGGTGGTCTAGGGTTAGGACATGATAGCGATATCTTTACCCTGTGGATGATGACTAAGGAACTGGCAAAAGTAGATTTATCCCTAGCGCGTTGCTGGGAAGGACACGCAAATGCCCAAGTTTTACTAGCGGCTATGGCTAATGAGTCTCAGAAAAAGCGCTGGTTTGAGGGTATTGTCCAGCGTGGCGAGAAATGGGCGGCTTGGAGTGGAGAACCCCAGTCTCAGATTCCAGGTCAAAAAGCCAGCCTTGGCACAAGTGTTCAAGTGGTAGATGAGGGATATATCATTGATGGCACAAAGGTATTTGCCACCAGTGCCCCAGAAGCACAGTGGGCAATTCTCTTGGTCAACACAGCAGGGCCTGGGGGAGCGCGTCATAACAATGGCTCACCGACATCAGTGTTGTTGCTAGCCTGCAACCTATCCGATCCCAGTATTAGCTTTGATAATAGTTGGTGGCAGCCAATTGGGATGAGAGGTACAGTCAGTTACTTAGTTCGCTTTGAACGTACTTTCATCCCTAAAGAAAACTTGATTGGCTATCCAGGACAGTACATCCAACAGGAGTGGCAGACGCGGTTTACGCCTCTCTATGGCGCTGCTTTTCTCGGAGCTGCTGAAGGAGCCTATGATTATGCTTTAGCATACATCAACAAACAGGAAAAAGGACATGACCCTTACGTACAACACCGAATTGCTAAGGCAGCAATTAATATAGATACTATGCATTTATGGCTGCGGCAGGTAGCCACTCTTTGGGAAACAGGCCAGGTCTTAGGAGCAAAACAAGCAGGCAATCGCGCCCGTTATATAACTGAACAACTGGCTTTGGAAACGGTGAACGACTGCATACACGCTTGTGGAGCTCGCTCCTTGATTAAACCGAGTCCTGTGGAGCGAATATTACGAGATTTATCCTTTTACGTATTGCATGATAATTGCGATCGCGTTTTGTCCTCAATTGGTCAGGAGATTCTGGGGCAATCCTTTGATCGTGCCTATTTCAACACCCATCCAAATCGCCAAGAAGACCTTACAGAGTAGTAAACTCGTAATAAAAAATACATTAGAGAGATTGAGGCAACTTGTGGTATAAAGATCGGTCAAGCCAGATCATGGTTGATTTTTTCATCCCAAGGAGCAGGTTTGCTGACTTGCTCCCACACAGGACTATACAAGGCTTTATACAATTCTCGTGCCAGTTCCACCAGCCCCATATAACCAGCGTAGGCATGATGGCGTTCATGGTTAACATCCAAAAAAGGAATTTGTGCTTTAAGTGCTGTATATTTATTGCCATTCCCAGTAATAAGCACATCAGCTTTTGTATCCTTTAGTACTTTCAGTAATACTTCCGGGGTTGCTTCGCGCAAAAGAATGCCATCTTCACCAAGATATTGTTTAATTTTGGCTTTCTCCTCTTCTGTAGTCTTTGCGTTAGTGGTAGCAATGACTTCCATTCCCAAATCTTTGGCGGCTAAAATAATCGACCAAATTTTTACACCACCAGTAGAAAGAATAATTCGCTTGCCTTTCAACTGGGCACGGTAGGGAGCTAGGGCAATATCTAGGGCTGCATTTTCTTCTTTTATCAACCATTCTGTACGTTCTTGAAGATATTTATCCCCTAATGTTGCTGCAATATTTCGCAAGCAATGGTTTAAGTTTTCTACACCGAAGAAAGATTCTTCAACATAAGGAATTCCATAAAGTTCTTTCATTGTTTGCGCCATTGGCAGCACTACATTTGAGCAAATGACTACATTCAACTTGGCACGATGAGCATAGCAAACTTCTTTATAACGAGCATCACCCGTAATTTTGGACAGAACGCGTATACCCAATCTCTTGAACAGTGGTAAAACATTCCACAAATCACCAGCAACGTTGTACTCACCAACAATATTGATATCGAAAGGAGTAGTAAATTCTGGTTCTGCCGTTCCGATTACATATTTTAATAAAGTATCATTACCAATGCGATTACCTAAGTTTTTACTACCAAGAAATCCAGGTGAATTTACATAAACAACCGGAATATCAATTTTCTGTGCAGCCATTTTACAGACACTATCGATATCATCACCAATCAAAGCAGTAATACAAGTAGCATAGACAAAAATAGCGGCAGGATTATAGGCTTGAGCAACATCGAGAATAGCTTTGTGCAGTTTCTTTTCACCACCAAAAACGACATTATTCTCACCAAAATCAGTAGTAAAAGCAGTTTGGTATAATTGAGAGCCTGACGAAAGACTACCATGAGTCGCCCAAGGATTATGAGTACAACCAATAGCACCATGTACTAAATGAGCAACATCAGTAATAGCTCCGACAGAAACCATCGCTCCATCTAAAGGACAATTTCCTTGGTTTGCACCTGGTTGTGGTGGTTTTGTACAAGATAGTTTTTTCTTGTCACTCAATTTTTTTTGCTTATGTTTGCAAGCTGTTTCGTTAATTGTTACTTGAGTATTTTTCATACCTTTCCTCGTACTGAAGATTCATAAAAAATAGTCAAAATTTAGGAGTAAAAAGATGCGGTGTCGCTTGCTAAATTATTTTTTAACTCTATTAAGCGATAGCCTAAATATTTAATTTTAGTAGCCTGTATCTCAATAATTACAATTTTTTTTTGCAAACATTAAGAACGCAAAGATGAATGAAAATCGTTATTGTAGTCTATATTGATACTCATTTTGCAAATGGTCGTTTAGTTTGTCAAATCACACAAGAAATATTCTTAAAACTTTTGTATTCTTGGAATAACAATTCTTTGAGTAACTTGACTTTAACATCCTAACAATAATTATAATTAATAATAGTAAAAATGATGACAATATCATAATTTAGCGTTGAGAATTTAGGAATATAAACAGTTAAAAATAGATAGAACTGTCTATATTTAGAATATGATTATTGTGAAAAGAAAGATATTAATTCATGAAAATAGGTAGACTGTTCTAACTATATATAGCAATCTGAAATTATTCATAAACAACAAGCTCACCGACTTGTTAAATAAGTCGGTGAGCTAAGGCTGACGATTTTCATAAATCAGATAGGATTGCTATATGAGTTGAGTAGGGATGTTTAGTTTGGAGAATTAACTATTTCAATTTAACTACGTTTCATCCCTCATTTTTGCTTCGAGTCACAAATTTAATACTCGAAAAGCCTCACGATAGGAATCATTGCCGAGTAAACTTTCCAATTTGCGACAAAAAGTTTGAAGCCTTGTCTAAAAACCTGGGCTGTTTTCTCTAAGCAGTGTGATTGCCAGAATTATTCGAGAATATAAGTTGCCAAAGGAGTAACCTCAATGACTGAATACCAAGACTTTATGACTGGCGCTACTAAATTGATTGAGCATGACCCTGACGCTAACTGGTTATTTCGCTACATGGTTGATGGACTAACCGAGCACGGATTCAGCATTAAAATGTCTGAAACTTATGCTGCACTCGTGATCGGACAAGAGTTCTTCAATCCCAGTGAAACCGATTTTACCTCTTATATCAGTAGCACAGTGTCAGCGTACCCACAGCTAAGTTCTGAAGGTCACGCCACACTGCTAGAAGTGACTAGTAAATACGTTCAAGACTACTATCATCCACAAGAAGTAGATACACAAGAACTGTAGTCAGCAGAAACCCGCTGTTGTATGCAGCGGGTTTCACACGGTAATGATGCAAATAAGGTAGTGCCCTACTAAATTTGCAAATCCCTTATCATCCAATACGGTTCGGTTAAGAAGAATAGTGGGTTGGGGAGGCACTGCGTCCTTGGTGGTTCCCCCCGTTGTTCGCGCAGCGTCTCCCTTAGGAGAAGCAAGTGGCGTTTGAGCGTAAGCGAAACCCAACAAAGCCAATGACAAGGCCTGTAGTTTCAGCGTTTACATGGATATGGTGTTTTAAATGTTAAATCCTAGACTTTTTGTACAGCAAAGCTTATGAGCTTTTTTAGTACAAATGCAAGGAGGAACTTCATCTTAGTCCGGCCGATAGTAAAACTCTCGACATAGAAAATTGGGTTGGCTGCCATCCTTGAACTTGTGAAATGCAGCAATAACCCACAAATCTTTGTTCATGTTCGCTGCCAACAAGGATTCTACTGAATCGTGATCGTATCGTGCACAGAAAGCCTTCTCATTGATATTATCTACAAATGGTGTCACCTCAGTCTCACCCCAATCTTTGACGGACTCAGCACCATAAGCGTGCATAATAATTTGCTCATTATGCTTGGTTAGGGTAAACTTCTCGATCCATGTAGTCTTGGTGTTGGAGTTTATCCAGGTTCCTAAATAAGGCGTGAAATCAATCACGGTGTCCTTGGGCTGGTTTCCGTAAATTTCGTTTCGTTCCATCTTGAAATCTTCCTCTTCTTACTAGCGATGAAAAAACTCACGGGCAAAATGATCAGTTCGACCACTACCATCTACGTAGCGGGTATAGGACTGAATGACCAAGATTCCCAATTTTTGGTTTGCCACCAGATGTGTCTCAATCCCGTCTAGCTTGTAAAAAGCGTGGAATCCTCCTGCTATAAGTGAGGTTCCTACACCGTAAGCCACCGCCTCAACCTTACCCCAGTCAATTGGATCGGGTTCGTTGGCTCCATAACCCTGAAACACAAGGCTACCGTCTTGTTCAGTCAGAACCACCCGCACCAAATAATTAGTATCTGATTTAGTATTGATCCAGTTACCGACTAAAGATGAGAGTTCTATCGGCTCCTTGATACTAGGGCGTTGGTCAGCCTGCATATAGTATGCGTATTGAGTTGTTTGTGTCACGAGCTAACTCTCTAATGAATAAATTGCAGCATTTTAATAATAAATATAAACTACTTATTAGCGTACATCTAACGAAAATAAGATTTTATTAATAAATTAAATTGAGAGTGACTGTCCTAAATAGCGACTGGTAGAGAAAAAATTGTTTTAAAAGTACAATATTTAGCCAATTTTTAGCTAATGTATTATAAATATTGTTGTATACCATAATCACTGAATAAGAGCTAGTTTATAGTTGTAAATAGATGTAGAAAACAAAGTACATTACGTCCAGAATGCATTCTGAAGAAGTTAAAAATCAGTGAATGTCAATACGTTTTTGATGTAGTCTCAACACAGCTACTCAATATAAGCAATAGGTATAATTTACCTTTTTTCTACTCCTGCAACAACGCCTATCAGCTTTATACTCTCAGGACTTACGCACACTTTATGAATTTTTGGCGTTTTTGGCGGTTCGATAAATTAAGCTTTTTGGCAATTTTTGCGTAAGTCCTGACTCTTTTATTTGCGATCGCCGGCGAATGATTTTGTCAATACACACATCAGTATATATTAGCACAAATGCACTTAAGTATTGTGATTGAGTATTTGAATCCTCTGGATGCGATCGCAAGTACACACCTACTAGGCAAGTTTAACAAAGATCCAGTATCCATAATTCTAGTGGCGATTGTGCTTCGCACACACTACGTGAACGCCAAAAGTTACGAATTCTTTAGGCAATGCCTTCAACTGTTGCGGTGTAAGCAACTGGTAGAAAATCGGGCGTTGCTGAATAATCGGATGATTGGGGCTGACGCTCTGACGCAAGGACACACAAAACGTGGTGATTATGTGTCGATCCAAATTCTCAAATCATCCTGCAATTATGCAACGCCGAAAATCGCACTCGGATTTTGGGGTTTGATTTGAGGCGTTCCCGCTTTGAGTTGCAGTAGGCATCGCCTTGGGCGTATGAAGAAAAAGCGCGATGAGCGATCGCCTTTCACCCTCGTAACATCTCACTTGTCAGTTTACATTTTCAGGACTTACGCAAAAATCGCCGAAAAGCTTAATTTATCGAACCGCCAAGACGCCAAGAACGCCTTCGCACAGTGTCTCCAAGAGTTGAATTCGTAGAGCGTGCGTAAGTCCTAATTTTATTAAACACGGAAGCGATAGCCATTGTCTGCAAGATCACTCAAATCAGCAAGCGATCGCTACTGGATTTATTAGATGAGGAAACAATCGCTCAGAAAACGAGTTTAACTGTGGCACAAGTCCGAGAGTTGAAGTAGTGAGAAGCGATCGCCATGTTAATCTTTGGTTGATTAGTCAACAGACATCGCGTTGGGCGGATGAAGAACAAGCGTGATGAGTGATCGCCTGCGCCCAAAAGTCTGCGCTCCAACAATCTCCCAAATTCAATGAACAACTGCCCAAATTCAATGAACGACT
>NZ_CAXTNP010000178.1:0-16829 GCF_964245575.1 uncultured Nostoc sp. | reverse complement strand
GAACTCCTTTAATGAGTCTTGGAACTCCTTTAATGAGTCTTGGAACTCCTTTAATGAGTGTTTGAGCTTCATTAATGAGTCTTGGAACTGGATGAATCCACCTTTGATACTCGTTAACGAGTTTTTGAATTCGGTTTATTCACCTCAGAACTCCGTTGACGAGTCTTTGATACTCCTAGACAACAAACTTTAAAAACTTTCTGCGCCAACAGAGGTTAATAACAGGGCGTTCGCCATTCGGCTTTAGTCCCTTTTTGCAATCGTACGCTCTATGGCAGTGTCTTCATGGGTGCGATCGTAGCCTTTACCTTTGGTTACAGTTTGATCAGCTTTTTCTCTTGAGTGCTAATTGGTGAATTAGCGTTACAAATTAGAATCAAGGGTGAATGTTTCGCGATCGCAATCTTGTTAATGTTACTATCCGAGCTTCAGGAAAGAGGTATCTGGCTGATTTTCAACGTGTAGGCTGGTGATTTTTTCCCTACACACATATCCGGTAACGTGACAAATAAATTCTGTCCGTACTGTTGCCACTCAAGTTTACCTTTTGCCCCTAGCATTGTAATCTTTGCATTTTTCGGCAGAATTAGCCCTGGGATTGTCAGCGTCTGATTCATAGGAGTATCAAGCAAGACAGCATACAAATTACCTTTATTTGTGGTGTAGCGCACTTGGATGCCTTGAGTGGATACATCTTCTGAGCGTATCCAATAGCGCGAACCAAAGATGGCTTCACCATTTACATCTAGCCATTTGCCTAAGCCGAGTAACCGTTCAATTTGCAGTTTGGAGATTGAACCATCGGCATTTGGGCCAATGTTGAGCAGTAAGTTGCCGTTTTTACTAACAATGTCAACGAATGAGTCAACCAGTTCATCTACTGAAATCATATTCAAGTCGGTATCATTTTGGTTGTAACCAAACGAGTAACCTAAACCCCTTGTGCTTTCCCATTTCTTTGGTTCGATTTGTTTGAGTTGACTGTATTCAGGTGTGGAGAAGTCGAAGTGTAAACCGAATTGCCCATTTAAATCAAAGCGGTCATTAACGATACCGTTAGGTACATGATTGTAAAAGTAAGCCATAATCTCGTTCGCCTGACCAACAGGGTAGCCAAGGTCATTCCATAAGATAGACGGCTGATAGCGGTCAATGAGTTCGCGCCAGTGAGCGTTAGCATATTCAGCGTAAGCTTTGTCTTGGATAATGGCTGCGAGCAACGTGTTAAAATCTGTCACCGTTGTATCTTGTTGTGACCAATCAATACCGCCGGAGTAGTACAGACCCATACGCATACCTTGTTTACGAACGGCTTGTGTCAGTTCGCCTACAAGATCCTGCGCCGCCACTCGTCCTGACTGGTTTGTGGTTTTGCTAGGCCATAACAGGAAGCCATCATGATGTTTGGTCGTCAGCACAACGTACCGCGCACCTACTTGAGAAAACAGTTTTGCCCATTCGGATGGATTCCACTTTGTGATGGCTGCGTTGAAGGTGGGGATGAAGTCGTCATAGGTGAAATTTTCACCGTAAGTCGCACGGTGATAGTTATAAGTGTCGCTGCCCTCAAGTTTCATGGAGTTGTAGTACCATTCAGCATAAGGGTTGTGCTGGAACCAATATTCCCAACCGCGTTCTGCAACTACCTTGTTCAGTTCACCAGTCAGTGGTGTCCAACCAGGTACGGAGTACACGCCCCAGTGAATGAAAATGCCGAGTTTAGCATCTTTAAACCACTCTGGAACTTCATGCTTTGATAGCGACTCAGTTGTTGGTTCATATATCTGTTGTGCAAAAGCAGTAGAGGCTGTCAGATTCAAAAAGCTACTTAGAATTGCTGTAATAATTAGTATGGGTAGTAGATGCCTAAACATCACAATGCTCTTGACTGGAGGATATATAATTTTACAACTGTATCTCGTCAGTGGAGAATGGGAAATAGAGAAGTAATTAGTAGTAGGAGTAGGGTGTGTTATGCCGTTCGCTTTTAGCGTTCCCAGAGGGTAGCGTAACGCACCCTGAGTTTTTGATGGTGCGTTACGCTAAAACGATAACACCTTCTACTGACCTAGCAAGGCAAAAATGTTTGTTAGTTAGCGATCGCACTCTCTGCCAAAATCTTTGTAACTTAGCAATCAACTAAAATCAAACTAAAGTTATTGTCGAAACGGTAGAAAAGGCTATGACGGTAACTACCTATAAATGGACAATTGAACGCTATCACCGAGCAATAGAAGCAGGGATTTTTGATGACCAACCCATTGAACTATTGCGCGGCGACCTCATAGTTATGCCCCCAGAACGAGAACCACCAGCCTACTACAATACTGAAGCAGCTGATTATCTCCGCACACTGCTTGGTGAACGCGCAAAAATCCGCGATGCCAAACCCATCACCCTACCCAACAACTCAGAACCCGTCCCTGATGTTGCTATTGTCAAACCTTTAGGTGAAGTTTACCTAGAACACCATCCCTACCCTGAAGATATTTTCTGGATTATTGAATTTTCTAAGTCCACCTTGAGCAAAGATTTAGGTGAGAAAAAAGACATCTATGCAGAAGCAGGCATTGCTGAATATTGGGTTGTCAATCTTAAAAATTCTCAGTTGCAAGTATTTCGAGACTTAAAAAATGGGCAATACACAACTGAACTGACATTAACCACAGGTATTATTGTCCCCCTAGCCTTTGGTGATGTATCCGTCCAAGTTAATCGCCTCATAGGTTTCCCAAAAATATAATTTCTAGCACCTGTCAGAAACGAAGAATGCGAGGCGTAGCAAGCTTTAAGAGTAGGCGATCGCTATTGTTAATGGTGCGTTACGCTAAAACAATAATACACCTACTGGCTAACAGCATTTCCTACATAGCAACCACAGCGATCGCTCTTTGGTACTGCAAGTAAAGATGGGTTGAGTTGATCAAAAAATATGAGACTTCAAATTCGATTAGTTAAACTCATTGTTTCTGTACTGTCAACGATAGGAATTCTGGGACTAAATTTGATTTTACTTAAGTCAAGTGGAGATTTAATAAGCTATGTGAAGATGGCATCTCCTACTAGTTTTTTCTTTTATCTAGCTAAACATATTTTGAATGTTTTTGGAGGAACTATAGTTGAAGTGGCTTTCGTATGGTTATTAGTAATTTTAAATCCTTTGTCTATACGATCCGGTTTAATTATTACTTTGGTTCTGCTTATCTTAAGTGGAATTTATATTTTAGTGCCAATTAGTAAGATTTAAACTATATTCTGCCTCCAGCAGGCGCTTTGCGAGTTTGCCCATAATTAAACCATCCCCTCTATTTCACTCACTTATGACTATTGCCAGTCAATCCCAACTAACTTTAGAAGAGTTCCTTAAACTGCCAGAAACTGAACCAGCATCAGATTTTATCAACAGGGAAATCATTCAAAAACCAATGCCTCAAGGTGAACATAGCCGACTACAGGCTAAATTTTGCAATGTCATTAATAACGTAACTGAAAGCCAAAAAATTGCTTACGCTTTCTCAGAACTGCGTTGTACCTTTGGCGGTGCTTCTATCGTCCCTGATGTGTCTGTGTTTCGCTGGGATAGAATTCCTAAAACTTCAACTGGCAGAATTGCTAACCGCTTTGAAATTCATCCCGACTGGGCAATTGAGATTCTTTCCCCAGACCAAAGGTTAAAAAAAGTGTTGAGTAAATTATTGCATTGTTCACGCAATGGTACTGAACTTGGCTGGTTAATCAACCCAGAAGACGAAAGTGTGCTGGGGATTTTTCCTGGACAACGAGTGGAATTATACGAAGGTGTTGATAAATTACCCATCCTTGACGGTATCGAATTGGAACTAACTGTGGAACAAGTTTTTGGGTGGTTGAGTTTGACGTAAAAAAGCAAACGCATTTCCCAAACAAAGTTGCAAAGGATTGTATCTGTAGGTTTATTGTAGAAACTGGGCGGTACAGCCCAAACTCGTCTGTACCACAAAAATTTGTATTGCCGTACTTTTATGGAAAATCAACTAGGATTGGTTCTGAAACTGCTTTTACTCTCGGCTTTGTTATCGGTATTGATTAAGTATGCAGGGCCAAGTCTATCAATTCCGGCGACAGCAACCAACGCGCTGATTATAATATTGTTGCCGATTGTGATAATAGCGATCGCGCTACTGTGGCGATTCCAAGCACAGAAACAAAATTAACTCGGGAGCATTTACGCACAAGTGACTAAAATCGGCTAACCTAACTGAATTAGAAAAAAATTGCATCTCGCCAACTGTTGGAAGTCAGCCTGTGAAACTCGGTCAATGGATCGGCTTAATCGCCATACTTCTTTCTTTATACATCCTGTGGCAAATTCGGGAAGTGCTTTTGCTGATGTTTGCCGCAGTTGTGTTAGCCACCACCTTAAATCGGCTAGCGAAACGCTTCCAACGCTTTGGCATGAAGCGTGGATTTGCCGTCCTTCTTGCAGTAGCTATCTTTTTTGCAGGTGTAGTGGGTTTTTTCTGGCTAATTGTGCCGCCATTTGCCCAGCAATTTCAAGAACTAACCTATCAAGTTCCTAAAGGGTTTGGGCGCTTTAATAGTTGGCTTGACGCCCTGAGAACTCGTATTCCTGACCAGTTGATTCCTTACATCCCAGATGTCAATAGCCTTATTCAACAAGTACAGCCCTTCGTCAATCGAGTATTGGGAAACTCCTTCGCTTTTGTATCTGGCTCTTTGGAAGTTGTCCTCAAGATTTTGCTAGTGTTGGTTTTAACAGGAATGATTTTAGCCGACCCTGTGGCTTACCGCAAAGTATTTGTGCGGCTTTTCCCCTCATTTTATCGGCGGCGGGTAGATGGGATTTTAGATAAATGTGAAGTCTCCTTGGAGGGATGGATTACAGGTGCTTTCATTGCCATCTGTGTAGTAGGGCTGATGAGTTTCGTTGGCTTATTAATTTTGCATGTCAAGGCAGCACTAGCTTTAGCGGTTTTAGCGGGATTTTTTAACTTGATTCCCAATCTGGGGCCAACGATGAGTGTAATACCAGCAATGGCGATCGCCTTCTTGGATGAACCTTGGAAAGCGATCGCTGTCTTAATACTCTACTTTTTTATTCAACAGGCTGAGAGTAATTTCATCACGCCCGTTGTCATGGCGCATCAAGTTTCGTTGCTACCTGCTATCACCTTAATTGCCCAACTATTTTTCGTCACTTTCTTCGGCTTTTTAGGATTATTTCTGGCCCTACCCCTGACTGTTGTCGCTAAGATTTGGTTGCAAGAAGTACTGATCAAAGATGTTTTGGATGAATGGGGGAATAACCATACAAAAGAAACTGAGCTTGTGATGGTTCCTAACTCTCTTGGAGCAGATGATAATTGGACAGCAGAAAATCCCGATATTAATCGGGAGCGACGGATTGATGATGATATCTTGCGAAAAGAAGATTAAAAGGGACTGGGGACTGGGTACTGGGCACTGGGAAAAAGTTTTTTAAAATTTGGTGGTGGGTAAGAGCAACCACCATAATTTTTCGATTTGGCACCCAATCCCTAATCCCTTATCCCCAGTCCCCAGTCCCTTTTACTTTTAGATTTTAGATTTCTGAAAATCCTAGTTGGTAGTGGTCGATTTACCGCTCACTACCAACTAGGATTTGATTTTATATTTAATTATGGCTAGCTGCTTAGTTGTTTTGGGAATGTGTTTTTTGGTCTAAGGTTTTGCCGAAATAATCGGTTCTGCTGCAATATCATCTAAGCGGATGCTGCTTAACAAATTCCGCCACTCTGCTTGTAGTGTTGTATCTTTAGGATTTTGATCGCGCAGTTGGGCCAGTGTCGTCAGTGCCTCGTACCATATCCCATTTTGGGCATAGATAGCATAGCGCTTTAGAGGTTCTGTGGTTTCTAGCTGTTTAAGAGCGGCTGGTTTGAGTTCGATTCGTTGTATTACTCCTTCGACAAAAGTCGGGGGAGAATTTTCTTGGTTGTCACAGTTAACGGTTAAAAACCAGCGATATTGTTTGTTTAGTGCCAAGGCAGGAGCAGTTGTAGGCAGAGAAACGCGGATGACTCCTGGTTTATCTGGTAGAGCGATCGCTTCTTGGTAAATCTCGTTCAAGCCCTGATCTTGCAGCACGAATTTAACTGCATAGGGCAAATCTTTGGTATACGGCACATAGAAAAACCAACTTGGGTGTTCTACCGTTGTCTGTCCCCAGACATTAATCACTGAGTTAGCTTCCTCAAAGGGTACTAAAGCAGTCAGGTCAGTTTTAGTAATAGGAAGTGGACATACATCCCCGCCGTCACGCTTCGCTCCACCGCGAACGCGACCTCCAGGAGGGGGGCCAGATGGAAGTGAGGGTTGATTAAAGGCTGTGGCTTGAGCAAAGTTCGTTTTAGCACTAGGGCGTAGGCGTAGCCCGCCGTAGGCATCGCTAGGTGAAGAACCAACAGTTGGTTTTGCCAGTACTGGAGTCAGGCTAACTAGTAAACTGGTGCAGCTAAAAGCTACTACTAAAAACAGTTTTATCTGTTGTGAATTTGACTTCATAAAAACCTTCCCTTAAGTATGCAAACCTTATAGAATTATCTACTGGTTATCCAAAAATTTTATAAAAAATCTTTCCCCATTCCCTAGTCAACTCCAAAAATTAAATTATCCAAATTCTTCTGTCCAATACAATTATCAGATTCTTCTGCCCTGCCTGCCTTAACAGATAAATTTTCTTAACTAAGCGGATTGCCTTATTCCCCACTAGCCACCCGAACTTTTGTTGTTGAATTATAAATTGACATCAAGCCAACCGTGACAACCAACGACAAAGCCGAAGGGACAAAAGGCACCCAAGCACCCGAAATTAACAGACCAAAGCAAACTAAATATAGAACACTAAAAGTAATAATAACTGCCAATGCCAACCAAGGTAACGAAAGCTTTCGCCAAGCCAGGACTCCCCCTATCAAAGACCAGCCCCAAATCCAGGCCACCTCAGCCCACAATGACCAAACCCGCAGCAACGGTCGCCCATCCTGCACTGCACTGAGGATTTGGCTGACCATCTGCGCTTGTACTATCACTCCTGGCATTTGCTCATCTAAAGGAACGCCATAGGGTGTAGGCCAGGTGTCTGGAGAATCACCCTTTGCCACCACACCAATCAAAACAATTTTATCTTTGATCGCACTTGGGTTAATTGGACTAGATAAAAATTGGGTTAGTTTCACCTGTTCGGCTACTTGTTTTGGGGAACGGTAATTGAGTAAGATTTGACCGCCATTGGCATCAATATTTTGATAGCCACCAGTACGAGATTTTAAGTTCTCAAAAATAGTTTTACCCAGCTGCAAATTCCCTTCAGGTGTGAACTTTGGTTCAATTCCTGAAGGGCGCAGATAGAGGGAGGCCAGTTGTAGACTGAATGCAAAGGGAGCAGGACACAACGATGTCGCCTCTTGGTTCATGAACAGGAGATGCCGACGGATAACTCCATCACGATCATGAATAAAGTCACTGAATCCCAGATTTGTTGTGGGGATTTCTGGTGGCGGCTGATTTCCTGGGATATTTACTGTGCCATCGCTCCCTTTACATACGCCAATCAAGTTCTGAGTTTTTTGAAGACGAGTAATTAAATCTGGTTGTTTGGCTTTAAAATCACGGTAGATATCCAAGCCGATCGCACGGGGTTGGTATTGATTTAGTTTTGTCAGGAGTTTGTTAAGAGATTTTTCGGAAATGGAAGCTCCAATTAAATCCTCGTTATTTTTTCTTTGAATTGCCAGATCGTCATCGTCAATTGTGATTACCAGCAGTCGGGAATCAAGTGCCTCAACAGGACGCGATCGCATCATCAAGTCATAGGCTGCAATCTCTGGATTTTCCACCAATCCCAGCAATCTCGCCCCACAAACGAAGCCTGTAATCGCCAAACTAGATAACAAAGTTGTCGTAAATCTGTGTCTGGTAGACAAAACTAAATTTCGTGTATCTTTAGTTTCTGTAGACCTTAATTCATCCCAAGTGGGTGGCATCTGCGCGGGATTTTGGCAAATCATTGGTAGCCAAGTCGCACAGGGAAATTTATCCTCAAGTCCTTGCAACCGTTCCCGCCCTTGGCGTACCGCTTGATATAAAGACTCACCACCAGCAAAACCTTCGAGAAAATACTTTAAGAACTCCTTAGCAACCTGGTCTGGGACAGGTTCACGCATAACGATCATCTGAGGGATTTGCAAATCAGCCAGTTCTCGCGCCAATCCCAATCCATCACAGGAGTTGAATATCGCTAGTTGCAAGCCGTTTTCAATGGCTTTTTTTAGAGCATACTTTAACTCGCTAATGCTGAGGCTATCAGTTTTATTCAGGTAAATTCGTCCGCTTTCTCCATTTTTCTTACTGGAACTGTGCCCAGCAAAAAAGAGAATATCCCAGTTTTTTCCCCAAAGATGGTCAGTCAAATCCTTGCGTTGTGGTTCTACCAGAAAGGTAACCTCTGCATTACTGCACTGTTGCAGTAATGCTTGATCGGACTGGGTGTCAATTCCCTGACTATTGCCCACAATTGCTAAAATGTTGACTAATTGATTTTTTGTGCGTGGTTTGTGAATGCGATCGTAGGATGGCGAAGAAAGGGCGATTTCAGCATTAGGGTAGCGTTCTAACAAATCCCACAGATGCCAGGGTAATAGCTGCAATTGGTTATTTTCTGTTTGCAAAATCACCCGCACTTCTTCGGTGGACGACAATCTTTCTAACCATTTTTCCCTCAAAGGGCGAAACTCCTCTGCTCGTAGCCAGGTATTAAAGCGTGCCCGCAAAATATGGGAAGCGTTTTCGCAGTCTTGAACCATCGATACATTTGTCACCTGCATTTTGTCAGCATGGAGACGATAACGATTGCCTATCTGGCGATAACTAGACTGCCAATGACTGTAGTAGAGCGGCATTTCGGGAAATGAAGGTAGCCTCCCCGTAATTTCTGTTGCAGCACGCTCGTGTTCTTCACCAATTTCGAGGGTGACAGCAAACCCTTGCTCAAAACTACCCTCTCCGAATTTCAGAACCACTAACTTACCCATGACCGTTGCTATCCCCCTGTGCAAAACCATGCCCTGTTCTAATGTCTAATAACAAGCTCCACAAGCATTTACAGATTTTTTTCAAAATCCCCAAAAGTCGGCTTGAATTTTTAATTTTTAATTAACCAATTACCACTTAATAAGTTACCGACAAAGAGGGAAGATAGCTATATGTTTTAAATCCTAAAATGTTCGGTAATGCTAGTATCATTTATAGCTACCTTAACGCTAAATTGCTCTCTAGGTTCACCGCGAAACTGCAACTGAATGTAGTTATCTAATTTTCTAGATTGAGCTTCTAGAAATATTTCTCCCGAACTATCTAAAACGGTGAGATGAACTCCTGGTGGCAAGTAGATGTGATTCCCAGTGGCGTGCAATTGCAGATGAATACTGGTTTGCTGATCCTTTTCTGGGCTGATTTCCACAATCAACATGACGGGTTGGTTGAGAATTTGGATACCCAAATCAATCAGTTTTGCACGTTTAGTAATTGATTCTGGTCGGTTAAGGGCATTTAGTTCCACAGTATCAACACTGCGAAAGGCATAAGTTGGTCTGAGTTCCGGCACGTTCCACAGGGATTCAATAGTCTGCCAACCTGTCTCAAATATACCAGCAAACCATTGACTTAAATTCACCAGTGGACTAACTGGGCATTGGCGCAGTTGACCCAGGTGGTCGATAAACGCTTCCAATGGTTGCAGTTGCGCTAAAGGCAGCGTTTCAGTTTCGACACTAGGGATAAAACCAAGCAGCCTCGCTTCTTGGAGCGATTCATCAAATTGAACTACTAAATAACCCACCCGTTCTTCCCAGGTTTCTGGAGGAATGGAACATATCTGCTGATGCAGATGGACAGGGCGACACTCCAGACGACCAATTGAGGGCACCTCTAAGTCAGCTACATCCCCACAGAGGCGCATGATGGGGTTCCAGCTGTCACTAGCTTGGAGGTCAGTAGGAATATCCATCATTTCTAAGTAGTCATTCACCACCCACACAGCCAGGGTATTCAGCCGAACTTGCTCTGCTTTTTCAGAATTTGGCTGCTGGTTAGCAAATTGCTGGGCAGTTATGCGAGCGGATTGGGAAATCGGCAATGTTAAAGCGAAATCGTTTAGCTGATAGGTGGAGTTATTCATAAGGAACTTCTTAGCGATCAATGCTGCTATATACGTATCACTCGCATTCACTAAATTTATGCCACAAAATAGAGAATAATTATTGGAAAAACAGAATTGGAGATTTGGGGCTAGCCCTTTCAAGGTGACTCATACAATCTGTGCCTTCCATCGAAGTTCTGATGTCTGCGGCGGGACGAGGATTGCAACGCCAGGTCAATGATGTGAAAATAATTTCCTTGGAAGTTAACTCTTTCTCCAGCCTTACCTTGAATAGCAACAAGGCTTACACTGTACTTGCCTACATTTCTTTAATGTCTGAGCGAAAAGTTTTGTAACGATTGTGGCTAGTTGGTGTAAAAATCGCAATCAATACATGAGATATATACAGATTCGCAAGTTGGTGCGTTTGAATTCGAGGTCTTTTATGACTAACGACTGGAGAAAACAACTAGATGTACAACTTAAAGAATTAGCGCTCAAAGCTCAACAATGCCCACACGCTACCAAAGAACAACGGGTAGCTTTAACACGGCTGATGAATGCCATTTGGCAGTCGGGTAGACTTGTTCATCCTTATAAGGGCCAATTTCAACGACTCTATGAAGATATTTATGATGAAGCAGTACAAAATTTATTTTTCTATCTTTGTCAAGATAAAAATATTAACAAGTATGATTCAGAACGCGGCGAAGTTATGACTTGGGTAAATATGCTATTAAGTAAACGCTTTTTTCCAGAAGCTATCCCCAAAGTTATCGGCAAAGGAAATGAAATAAATCTCGAAAAATCTCATCTAGAAAATATACCATCATCTCAATCTCAACCTATGTCTTTATCTGAACAAATAATAGAATATATAGAATCTGATCCAGAGTTTATTTTTTCCAAAGAACACATAAAAGGTCATCCAGAAGCAAATTTTAAAGCTATAGCTAAAAGAAGATATTCTGGGATTTCCTGGAAAGATATTTCGGCAGAATGGGGTATTGGAATCTCATCTATACATAGTTTTTACCAACGATGTCTGAAAAAGTTTACTGATAAACTCCAAGAAGATATATGTATTTAATATTTAATAATATTTAATCATCCGGGCAAAAAAATATGGATAAAATCGAAGATACTCTAAAATTTACAGCGCCTATACCGCCCGATGGAAGACATCGAGCAGAAGAGTTATATAGGCGACAAGCCACGCAAAAAAAAGCTGAACAAGTTTATCTCAATACTTTGTCTGTGTTTTTCGTAAATTCTTATCTACAATACATGGGATTTGAGACAGACTTAGACAATAGCGATAGTTGGAAGCCTGTACAGCAGACACTTATGGATGTAGCTGATTTGTCGCTAAAAAACTTGGGATCGTTAGAATGCCGCCCAGTATTTGAAGATGCAGAATTTGTTTACGTACCACCTGAAGTACAGTCAAATCGAATTGGCTATGTGGCTGTGCAGATAAGGAAATCATTTCGAGAAGCGACGCTGTTGGGATTTGTCAGGCAGGTACAAACTGATTTGTTACCAATCAACCAATTGCAACCCTTGGACAATCTACTGGAGTATTTAGAAGAACTTACTCAAGTGAGGCAAGCTGAGTTAGCTTCTCAATCGCTCACTTCCAACAAGACTTTAGTTAAATTCAAACAATGGCTGGAAAATATTTTTGAGGTTGGTTGGCAAGAAATTGAAAGTCTCTTTGATAATCAGAGAGCTAATCCAGATTGGAGTCTAAGAGGTGCTAATGATTCTTTTGTTAGCAGGGGTAAGCTGATTGATTTAGGAAAAACAGAAATAATTCAATCTGTAATTCTAGTCGTTGGCTTCATTTTAGAAAAGGAGCAGGAAATAGATATTATCATAGAAGTGCATCCTATATGTGGGGAAATTTATCTGCCACCAAATCTCCAACTGATGGTAATTGACTTTGAAGGAATAGAGGGAGAATCTATTATGGAAGCCCAAACTAGAAGCACTAACAAGAGTATTCAATTGCAGTTTAGTGGCGACGTGGGAGAACGTTTTAGTATTAAATTGGTCTTGGGGAATATTAGCGTTCTAGAAAGTTTTCTCATCTGAAGCGAAAAACAATAGGGGTGCTGCAAATGGGAAAGTTAGTTGTTTTGAAGCTAGATGGCGATTTGGGGTTAGGGGTGCGGGTGACGCTGGAGATTGGAGAAGATGGCAAACGCCCCAGCATAGAAACCTCTGGTCACTTACCTCCCAATCTAGAAATAGCTAAAGCAATTGACGAATGGCGATCAACTTATTGTAATCTAGAAAATAGCCGCATCAAAGCCAAAAAAATTATTTACGATGGTTCTATTACCCAACGGCGTGATGACTGTCAAAACAAAGCTTGTGAGTTACGATCGCACTTAAATCACTGGCTAGAGTCAGAGTCATTTCGGCGGATTCGGGAAAAATGGCATAAACATTTAATGCCCAATGAGGAGGTGCGAGTGCTGATTCGCACTGCTTCTATGCAGCTAGAGAAACTTCCTTGGCATCTATGGGATTTGGTTGATCAGGACTACACCAAAGCCGAAGTAGCTTTGAGTGTTCTAGAGTCAGAACAAGTAACTCGATTGCAGACATCTACCTACAGACACAAAATCAAAATATTGGCGATTTTGGGCGATAAAGCTGGTATTGATGTAGACAAAGACTGCGAGTTACTAAAAAAATTGCCCAATGCTGCCACAACCTTTTTGACACAGCCCCAACGCGATCAGATCAACGATCAGCTGTGGAACCAATCTTGGAATATTTTATTTTTCGCTGGTCATAGTAAAAGCGAGGGTGAGACTGGTCGTATTTATATCAATGACAAGGATAGTTTAACAATTGCAGGACTGAAATATGCCCTGAGAAATGCCGTCACCAATGGGTTACAGTTGGCGATTTTCAACTCCTGTGATGGATTGGGATTAGCGCGAGAACTACAAGATTTGCATATTCCCCAAATCATTGTGATGCGGGAACCTGTGCCCGATCTTGTGGCACAAGCATTTTTAAAACATTTTCTGGCAGCTTTTTCTTCAGGCGCATCTTTATATATTGCAGTTCGTACTGCCAGAGAAAAGCTGCAAGGATTAGAGGACAAATTTCCAGGGGCAACTTGGTTGCCAGTAATTTGTGAAAATCCTGCTGCCATACCGATGACTTGGCCAAAGCCTGGAATTAAATCTAAGAGCCTACTCATAAAAGGATTGCTAATGAGTGTGATGCTCACCATCAGCGTGCTGGGAGTCCGGCAAATGGGAGGATTGCAAACATGGGAGTTACAAGCTTACGATCAATTAATGCGATCGCGTCCCCAAGAAAAGCAAGATCCGCGCCTGTTGATAGTCACTGTTACCGAAGAAGATTTTCAGTTACCAGAACAAAAGGAAAGAAGAGGGTCGCTATCGGATTTAGCACTAACCCGACTTTTGGAAAAACTTGCACAGTTCCAACCCAAAGCCATTGGTTTAGATATTTATCACGATCAGTCATCACAACGCAACCAAGCTTCTTTGGCGACTAGGTTGAAAATAGATGACAAGCTTTTTGCAATTTGCAAAGTTCAAGAACTCACAAAAGACCGTCCGGGAATTTCACCTCCTTTGGGGGTTCCGTTAAAACGCCAAGGATTTAGTGATATTGTCCCAGACTCAGACCACGTTCTGCGTCGTCATTTATTGGCAATGCAACCAGCAGACGTAACGTCCCCTTGTACTGCACGCTACGCCCTTAATGCTCAACTGGCATTCCACTATTTGCAGGCAAAAGGCATTTCTGCCAAATACACTGATGGAGATTTGCAATTAGGCAACGTCGTTTTTAAGCGGTTGCAGGCTCAGATGGGTGGCTATCAACAAGCGGATACACGGGGCTACCAAATATTGCTCAATTACCGCTCTTTCCAAAATTCTCCTTTAGAAATTGCTCCTACAGTTACACTCACAGATGTTCTTAGGGGTAAAGTCAACGCTGAACAAGTCAAAGACCGAATTGTTCTCATTGGTACTACTGCCCAAAGCTTTCGTGATTATAGTCCTACCCCCTACATGACTGGGCAGGCTTTTTCTGCCGAAGAAATACCAGGGGTGATTCTGCAAGCACAAATGGTGAGTCAACTAGTGAGTGCGGTGATGGATGGGCGACCTTTGATATCAGTTTTGCCCTTTTGGGGCGAAGTTTTGTGGGTTTGGAGTTGGTCAGTGGTTGGAGGTGCGTTTGGCGTAGCCGGATCAGTGGCGATCGCACCAAGCGATCGCTCAAGACTATATTTAGTACTGGCGGGAGGAGGTGTACTTGGAGTCTTATACGTTTTTTGCTTAATTTTCTTTTACCAAGGGATTTGGGTTCCCCTAGTTCCGTCAGCTTTGGTTTTAGTGGCTACTGGCGGCACAGTGGCAACTTATCTATTTTTACAACAAAGCAGCGACAACTGATTTCTACAACTTGAGGCATAAATAAAAATGAAGTTATCTGTGCAAAAGATTCAAATTTTCCTCGGCGTTAGTTTAACATTCCTTAGCTCTATAGATGTGCAGGCACAGACTGCAAATCCCAACGGACAATTAAACCAATCATTGATTTTCGCAGCACCGCCTCCACCACCGCCTCCACCAAAAGACATCGGGGAACCAGGTAAGCGAGCAGAAGCAGGTAGCCGTGGCTGTGGTCAGGATATAAATAAGCTCCTGATTTCTTCTCAAAAGCGGCTCACAGCTTTAGTACCTGTTTATTCAAACTCAGAATTAGTGTTTGGAACAACGATCACAGAGCATCCTAGTTTCTTATTCTATGTTCCTTATGCATCCGACTTTGCATCTGGAGAGTTTGTCCTAGAAGATGAAGCAGAACATCAGACTACTTACAAAACTTCTTTAACGGGGACACCAGGAGTAGTAAACCTTCGGTTGCCATCAAAAGCAGCACCTTTAGAGATTGGCAAGCAATACCGATGGTATCTTAATATCTACTGTCAGAAGGATAACCAACTTATTGCTAATCTTGAAGGTTATGTAAAACGGGAGCAACTAAAGCCTGCTTTGAAAACTCAATTGGAAAAAGCAACACCACGCCAGCAAGTAAACCTTTATGCGGCTAATGGTATTTGGTATGAAGCGCTGAGTGCTGCTAGTGAACTGCGTCGCACCAATTCGCAAGATACTTCTTGGACGGCGCTGTTGAAAGCTGTTGGTTTGAATGATTTTGCAACTGAACCAAAGGTGGAGTGCTGCAATTTAGAGAGTGAGTAGTGAAGAAGGAATATGCAAGGGAAGCAAGCGAAGCTCATTTATGCAAATCGATGCGATCGCATAGTCAATCTGACTTTTCACGGGATGTGGAAAACCTCACTTCTATTTCTCTCTTCCTTTAAGGAGAGAGACTTTGAATTTTCCCCCTTAGAGCGTCGCGAAGGGGGTTAGGGGGTTAGGTTAATCGTTAGCTTTTCCAGATGAAGTGAAAAGTCACATTGTTAGTCGATGCGATCGCATTGTTAGTCGATACAATGGCATTGTCACCCAATACAATGGCATTGTTACTCAAAACAATGGCATTGTCACCCAATACAATGGCATTGTTAATCAAAACAATCGCATTGTCAGCCGATACAATGGCATTGTTAGTCAAAACAATCGCATTGTCAGCCGATACAATGGCATTGTTAGTCGATGCGATCGCATTGCAGTCCCATTGAAGTCTCTAATATTAACTTGCTCTGCAAGATGCAGGCTTCAACCAAGGACTATGGGGCGTAGTGGTGGGAAGATTTGTTGTCAGCACGACTTCCCCTTTTTCGTTTAGCGCCAAACCAGTAGCTTCTATGATGCGTTCTGGTGCGGGGGTAGTTATTTTGCTGGGAATAAAGGAGCGATCGCGGTTATCACTGTTTGAATTGAGACTCACCAAATCTACTTTCACTGCATCAGTGTTAAGAGCTTCACCTGGGTTAGGTGGTAAGCCGCCGCGTCCAGTGATTGTAAAACTGCTTTTAGCTAAATTTCCACCAGCTTGACAAGTCTGTGCTACTTGGGTATCAACTGGTACGGTTGGCAAGTTAACTAAGCCACTGTTAGGGTCAATATCCGGCGTGTTAAGTTCTACGGTGCCACTTACACCAAACTCAGAACTAGCAGTGATATCCGAAAGAGAAGTTGGGTTAGAGCGGGGTTGAATGCCATAGATACCAATGGCTTGAATATCTACTCTTCCACCACTGCCTGTGTAAGCATTAGCACTGATGTCGCTATTTTCGCTTGGGACAGCAACAATGAAGCCCGACGAGGCATCAATATTAATATTGCCACCATTACCACCAGTTTTGTCTGTGCCTGCGGTGGTAGAAATTTCAGCACCACGACGCAGAAGGAGTAAATCAGTTTGTAAGTTGATGTTGCCACCGTTACCCGATGCAGATTGGGCGTTAAGTCTGCCACCGTTGTCTAAAGTAACTCTAGGTGAGGTGACGATAATATCTCCAGCAGTACCCGTCGTACTTTGGGAGTTAACGAACAAGCCACTGTTAACATTTAAACTGCTACTAAAAATGGTGAAAAAATCAGCAGCATTAACTTTAATTGTGCCTGCATTCCCTTGTCCAAATGTTGAGGCTTCAAGTTGAGCGCCATCTCGTAAT
>NZ_CAXTNP010000177.1:0-16896 GCF_964245575.1 uncultured Nostoc sp. | reverse complement strand
TTTATGGGCTATAGCCTAGCCACACAAAGGCTTTGACTGTTTTCGGAGATGTCTACTCATATCGGCACAGTTATTGGTAGCAGTCAGTCCTGAGTAATAACCTGTGATTTTTTACCAGTTTTTTTGGTTACTAGGTCGCTAAATTGGTAAATTATCAATTGATTAAGAAAAAATGCTTGAGAGATTGCCAATGAATAACAAACGAATCCTGGCTTTTCTGAGTTGGGTATTTATCTCGTTTTTACTAATCGTCGGCTGTAGTCAAACGACTACACCTAACTCATCTTCAACTACTAGTCCAGCAGCCCAAACAGCAAATTTGACGATATCAGCAGCTGCTAGCCTCAGAGATGCAATGGACGAAATCAAACCTCTTTACAGTAAGGAAAAACCAAATGTTACTCTGAGCTACAACTTTGGTTCATCGGGCGCTTTGCAACAACAGATTGAACAGGGTGCAGGAGTTGACGTTTTTATCTCAGCTGCAACTAAACAGATAGATGCTTTACAGCAAAAAGGTTTGTTAGTTGATGGGACTCGCAAGGACTTGCTGAAAAATCAAGTGGTGTTGATAGTACCGCAAAATTCCACAACTGTGGCTGATTTCAAAGACTTAACTTCACCACGCATTAAGAAAATTGCTCTAGGCGAACCTAAAAGTGTCCCTGCTGGACAATATGCTCAACAAGTCTTAACTTCATTAAAGATTCTTGACCAAATTAAAAGCAAAGCCGTCTATGCCAAAGACGTTCGTCAAGCTCTCAATTACGTAGAATCAGGCAATGCTGACGCTGGGATCGTCTACCTCTCAGATGCCAAAAGCACGCCAAAAGTCAAAATTGTAGCAACTGCATCTGAAAAAACCCATTCTTCCGTCGTTTATCCAATCGCGGTTCTCAAAAGCAGTAAAAATCTTGATGCCGCTAAGGATTTTGTACAATTTTTATCGGGCAATGAAGCCAAAACTGTATTTGAAAAACAGGGATTTACGGTAGCTGGTAGTTAACCAAATAATTCCTAATTCGTAATTCGTAATTAAAGAATGGGTACAAGCAAGCCCCCACTAAATTTTTAATTTAGTGATCTTCAATCAGTGGAGAGTTCAAGCTCCACTGATTGCAATTACGAATTACGCATTATCAATTAGGAATTATTTTGACAAAGCTGGTTGAGAATTCAACGCACTACTAAAACCAGCCCTAATAAGCACTGTTCTTATCCACAAAACTATGACACTGGATTTATCGCCCCTCTGGATATCACTTAAAACTTCATTGCTTGCAACATTTATTACCTTCTTCCTTGGTATGTGCGTTTAGATATTCTGCGCTTAATTTTAAGGAGTAGTGAGCTTAACGATATCTAGTTTGCATATCTAAAATTTTTATAATTTTTGTGAAATGGGCTGAAAAGCCAGGGCAAACGCATCTAAATTACTCTTAATCACAACCAACGTTAAGAACCAATGACAAAATCAGCATTTCTCGTTTGATTTACTTTCCAAACCTCAAAGCAATCGCCTAAATCTTCGTCAATAAACTAAGCTTAATGAGAAAATTTTAGATTTTATTGAGAACAAACTGTTCTTATTGACATGATGCGGCCGCCCTAGCTGAAAAGCCCGCCCTAATTATGCAATTTAAATGTGGAACAGCTTATAAGGATTAAGCACTAAAAAAAGTGAAATACTACTGCCTTGGTTAATACCAAATTTTCGCCTATTCACCTGTTTGACTAGGCTTCATCATCTGATGTTTCTTCAATCTCAATTTCCCAAGATTCTCCTTTATCATTTGGTGGAAAAAGGTGAATTTTGGCTTTGTCAGAAAACTGCTTTAACTTTTTGATGAACTGAGGAATAGCATCGACGATATGCAGATAACTTTCTATGTCATAGCAGATAATGACTAACATCAGAGGACTAGTATTTATCTTGAAATACCAGTGACAATTTGATAATAAAACTCGCATTATTGGGCCGCAGGCTTGATAAAATCGCCTGCAAGTAGCTTCTTCTAGTTGTCTGTAGAATAACTCGTTAAGTATAGGTGCTCCAGTTGGAGGCAAATCATCTGCCGGAAGGGGGGATTTATTCATAGTAAATAACTAGGGATTGTGAATTATTAGTCAAAAAAAATACAATAATTCTGCGCGTTTTAATCACGCCATCTGCTCAAAGATGGCGCAACAAGCATTTTCGTAGTTGCACCCAAAGTCGGGAAATCATAGCAAGTGTTCTTGTTTTTGTGTTGCAAGCCATTGCAGTTCTAACCACAAACGAGGATCTGTCTGCCTTACCTTCGACATCGGATCTCGCAGCAAATGTGTAGCATTTAGGCAGACAACCTCAATTAATCCTGCATATTCTGCTACTTCTCTGAGTATAGATATCTGGGCTTTGACAGCAGCAATCAGATTGTCAGGGCAATAAATTGTGAAGTATGGCAGAAAGTGAACACGAGGTCTTCCCCAATAAGACTCGATGAGTTTAACATGACAGTGTTTTAGCAATTCCTCGACTTGTGGGAAAGAATGAGCAATTACCGTTTTGAATTCTTTGACTAGCTCTTGTTCATACCAACTTGTGTTCATAGTTATAACTTTCATGCTGAAAGTAACAATTGGGAATTTTGAATTGTGATTTAGTTTTTCTACTAATCACTAATAACTCAGCACCTACCAGCCTTAGTACAAAGATTTTTTAGGGTACTGTATAGTACAAAAAGGTTGGCGAAGCAATTTTTTACTAATGCGGGTTCCGTTATCCTCAAACACTATCAAGTGCAATACTTGCTCTAGGAAACGCCGTTTGTCAAAAATGCCTTGAATCAGCACTTCTAGTTCAGTTGCGCCTTTGGCAGGAAAATCTTCTCCATCAATTGTGCGCCAGGGTAAAAACTCCTGCCAGTCTGAGGTTAATGTACCGACTCGTGCCCGATTTCCATAAGTAATAACTAGGAATGTATTGTAGGAAAACAGCTTTGGTATTTGTTGCCAGTAGGTCTGAATTCGCTGATAACCTTCTTTGAAAGTGGCCTGTTCATCACTTGACTGAATCGAAGTAATAACTGCCAAGGGTAAACCGTTGATAAACACAACTACATCAGGACAGTGAGTATAACTCCCCTCAACTACAGTCAAGGGATGAATAGCTAACCAATCATTGTTCAGTAGATTAGACGTATCAATGAGGCACACTTTGTCATGAGCTATTTTTTCGTTGTAGAGATATTCAACTTCCACACCATTGGTCAAAAATTTGTGAAAGCGACGGTTATTTTCCAGCAAGTCGGAACTCTCTGTGCAAGTAACCTGATGGATAGCTGCGGCGATCGCCTGATCCGGTTTTGTCGGGTTAATTTTCTGCAAAGCGTTATGGAGGCGCTGACACAAAACTACATCACTATAGCTACTCCGCCCTATCTGATGCTTACCCAAAACAATATCTGGCTCTAATAAAACTGTATAGCCAATAACCTCGAACCAGGTGAGCAAAGATGGTGCGATGGCAACTCTTAGAGACGCTTCTCTATGTTCGTGTAGCGTGTCGGAGACAGAGGCTTTGCCAACGGGTAGCTTGCTTCCCCGTAGAGTTACGCCCAACCCAAGCATCGCAGATTGTGTGAAATCAAAACGTCGGCGAAGCTTTCTTATAACACGACTCGCTTTGGCAGTTGTTTTTTTTAGCTGTGGTGGATTCATCAACAGTAAAAGACTTAATTTTAGTCAATGTAGGAGCTAGGCATGAGCCACTCAGCATTGGTTGGTATATTTTTGATAGAATATACGACTTGATAGTAACTATCAAAGCTGAAGTTAATCGGCAAGATTGTATCTTGTGCTACATATTACCAATATTATTGGTAATAGTGTAATGAACAGTTATTAGTTCTGTTTAATGCCTAACCTTTGTTTCTTGCTCTAAAAACACGTTGCCAATATCAAATAAAAGTTGCATAGTACCTCGATAGCCAACTTTGGTAAACTGACCATAATCTAAGCGGTCAAAAATGGGAATCCCTTGACGATAGAGAGGAATTTTTAAGCGTTGAGCGATCGCAACTCCATGAGAGTTGGTAATTAGCAAATCAGATCCAACCGCCAATTGCTCAAAGTCTTCCAAATCGCCAATAGTAACACTAGGAATCGGAAGTTTTTCTAATAGAGGAAAGCGTGTTGTTGTCACCGCCGCATGAATCTGAACTCCTAGCGATCGCAAAAAAGAAACTGTTGACCAAAGTAAATCTGGTTCCAGCGCCAAAGAAACTCGCTTGCACCCAAAGTAAAAGTGATTCTCCAACATTACATGTTGTAACTGACGGCGTTGACGGCGGTATTTCTCTGGTACGCTGACACCACTGATATCCGCCAATGCTTGCAGAAATTTATCTACTGCTGCTAGTCCCGTCAGTTCATTAAATACCTCATAAGGTATATTAAATCTCTGCTCCAAAATTTGCGCCCCAGCCCGCATACTATCACCTAGTGCCAAAGTGAATACAGAACTGCCAATTGAGCGCAACTGTGCTGCATTTGTGCCATTAGCTGTAATCGCACTAGAAGAATCTTCTATATGACCATCTAATGAGCCAGAAAGGTCAGGTACAACAATAGGTACGAGTCCAAAAGAGGTAACAATCTCTTTGATTTCCTGTACATCCCCTGGTGTGAAGGCAGAACTCGCCAAAATAGTGATTTGTGTGGGATAAGCGTCTTGCTTGTCGCTTTTTTGAGGAATTTCCCTGACTATACTTTCAACTGCACCAGCAAAGCCATCCTGTAATGTACCTTTGAAATCTGGTGTAGAGACAAGCACAATTGGTAAATAATCCAATTCTGGGTGACGGTGGCGAATATCCTTGACAAAGCGCCCCATATCATCACCTCTGGTTTCCACAAGTCCAGTGCTACAAAGACCGATAATTTCTGGTTTGGATCTCTGCACTAAAGTCAAAATTGCTTCTTCAACTCTTTCCTCACCACCCAAAATGGTTGCAACTTCAGTCATCGCTGTACTAGAAAGGGGAATCGTCTGACGAAAATGTTGTACTAATACCGCCTTAGTCAAAGCAGTACAGCCTTGAGAACCGTGTAATAAAGGCATGATTCCCTTCAACCCCAAAAAGGCTAAAACTGCACCTACAGTTTGGCTTTGCTTCAGGGGATTAACTGCAACAGATGTACTCGTAACGCTAATAATCGCCATCAAATATCCTCCTCAGAAGAATTTTTTGCTGACCACGGGGCTGGCTGGTATACTTGCTCCCACACAGGGTTGTAAAAAGCGGCATACACTTCTCGTGCTACCTCTAAGATTCCTATATAGCCTGCATAAGGATGATTGCGTTCTTGATTAATGTCTAGAAATGGAATCCTAGCAGTGAGAGAGGTGTCTTGATGGCGTTTATCAGCAATTAACATATCAGCTTGATTTTCGTTAATTATCTGTAAAATTTCTTCAGGAGTATTTTGTTCTAGAATTATGCCATCTCGATCCAACAAACTTTTGACTCTAATTTTATCCTCCTCAGTATTATCTTTAGTAAGAATAGCAATAACTTCCATCCCCAATTTCTTAGCAGCAAAGATAATCAACCAACTCTTGAAACTTCCAATAGAAAGGATAATGCGCTTACCTTGTAATCGGGTAATATACAGAGCGAGTTTTTCATCTATTGCAGCAGTTTCTTCTACAATTAACTTTTCTGTACGTTCCTGCAAATCAGAATTACCTAACTTTGCCGCAATATTCCTTAAACATTGATTGATTGACTCTATACCATAGATAGATTCTTCAATATAGGGAATGCCATATTTTTTTTCCATCCCTTTTGCCACGTTGATAAGTGCTTTGGAGGAGAGTATGACGTTAAGTTGGGCACGATGAGCATAGCAAACTTCTTTGTAGACAGCATCGCCTGTAATTTTTGCTAAAACTCTGATACCTAATTTCTCCAATAACGGTAGAACATTCCATATTGCACCTGCGATGTTATGTTCGCCAATTAGGTTGATGTCATCAGGTGTACTAGTCTCTGGTTCAGCTGTTCCAATAACGTGTTCTAGCATTGCTTCACCAGCAACACGGTTGCCCAAATTTTGGTTCCCAATGAATCCAGGACAATGTACAGGGATAGTAGGTATTCCTGTTTTCTCGGTGGCATCTTTGCAAACTCCCTCAATGTCATCCCCAATCAGGGCGGTGATGCAAGTGGAGTAAACAAATACCGCCGCCGGTTTGTAGCGTCTTGCTAATTCTAAAATGCCTTTGTACAGCTTTTTGGCTCCACCGAAAATGATATCGTTCTCATCGATGTCGCTGGTAAAGCGTATTTTGTACAGCATCGAACCAGAAGAGAGACTGCTGTAACTTCCCCAAATACTGGCAGCACAGCCACTTGGCCCGTGAACTACATGAGCAGCATCAGTGATTGGTACTAGGGTAATCATTGCACTATCAAAAGCGCAACTCCCTTGAGTAGTTCCAGGTTGGGGTAATTGTGTGGAGGGCTTTTTTTTCTTTTGTTTCTGCTGCTGAGGAGCATCTTCAGAATTGGAGTTACTAAGCGAATCGTTAATTTTTCCTGGGGTGGGATTCATTTGTTTGGTGACAATAAGTAGAAGTTACTAGGTGTTAAGTGAATTTCCAAAAGCTTTCATAGGATTTTCATTTATTAACCCTGTATCTAAAGGATGGAATAAAAGGGAATGAAAAATTCTCTTTCTCATTCCCTAAAACATAAACATCAACTAGGTTAGAGAAGGAAAAAACAAAAACATCAACTAGACTATTAAAGTATTAATGTTGCTGTGTAGACCTTGATAGATTAGTGTTAGCACGGTGAAGTTTAAACCAACAAAAGTTAAGATTGGCTATTCGATTACCTCCATTTTAAAGGATTTTTTAGGAGTGATGAGTGCTGAGTCCTGAGTAAAAAGTAATGAATAAGTAGTACTAATGAATCTTCCTACTTTCAGCCGAGGCATTCGCTACTCAGAACTAATTTGATGCTTAGTCGGTCTAATTTTACTTTTTACTCAGCACGGACTAAATTTTAGCTATCCGCTAATGTTACTCAGCACTCAGAACTGTTTCGGTGAGAGGGTGGGCTATTTTTGCCCACCTGATATTTACTCTGTATTTAGCACCTGAGTCTAAACAAGAACCTTACTTCTTTTAACTACCGGAAACTATTTCTACATTTCCTTTTTTCAGAGCTTCTAGTGCTTCACCTTGGGCATCTTCTAGCTTCTTCTCGCCATCTGCTTGAGCGTTGGCAGCACCTACCAGTTTTGCAGCATTTTCTTCGCTTTCGAGAATACCAAATTCAATCAACAAATCTTCTAGCTCGTCCATCTCAATCGGTGTAGGAACGGCAAGATTTGTATTGTTGATAATCTTGTCCGCTAATGTCCGGTATTGATTAGCTTGATTGCTATCAGGTGCATACTCGTTGACAGTCATCCGGCGCAATTCTGCGTGTTGCACGATGTTGTCGCGGGGAACAAAGTGAATCATCTGTGTACTCAATCTCGCCGCCAATGTACTAATTAGTTCGTCTTCTCTATCAGTATTACGACTGTTACAAATTAGACCTCCCAAGCGCACGCCACCAGTATGGGCGTACTTGAGAACACCGCGAGAGATGTTATTAGCTGCAAACATCGCCATCATTTCACCAGAGGTAACGATGTAGATTTCTTGGGCTTTACCTTCACGAATTGGCATGGCGAAACCACCACACACAACGTCGCCCAACACGTCGTAGGATACGAAATCTACGTCTGAGTAAGCACCGTTTTCTTCCAAGAAGTTGATGGCGGTGATGATACCGCGACCGGCGCAACCTACACCAGGTTCAGGTCCACCAGATTCCACGCATTTGATATCTCGGAAACCATTGATAACTACTTCTTCAAGTTCGATATCTTCGACAGCGCCCCGTTCAGCAGCTAAATGCAGCACGGTAGTTTGAGCTTTACAGTGTAAAATCAAACGAGTGGAGTCAGCTTTGGGGTCACATCCGACAATCAAGATGCGTTTTCCCACTTCTGCCATAGCAGCAAGGGTATTTTGAGAAGTAGTAGATTTACCAATACCACCTTTACCGTAAAAAGCAATCTGTCTAATTTTTTCGTCGGACATGATGATTAATCCTGTAATTGTTTGTTTGCGGGTTTGTCGGTTTATCAGGGGTTGGCACAAAGTGCCCACCAGAGGCGATCGCGCTGTAAAATTACAGCAGTGACCAGATGTAGAACGTCGTTGGAGGTGATCGCTCTACAGCAAAAAGAGTCCGAAGAAGCAACATATTCAGGTTTTGGTCAGTTTTCGTTAGTGATTAGTCATTGTTTTTTCTGACTAATGGTTAGAGCGATAAGACATCACTCAAGGAATATTGCAAGTATTACCAGACCCTCACTCAAATGATTTCTCTGGCGGTAGTAATACCAATTGGAAAAAAGAAAGTTACTCCCTTCCAAGCTGGAAACCCAGATTCAATCCGAATTTCAAAAATTACGTTAGCGCAGCCTAAAGCCTTCTCTTCTTCCAAGGGAAGACGCACTCGCGTTCGAGAGGCTTGTTTACGACACGCTCTTGCTAGCTTGCTTCTCCGTAGGAGTACGCTAACGGCATAGCTTCGCTTAGAGTCAGTCCACGTTCGCGCAGCATCTCGTAGAGAGGGTCATTACGTAGCTTGCTTCTCGCCTTCTCTACAAGACGCTACGCGAATAGCGAGTATTACGAATTCAGCATTATCAGTTGTTGTAATCACCTGAAGGTTGCTCATACCTAAAGAGTGGTTGCAGCAGCAATTTAAATTTACGCCAAGTTTTCCCTAAACCACACAACCAACCATTGCAATCCACTCTAAACAGTCGCTACAACTTCCCCAATTTTGCTGATATCGTAACCGCCGAGAATTTCAAATTGTGAGTGAACCATCCGATGTCCCAAAGTACTGAGTAACTGCTGTACTGGTGCTTCTTCCATATATTCCTTGAGAATCACCAAATCATATCGTGACTGATGTAAAGGGATAAATCCCAGCCCAAAAGCGGTAGCTATAGATGCCGTGCTAATACCTGCATCGGCAACTCCTCCTACTACAGCTTGGGCAACATCTTGGTGACTTTTGAGTATATTGTCAAAGCCCTGAACAGCATCGAACGATATCTGCTCTTTTTGAAGTGTTTGTTCCAAAAGCATCCGACTACCAGAACCTATTTCACGGTTGACAATAGTCGCTCCCCCTGCCACTAAGTCAGTAACTGTTCTAATTCCCATCGGGTTCCCTGACTTCAACAAAAGTCCCTCCTCCCAGACCCCAAGGGTAATCAGAACTGCTTCTCTTCCAGCCAAAACATCTCGAACAAAGGGAGTATTATACTCACCAGTCTCAGGATCATACAGATGCATCCCAGCGATGTGCGCCTCACCTCGGCATAGACTGTGCAATGCAGCCATGCTATTGGCGAAGTTATATTGGACTCGCAGTTGGGGATGCCAGCGTTCGGTGGCTCTTGCCCATAGTGAAATCACAGGGGCACAACCAGCAATCACAACCGTGTTGTGAAGTGTGTCGAGATTATCGTCTAAAAGACGGACTCGAACTTTATTTGTCCCTGTAAGGCTTGTGCTTTTACCCTTCGGGTGACGCTCGTTCCTCGCTACCGCTGGCGCTAACAGCAGTTTGCTTATGCCGGGGAACCCGTCCACCGCAACTGCTTCACCGTCAGCCGGAATCATATCTTGGCGAAAAGCATCTTTGCCAATCAACGGATAAGCTATCCATTGTCCTCCTACACGAGCCATGCTAACTCGCAGTTGCTGACCATTAGGAATAGGTTTGGCAAGAACTGCTTCAATTTCAGGTAAATCCCGCTCCAACCAGAATAGATCCTCAACTTGACAGCCAAGCGCTTTGGCCAAGCGAAGTGTTATGGCAACTGAGGGAGCATATTGTCCCGACTCTACACCACTAATAGTCTGACGAGTCACACTAGCGATGTTAGCCAAATCTTGTTGGCTCATGCCTAAGCGAGTTCTAATCGACTTCAAGTTATTACGGAGGTCACTATCCTGCTTCATTGGCTTTGTCTGTTGGTTTCAAAAAGCCGTAGCGGATTTAAACATTGCATCTGCCAAGGCGAAAGTCTGGTCTTTGAGTTTATATCATTTCTCTTTGACGACATAACTGTGCTTTCGCTGTCTTGATTCCCCATATAAAAAGACTATCACAGAAATAGCTAATTTGCTTGCCAAGCGCCAATTATTTTTGCGGGTGGTTGCTTTTTGGCTGCTATTTTCGCTCAAAAGCCCCAAATTCCAATAAACAGAGCATTTGTCTAGCAGAAAACTTATACCAATTAAATTGGTATAAAGTAGTATTTAATACAGTTTTAGAAATTCATTTGGGCTTAGATGCTTGATAGGCGACTAATACAAGCCGTAGAAAATGGATTGTTACCCAAGAATAATAACCCTAGCTATAGCGTCTGACAAATTTGTACCGCCGACATACATGTGATACTCACAAGTATTAGGTGAGTCCAAAACATCGCTGTTATCTAGCAATGTGTAATCTACCCCCATTAAACCCATCATCCGCTTGACTTTACGGAAATTGCCCATATAGATAGGTGTCAAAACCAGGAATAAAGTTCAACTTGCCATTAGAGGTTGTTTGAAAAGTCTAACAGGTTGTAAAAAAGCTCTCTGGGTATACGCTGTGAATAGATAATAAACAGCACCGAGAGAGTGACATAAGTAAAGCATACAAGAGCAACCTGAGTTTGGAGCAATATAAATTGATTAGAGACTATGAGTTATTGCTCGAAACATCCGAGACTTTTATTTATCTTGCCATAATACGCATTATGGTGAGGCGATTAGCATAATTTTTAACTCCGAAAAACTTTTCAAACATGCTCTAAGTGTATATGAAAAAATTTCTCAGGCTATCATACTGCTACTTGCAGGTCTGTAGTATCCGTATTTTTCCCAGATATGGCCCCTGGCTGTAATACCCAAGCGGCGATCGCTTGTAGTATTTCAGCCTTTTCTTTAGGTGTGGCAGATTCAATTAGTTGAATAGGCGTTAACTCAACTACTCCTATTCTCGCTAGTGCTGGAATTCTACAATTTTCTGGCAGGGCATGAAGGATTTTGAAGTAATTACCAGCTTTTAGGTCGTTTTTGCCATCAAGAAACTTACTAATAGTACTCTCGTGGACACCAGCCCTAACAGAAATCTCTCTTGCTGTTAAGCAACTTTCCCTAATTGCTGTAATTAATATTTCTTGATGTTTATCCATATTGCCACTACTTGCTTTTTTTCAAGTTATTGAATACTATCAAATCTGTCTAGAAAATACAATTTAGCAAAAATCACACTGGCTTAATAGTGCTAGGGTGAGAGTTTTGTGAAATTTTAGCGACTTTTACAACAAACTAGCTCTACTTGCATATGCGGGTAAGGGCAAAACTCGTTTTATCCATATTATGACAGACACAAAGATTCAAGGGAAGTTCTACCCGCTTCAACATGAAGAATGGCTAAGAGCCTGCCGGGAATTAACCCCAGCACAGAGGGATGTACTCTACTACCTTCGCACTCTCGACCCATACAGCACCGGAATGGAAGTATCACCCTCAAGGATTGCCAAGGATTTATCTACCGCAGAAAAGCCAGTTCACCGCAGCACTGTAGGGCGTGCCCTAAAAGCGTTGGATGAAAAGGGATTTGTCGATATGGAGCTTCTTAAGGTTAAGGTTCACGTTCTCACCAAAGGCTTGCACTGTTGCGATGAGGCAACAAGTTGCGATGAGGCAACAAGTTGTGATGAGGCAACAAGTTGCGATGAGGCAACAAGTTGCGATGAGACAACTTTGTTGCCTGACCGCAACTTAGGTGATCATGACGCAACTTGCGCGATCATGACGCAACTTGCGCGATCGCCACGCAACAAGCACGAGCCAGAAGTATTGCCAGATAAAGATTCCAGCATACCTAAGATTAATAAGACTTATTTAAAATTTATAGACTCTCTCTCAGAAACCGAGCGAGCGAATTTTTTAAATTTTTGTGAGGAAAAAACAAAGAACCTCAGCCAGCCAGTGAACGACATTGAGGCTTGGTTAGCTCACACCACTAAAGCCGGACAGAACCGCTGGGAAGTTTATTACAAAAAATTTGTGACCTGCCAACAAGCCGAGTCCAAGAAATCTCAAAGTAGCCATGGCAATCAGATGAAAAAGTTTCAAGAGGAACTTGAGCAACAACGACAGCAAGCTATGTCCATGTATGGCAACACAAATGAATCAATCGAAGCTTTGCCAAACTCAAGTCTATTATTTCAAGTTGCTTATGACTGAACAACTAAGTTTCCAAGGTGATGGTAGCAATGCCTACGGCGGTAAACTACGCCTGCCACCCCAAAATATTGAGGCAGAAGAGGCCATTTTGGGGGGAATTATGCTTGACCCAGAAGCAATAGGTAGAGTGAGCGATCAGCTGATTCCAGAAGCTTTTTACATCAGCGCCCATAAAGATATCTATCAAGCAGCTCTTAGGCTCTACAGTCAAAGTAAACCCACCGACTTGCTGACGGTTACCAGTTGGCTTGCTGACCATGAAATGCTAGCCCGTATTGGTGGTAGAAATAAATTAGCAACACTTGTAGACCGCACCGTATCAGCAGTCAATATCGATGCTCTAGCAGGATTGGTAATGGACAAGTATTTGCGCCGTCAGTTAATCAAGGCTGGCAATGAAATTGTGCATCTGGGCTACGAGACAGAAACTGAGCTACCAGTTATCCTTGACCACTCAGAACAAAAAATCTTTCAACTTTCTAACCAAAAGTTTTGCTCAAATACTGAACATAACAGCACGATTAATCTTGCTGCTTATGAGGAATTAAAGTCTAAAAGCCCCATTTACCCTACAGGACTTTCCCAACTCGATAAGTTAATGGTGGGATTTGAAGGTGGCACTCTTACCATTGTTGGGGGCAGACCGTCAATGGGAAAGTCTTTTATTGGCAGTTTTCTGGCTCTCCAGATGATACTACTTCACAAGTTACCCGTTATCATCTTCTCACTAGAGATGACTAAAAAGCAATTGGAGTATCGGTTGTGGAGTTTAATTAGCGTCACCAACGCTTATAAGCATTTAGAGTTAACGCCACTAAAAAGCGATCGCATCCGCAGACATCGCTCAGGTAATAAACCCCTAGCAGACTGGGAATTTACAAGCATTGCCAAAATCGTCGGTATTGCTTCGGAACTGCCGCTTTATATGAATGACTCAAGGGGCATCACCGTTTCACAAATTGCCTCAGAATGCCGTCAAATTAAGGTCAAACAGGGAAAACTGGGGTTAGTTGTAGTTGATTACCTGCAAATGATGGCAGAGGATTCTGGAGGGAACCGCAGCTATGAACTGGGAGATGTGGCCAGGGGACTTTACAAAATGGCTCTTGAACTGGATGTACCCGTGCTAGCACTGTCGCAAATCTCTAGGGGAGTTGAGGGCAGACAGAATAAGCGCCCAATCATGAGTGACCTCAGCCAGTCAGGAATTTTAGAAATGGTGGCAGACAATATTATTCTCGCTTACCGGGATGAGTACTATAACCCAGACACTACAGACCAAGGAATATTAGAGCTAATCATGGCTAAAGCACGGCACGGTGAAACAGGTACAGCAACCGTATTTTTTGACAAGTCCTATGGAATTATCCAGAATTTGCGCTCATGTAATATCTGAGTCCTCAAACTGCTGTCAAAATCATCCCCCTCCTGCGTCGGAATTTTTACTGGGGGGTATTGATAATAGCCCTAGTAAAAACTCTTCAGAAATAGAGATATCCCCCAGTAAAGACAACCCTAGTAAAAAGCGTAGAAATTGGGGTGAGGGTAACGGCACTATTCATTGGCGCACCATTACTAGGGGTGGAAAGGACTATCCTCAGGCTTATTATCATTGGCAGGAAAAAGGGAGAAAGAAGACCAAGTATATTCCCAAGCAAATACTTGGGGATATTCAAGAAGCAGAGTTCAAGAAGCGCCCAATTAGAGAAATTTTGACATTACTGGGTGTTGTGCCTAGCCCTAGTAAAAACACATTACTGGGGGATATCGAAAATAGCCCTAGTAACGATGTCGAGCAGTTAGAAATACCCCCCAGTAAAAATAACCCTAGTAAAATTAGACGACAAAAAGGATTAGGTAGTGGCTCCATTCAGTGGAAAACCATCACCCTTCACGGCAAAGATTATCCCCAAGCTTGGTATCACTATGAGTTTTGGAAAGATGGCGATCGCCTGATTAAAAAGTGTAAATATATCCCAAAACGATTATTAGAGAAAATAGAGAAGTTAGAAGCAGATAAAGCCCCAGTCAGAGAGATTTTGTCAGTATTGCGAGTAAAATTATAGAAAAACCTCATCCTTAGAAAAGCCGCGCAAATTGTAAATATCAGTTAAATTTATTAAGTTGGACTTTGGACAAAAAGGAGTGTTCGCGTAAATTAGCATGAGTCTCCAACGAAGGCGCACCTACTTGAAGGGCGAAAGAAAACTGCGTTTTCTTAAAAGTTCGACGGGTTGAAAAAGGTACAAAAAAATGCTGAGACTGGAGTTAGATAAAAAAAGGACAGTTTAATTATCAAAGTGCCATCCAGAATGATTTACCTATTGGCTCAGGTTGGCTTAGGTGAAATTGAGAGCGCTCACCACTATGTGATTCAGGAACGGCTTAAACTTTCTTTCTTGTTAGTGGCAACCAGAAAATGCCATGACCATGCTGGCTCTGAGAGTCTTGAGAGCTAATGGGAATTGGGATATTTGTTAGCAAAATCACTCTGTGGCGATCGCCTGACAAAAACCACCACTTTTAATTACACTCTTCATGAGGACGAATAAAGCTGTAGCCATCCTCCTTTGGCATACCATCAATAAGTTGATCGTGAAGTATCCGCAGTGGGGGATCGCTTGTGTGGATGTGGTGCTGTTTGATTGCAATGAGTAGCGCGATTGCCCTTAACCCAAACGTATTACTAAATAAATCTCTAGACCCTCATTTTAATTAAATATTTCTTTAAGCAAACTAATTTCTAGGTGACAGTTTATTGTTTATTAATAATAGTGTACAAACTAGTGCTCCAAGCATAAAAACCATAGATGTGTCAGAATCCTTTAAAACCAGAGTATAAAACATAGACAACACTACAAAAACCAATACCGCTATTTTAAACATAATACCTAACAATTTTAACCATAACTACCAGGGCAAACGTATCAAAAGTATAGCTCCCGCTTTTTGCCGTTGATTATGATAGAAAAATATTTATGTTGATAGTAACATTTAATACTTTACTACAAGGAGATTCTTAGATCACTCTTCTTAATATATTTCTTAGGTGATTGCTGACCTGACTGCAACTATGACAGTTTTTTTACTGGTACTAACTAATATATAGCAATCCGGAATCATTCATGAAAAAATACTGAGACGGGATATAAGTAATGTTTGTAACTAAAGTGCAGGTGTGGTGATGTGGATGTGATTGTTGGAAGATTTATCAATTATAGTAAGGATTGGGAGCAACGCGATTTTCTGAAGTCGGGCAAAAAACGAGCGATGCCTACGGCGGGCTACGCCTACGCTAAAACATGCATTTAAGTAGAACGTTATTTTATTAACATGGAATTTACTGAAGAAGACGACAATTAATCTTGATGATTTATCTCAAAAAGATTGTTAACAGTTAATTTAGTAATAATCAAATTTTAATACTTAGTTTTAATTAAGACAAATAAATTCACGAGGTAAAATTTAAGTATAAAATTGTTTAAACACTGCTGGGGTTAAGGAAAGAATTAAAAATAGAGTTACAAAAATTGTCCCAACTTCCAGCTATCCATTGACATCGCAATTGCACCATATTTCGTGATTGTTGCCCAAACATAAGGTGTGAATCCTTCTGATATTCCTAACCATCTGAGAAAGGGGCAAAATCCTAACTTTAAATATTTTCCTTTTTGATGCGATTGATTGTTACGTTCAACTACATAAGGAATTGAGAGAGTTACTAGTACATTTCCAACTGTTAATATCTGCCGTTGATAATTACCATATTTTCTAAACTTTTGATTTTCACAACTTTTTGTTTGAGCAATTGCTGTATCTAAAGCATCTTGGGAGTGAGACAGTTTATTTAATAAAATTGCTACACATTCTCCTGAAGACAGTTAATGCGGTCTTTCTAATTTCTTCTTCTCTATCTTTAAAAGTCTGTCCAGACCATTCACTAATATTTGTTATTTCTAAAAGTTTCGTAACTTTTTCTTTAAACTCTGACAATGATTTGCTTAAATCTAAACCTGAATGTATGTTTTTGTTCATGAGTGACGGCAAACTCCCTGTTTTGATATTAAACATCAAAACCGTTACTCAAAGGGCATCCTACACTTTTTTGTTCCCTTAATAAAACTACACAACCATGAAGACAATTTTTTCTAAGTATTACTTAGATTCTAATTGATATGAAAGTATTTATTTTCCTAATCTACTGAAGTTAGTGTTTAGCGTAGGCGTAGCCCGCCTTTGGCATCGCTCGTTTTTTGTCCGACTTCAGAAAATCGCGTTGCTCCCTAAGGATTCAGGTAGGGGGTATTGACAAAGGGGACTTTTGGGGTTGAGGATTGCAATCATAAGGTCGGGCAATTACTAACAAAATATAAAAACTCATAAAGAATAATCGTTCGCTCCACTCAAAAGAATTTTTGTCGCACCATTAGCTCAACTGAACTTCACCAGACAAACTTACAGTCGATTCGTGACAAGTTAAGGAAAAGCAGGATTTGTCAAGGGGAGAGGAAATGGAG